>JBBQXY010000130.1:0-17370 GCA_038209195.1 Ktedonobacterales bacterium | reverse complement strand
ATGTTGCTAGGCTCTCTCCTTTAGTTTCGCAACATGTCAATTTCTCTGGGAAGTATCACTTTAATTTGCCCGACACGCTCGCTGCTGGTCAACACCGGCCATTAAGGGTGCCAGATCAACCTGACGAGGAGCCGTAAATGCGACTCTCTTAATGCAGAAAACAGCCGGGATAGCTGCTTCTTATTCTCTTTTACCGCTTTTGCTTAAACCACTTTTCTGTTCCATTGCGCCACGGACCCCTATACCGATCAGTTTATAAAATTGATTACACCTTACTGTTATATGTTATAATGGATTTAGAAATCCTCAGAATATGCAAATTGGAGTGAATACTCATGGCGAGAACCTATAACCAACCTCCGCTTATTGAGGCTGTATGTGATTTCCGCTTTTCAAGTTCAGAGCCATGGGACTGGACTATTCCAGGACTGTTTTATGAGCAGATACGAGACAATTTTCCAAATAAACAGCAAATAAACGTTATCGAAACGAGAGTCGATCAAAGCGAAAGCAAGATTGTTCAGCAATCACAGACTAAATTGCAATTTATAAACCAAGATGGTACTGTAGTTATCCATATTGGTCCTGATAATCTTTCAATTCATCAGCTACCACCTTATAATGGTTGGGAACATTTCAAAGCAGAAGTCTTGAAGTATCTGTCTGTGTACTGTAAGACAGCAAATCTGGAGAGCTTAGTCAATGTGATCTTACGTTATGTGAATCGCATTGATATTCCTTTCACGGAGTTTGAACTTGAAGATTACTTTCGTATATTGCCGCAAGCTCCAAATCCTATACCCCAGATGTTCCCTAGGTTCTTACTTAACGTAGATGTACCATATCACGTATTACAAGGTAACCTCAGAATTACTTTCGGAACTGCGATTCCTGAAGGAGAGACTAAAATTGCGTATCTGTTGGATCTTAGTATGTTTAGTTTAACTGCATCTGTTCCTTCTAAAGACGAAGTTTCAGATTGGCTTGAGGTTGCGCATAAGCATTTAGAAGATGCGTTTGATGCCGCTTTTACAGAAAAAACACATTGTGAGATTTTCGAGGAGGTGAGCAAGTGAGCCGAGCTAGTACTTACATCTATGATGAAACTAGATTCATACCTACTGAGTACCCTATGGGTTTTGAACCAATTAAAATGTGGTCAGAGACATTAAGTGCTGACAAAAGTGCAACTCCTAAAGTTGTATTTGATGGATGTTACTTCAATAAACTTGCTAGATCGGTTGAAGCTGCGATGTACCAGATAAAAGAACAGCTTGTCCGACAGTCTTTAGCTACTATCAGCCTGACGCATGTATCATCTTATATGAGGGAACAAATGGAGCTCAATCTAGAGCAAGATATCTGGGTAGATATGCCTCCTCTCTCCACGGAAAAAGTGGTGATGCATGTACAGGACATAGGGTTTGGAGAGCCTCTTGCAATACTTGATCTGCTACCTGAAGAATAAGTAGCTTTTGGGAGTATGTTACGTGGTAAGTGAAGATCTATGGTATGAAATAGTAGATGGACCAGATCTTGAACAAGGCGATTTTATCTCCTATCTTCCTACGTTTGTTCCAGAATACACTTCCGACTTAATTCAACAACCATTAGCACCAAATGTAATAGAACGCGATATGGCCGGAAAAATGTATAGATACAATGTTGTAGTAATGAGTCAGTCTTGTGATCTGGAACAGCGTAAACTTAAATTTGTTCTTGTCTGTCCATACTGGTCTCTAGAGGATTTAGGAAGACAGGAGAAAAAATTTCTAGAACCAAAAATACAGGAAGAAATCAGAAAAGGCAATATGTACAGCTATCATATGCTAAACGAATGCCGATTGGACAAAATGAAACAAGGGATACAAGTAGTAGAGTTTAAATCAGTTTTTAGTGTTCCCTTTGATTTCTTAACTAGTTTTGCTAATGCCCAAAGCAACCGTTTAAGGCTGCGTTCACCTTACAAAGAAAAGCTATCACACGCTTTTGGAAATTCCTTTTCTCGCATAGCTCTGCCCGTAGATATTCCTTCATTCTCGAAGAAATAATAACTATCTTCCTCTCTCCTCAGCTTTATATACACTTAGCGAACTTATGAAAGGTGCAAGTGTAACCCACTTCATTAAACCATTGTGATCAATCCCCTTGTGTACTCTAGCAAGCGACCGTATACTGATAATGCGCATTACAAAAGAAATGTTCCCTATACAATCATCAGTACAAACGTGCAAAAAGGAAGGTGGTCAAATGAGCCAGGATAATCAACCACAATGGTATTCGTCACCTGATAATTCGTCGTGGCAACAGCCCCCGCAAACTCAGTATGATCAATCTCAGTGGCAACAGCCGCAATATGGTCAGCCCCAATGGCAACAGCCCGACCAGTACAACCAATATAGCCAGTATAACCAACCCCAGTATGGTGCGAACCAGTTTAATGTCCCATCGTATGCACAGGTGCAGCCGCAGGCAGACAATACCGGTAACTTTTTTATGCGTTGGATTATGATGCGCTTGGCATTCAGGTTGGTGTTTCTGGTCATTGGCTTAATGCTCTGCGGCGGCTGCGCTCTGTTTGTCTTTCTCTCCGTCATGGTCCAACACTAGCATCTATCCCTTGCAATCTGCCTGTTCCAACGGTATACTAGTGGCGCGCTCAATGGGTAAAAACACATTAGCAAACGTTCATCGGAGGACACAATCGTATGGGCTATGATCCAAATCAGCCGTATGGCGCGGGGCAGCAGCCGCCATCATCCTATGGTCAACCGCAACCGCCGTACGGTCAACCACCAACACAATATAATCCACCACCAGCGTATGGACAGCAACCATATAATCCACCATCGCCAGACTACATGTATGCTGGTGCTCCGCCCATGCCCAATTATGGGCAACCGCAAAAGAAGAAATCACTGCGTTGGCTTTGGATCACCCTTGCTATCGTCGGTGGCTTACTTGTTCTGGTCTGTGGTGGTTGCGCCTTTGCCAGCTACGCGGGCATTGGCTACTTCGCAAAGACGATAGCTGGACCCAGCCTTGCCGTCAACTCCTACTATCAAGACATCAAAGATCAAAATTATAATCAGGCCTATACCTATCTGGATACCAGCGGTACCGTGCAAAGTCAATTCGTGAACGCGTCTTCGTTCGCGCAGGTGGGGCAGGCACAAGATAAGGTCAAGGGCCCCGTAACTTCCTTCTCGCAAACCAACATCAGTACTGATAGCACCAACGGCGTGAATACCGCCAACGTCACGATGTCAGTGACGCGCAACGGTACGGCGTATGCGGTGCAGTTGCAGCTTAAAGAAGAGAACGGTGTCTGGAAAATCACCAGTTTTGATACTATATGAACGATTATGATCTGATTGCGCCCTTTTACGACGTTGAACATGCCCATTTTTTGGAGGATGTAGACCTCTATCGGGACTTTGCGACCCTCAGCACCGGCCCTATCCTTGAATTGGCCTGTGGTAGCGGACGGTTGCTGCTGCCACTTGCCCAGGAGGGCTACAGCCTCACCGGGGTGGACACCTCAGCCGCCATGCTCACCCTGGCTCGTAACACCCTGCAAGAGGCGGGAGTGGCAGAGCAAGTGACACTGGTGCAGCAAGATATCTGCAACCTGCACCTGCCACAAAAATTTAGTCTGGCCTTTATCGCCCTCGGCTCCTTCGCGCATCTCACCTCGCGCAAAGCGCAGCAACAAGCTCTGGCTGCTATTCGCGCCCATATTCCCAAGGGAGGCACATTCATCGTCGATATCAGCAACGTGGACGCCCGTTACATGGAAAATTTGAGCGGTCAACTGCTCATGCAGGGGACATGGACTCGGGACGACGGCACGATCCTCACTCATCTGGTCAGCCCCGCCTCCTCGCCTAGCACACACCTGCTTGAGTTAACGCATTTCTACGACCAGCATCCCCAGGGCGGCGCACTCCATCGTACCGTTATTACCACCTTTCTCTACCTCTTCGAGCGCAGCGAGATGGAACTCCTGCTGGAACAGGCTGGTTTTACAATCAAAGATGTCTACGGCGACTATGAACTCAGTCCTGCCCTCTTGGAGAGCAAACGGATGATTTTTATTGCGGAGGCTCGCTAAGTCACATGGCAAAACTACCACTTCATGCATGGAATTTGCAGCCAGCGGAGGCTATAGCGATCCAGAAAGAACTGGCGGCAAACGTTATTCGCACCGACCAGTTGCCAGACGAAATACACCTCGTGGCTGGTGTAGATATGGCACTGAACGAAGAAACCAACATGGCACGCGCCGCCGTGGTCTTGCTCTCCTACCCCACACTGGAGATCGTGGAGCGACATGTGTATGAAGAGCCTGTACGCATGCCCTATATTGCGGGGCTGCTCTCATTTCGTGAGATACCCTGCATCCTCGGCGCATTTGCCCAATTGCATACCCAACCTGATCTGGTGATGGTGGATGGGCAGGGTATTGCCCACCCGCGCTTCCTGGGCATTGCCTCTCACCTGGGGCTCTGGCTTGATCTGCCCACTATTGGCTGCGCCAAGTCAATCTTGCGTGGCAAGTACGATGAGGAAGCTCTTAGCGATGAGGTCGGCGCATGGCTCCCGCTCGACTTCAAACACCAGACTGTGGGTGCCGCGTTACGCACACGCAGCCATGTCAAACCGATGATTATCTCGCTTGGGCATCGTATCAGCCTGGAAACGAGCATTCGCTATGTCCTGGCCTGTGGCAAAGGCTATCGTCTACCAGAACCCACCCGTCAAGCCGATAAACTCTCCAAAGATAATGCCTGGCGCGAACCTACCCAAGAAGGCCCTCCCACATTGTGGCAATAAATTTGGTATTGTATTACCCTCGTTGCTTTTTGAAAACGGGGATCGTGAAATAGAACGTTGTACCCTCTTTGAGGGTTGATTCAAAATTGATGCTCCCACCGTGCTGCTCCACAATCAGTTTGGCAATAGAAAGGCCGAGACCATAGCCGCCCATGCGACTTTGCATCGTATGATTCGATTGGTAGAAACGCTCAAAGATGTGCTGGCGATCTTCGGCGGGGATGCCATAGCCGGTGTCTGTCACCGAGATCATCACAAAATCTTTGTTGTAGGGGCGTGCTTGAATGGTCACGGTACCCTCGGGTGGCGTAAACTTAATGGCATTGGCGACCAGATTGTTGAGTACTTGCTTCATGCGCTGCGGGTCAGCATAGAGTAGAGGCGAAGGCGTAGGAATGTCCTTTTTGATCACCACACCAGCTTTCCGGGCCTGTGGCTCCATGCTACTCACGACCTGCTTTGCCACCACGCGGAAGTTGACCTCTTGTTGCTTGATTTCAAATTGGCCCACATCTGAGCGCGTCATGAAAAGAATGTCTTCCACAATGGCAATCAGCAGAAGTACCCCTTCCTGGGTATATTGCAGGTATTTCAATTGCTCTTGATTCAGTTCACCCATGTGACCCTGGCTAAGTAAATCAATGAAACCGTGGACGGAGTTCAATGGCGTGCGCAGCTCATGCGAAACCATGGAGACAAAGTTTGCACGTACACGGTTGGCCACTTTGATGGCAAACATATCGCGGGTGGTAAAGAGGACGTGGACTTCGTCATTGCCAACGTCAACCGGGGTAATACTGGCTGAAACCTCGCACGAATCACCAATAATCAATTCTTCATTTGGTAATGGCTGCTTGAGCTGGAGGACGCGCTCCAGTGGACAGCTTGAGGTGCCGCATAGTACCATCTTGTTTAAGTTCTGGCAGTGCAAAACTTCTGTACACCCACGTCCAACAGCTTTTTCAGCAGACCACCCTAGCACTGTACTAGCAGCGGGATTGAGATCAAGCACTTGGAAATGCTGATCTAATGCAATTAGCGCGTCGGGCGTATGGGAGACCATCTCCTCCAAATAAGGATGGCTACCTGCTTTCATCGTGGGTGTAATTCCCTTTTCCTGGCGACTGTCGCCCGTAATCTCAATCTCCTTCTCCTCGTCACTTTGCTTGTTATCAGTATACACGATGGAGGTTGCCAATCGTTCCTCTACGGAGAGTGAAGCTACTTGCATCTGCTTAGATGTATGCTTTGTCACAATACGCGTCCCCTCTATTTCCCATTAAACTTATATCCACTTCCTCGTATTGATATAATGTGAAGTGGTTTATCGGGATCATCTTCTAATTTCACCCGCAGGCGGCGAATATAAACATCGACAATGTTGCTGTTGCTGTCGTTGTCATTCCATACCTCCGAGAGCAATTGATTGCGCTTTACCACTTGTCCGGCGTAGAGCATAAGCATACGCAAAACATGCATCTCTGTTGGGGTAAGGACGATGGCAGGACGCCCCGAAATAACAACCTTGAGATCAGCGGGGAACAACTCAAACATGCCCCCTCTGATCGATTGATTATCCATGTTGCCATTCTTCTTATTCACGCGGTGCATCACTGCTTGAACTCGCGCTACTAACTCCTGGTGGTTATATGGCTTGCAAATATAGTCATCTGCTCCAATCTTGAAGCCATGAATGATGTCCTCTATGGAATCCTTAGCCGTTATAAAAATAAGTGGCGTATCATATCCAGCAGCCCGCAACTGCGCGGAAAACTCGAAACCAGTTATAAAGGGCATCGTCACGTCCAGTATGAGCAGGTCAGGTTCGCGTTTTTGAATCATCTGCATCGCACCACGGGGGTTGTCCAGCGTATCAACTTCATAACCTTCTTTACGCAGGACAAATTGCACCAGGGTGTTGGCAAATTGATCATCATCTACCACAAGAATATACAAGGTTTTCCCCCTTCTTAACCACCATACAGCAATTGGGTGGTTAGTAGCGTGCTAATTGTTCACCATACTGAACAAGTGGGCTTCTCATGTCCCAGTGCAGTTTTCTGGCGTTGTTATGCATGAGCGAGTCGCCAGCGGCGACAATGAAGAGTTATCTCACGTTATTTGACTGCATTGCATCTCTACTCATTGCGGACAACAAATGTAGGGGGCACCATCTGTCATCAAAATGAGCTAACGTGTCTGTGTCAAATGTTGCATTTGGGTGGCCTTTGTGACCACCTTATCTCTCCATCGCACGAGGGAAATAAATACAATGTATTGACATTGTGTAAATTTATTTTGTAATTGCATAGTACACGTTAAATTCCTCAACTGTCAAGCCTCTACTTGCATAGCTCGCAGCTTTTCAAGGTATATCATTAAGATGGCTACATCAGCAGGTGTTACCCCTTCTACACGCGAAGCTTGCCCTACTGTCCGTGGTCGTGTCAGCAAGAGTTTTTGTCGTGCCTGCGTACGTAAATGTGGGATGTCCTGATAGTTGATCGTCTCAGGGAGAAGTTGATCCTCCAACCGTCGCACTCGATGCACGATCTGCTCTTGTTTCCGCACATAGATTTCGTACTTGACCTGTAGCTCCACCTCTTCCGCGGTCTCCTCCGGCAATACTGGTAAGGCGGTATCTCCTGAAGTACCTGCCGTTTCTGCCGTGCGCTGTGAAAGCTGTTCTACCTGCTTATAGCACACCTCTGGACGCCGTAAGAGTTCGCGTGCCGAGAGCATCTGTCCCAACGGAGCAATGCCAAGTTCGTGCGCGTGCATCTCCACCGCGCGCGACGAGGTAAATGTAATGGTGTCCAGTTGCGTCAGTGCCTGTCGTATATGCGCACGTTTCTGCACTACCTGTGCATAGCGTGTGTCGTCAATCAAGCCAAATTGGTAGGCATAGTCGTTCAAGCGCAGGTCCGCGCTATCCGGTCGCAGCAAGAGGCGATACTCCGCCCGTGAGGTATGCAGCCGATAGGGTTCGCTCATCGGGCGTGTCACCAGATCGTCGATCAGCACACCGATGTAGGCCTCGTGTCTACCCAATACAAAGGGCTTCTCGTCTCGCACGTAAAATGCCGCGTTGATACCAGCCATGAGGCCCTGTGCCGCAGCCTCTTCATAGCCAGAGGTGCCATTGATTTGACCAGCAAGAAACAGCCCAGCCACCACTTTTGTCTCCATCGTGCTACGCAGTTGCTCTGGTGGCACATAATCATATTCAACGGCATAGCCGACACGCATCATCTCTACCCGTTCCAGGGCAGGAATGCTGCGCAGCATCGCGAGTTGCACATCTTCAGGAAGGCTCGTACTCATGCCCTGCACGTAGACTTCTCCCGTGCGCCACCCCTCCGGCTCCAAGAAAACTTGGTGTGTGCTTTTATCGGCGAAGCGCACAATCTTATCCTCGATGGATGGGCAATAGCGCGGCCCAACACCCTCGATAACGCCCGTGTAGAGGGGAGAGCGGTGCAGATTATCGCGAATAATTTGATGCGTCTGCGCGGTTGTGCGCACAAGATAGCAAGGTAATTGTGGACGCCAGCCGTGCAAATCCTCGTCGGTGATGGGATAGAGAGGATTGGGCAGACTTCCGGGCAGTTGCACATCTTCCCGCGCGGTTCGATCTTGCGAAAAGTAGAGCGGTGTGCGGCTACCCGGCTGTGGCTCGGTTTTGCTAAAGTCGATGCTGCGTGCATCGATGCGCGGCGGCGTTCCCGTCTTAAAGCGGCTAATCTGTAGCCCTAAGGCGCGTAGTGCATCGGAGATGCCCAGCGCTGGCCCCTCACCAGCGCGTCCACCAGGAGATGTTTTTTCGCCCACCACGAGTCGCCCATTGATAAACGTTCCCGTTGTCAAAATAATTGCTTTAGCGTAATATTGCCAGCCGTTTGTAGTGACGACACCACACATGCGCGGACGACCATCGGCCCCTATCTCGCTGATCATCCGTGAAATAGTGGCCTGCTTCAATTCCAGATCAGGCTGGCCCTCCAACACAAACTTCATCGCCAGCCGATACGCCTGCTTATCACACTGTGCGCGCAGTGCCTGCACGGCAGGCCCTTTACTGGTGTTCAACAAGCGTATTTGAATGAATGTGCGGTCGGTATTACGCCCAATTTCGCCGCCCAGGGCATCAATCTCTTTAATCAGGTGTCCCTTCGCAGGCCCCCCCATCGAAGGATTGCAGGGCATCAAGGCAACGCTATCCAGGTTCATCGTCAACAACAGCGTTTTGCGCCCCATACGCGCACTCGCTAAAGCCGCTTCACAGCCCGCGTGTCCCGCACCCACCACGATGACATCATAGCTTCCCCGCGTAACCTGTTCTGCGGCAATGCCTGTACTCTCCACGGTATTTTCCATCATTTTACTTCGTCTGGTTCATTCTATGTATGAACAAATATTCACCATTACCGTCATGTATTATGCCCTACAAGGTAAGTCTCGTCAATACGTACCGCCCGTCCAGGCAGAATTGTCGGATTTGCTCGCAGATGAATCGATTAACCAAACAGTTGACGTTGCACCTCTACAGTGTTATGCTAAGGGTAGCAGAGATAGAACAGCACAAATCTAGCAGTAGAGGTGATGGCGTTGGAAAAATACGCGTCATGGAGAGAACTCCTGGGCCACCTTATTCGTGATACTCAAGAGCGGCAACGCATTGCCAACGAATTGGATATCAGCACTGTGACCCTGACTCGCTGGGCAAATAACACGTCGCAGCCTCGCCAAACGAACCTGTACCATTTGCTCGACGCCCTACCACAGCATCGCACGTTGCTCATAGAATTGATAGCCAAAGAATTCCCTGGCTTCACTGGCGCACCACTTGAGCACGTTGAAGATGCCCCACCGGAGATCCCCTCCGCGTTTTATGCTCGCATGCTCAACGCCTACTCCACCACACCTCAGTCACAGCGTTTCTGGTCCATAAGCAATCTCATTTTACAACAAGCCCTCGGGCAACTTGACCCTAATCATGTTGGGCTGGCAATCACTATCGTGCAATGCATGCCACCTTCACAGGATAACAAAGTACGCAGTTTGCGCGAATCAGTGGTTCGCGGAACCACGCCATGGGACATGCATCTAGAGCAACGTGCAATTTTTCTGGGCGAAGAATCGCTTGCGGGCTACGTCGTCACCCACAGTCGTCAACGGGTGCTCCAGAATCGTATAGAGGGGCAGGGTATATTTTCCGCTCATTGGGTGGAATGGGAAGAAGGGGCCGCGGCATATCCTATCCTGCGCTCAGGAAACATCGCTGGCTGCCTGCTCGTCTCTTGCACCCAGCCCAACTTTTTTCTCCCATCGCGTAGTCTACTCATCGAAAAGTATGCCGAACTGATGACATTAGTCTTTGAGCCAGAGGAATTCTACGACATTCGGCAAATAAACCTAGCTTTCATGCCTCACTATCGCACACAGGAGCAATATCTGCAAGGCTTTCAACAGCGTGTTTCGCAAGTAATGTTGCAAGCTATGCGCGATCGTCAGGCTCTCTCGTATATAAAAGCCCAGCAAATGGTATGGAAACAGTTTGAAGAAGAACTTTTACAACTTCCCCCGTATATTCAAGAATAATTAGAATGATGTGGGTAAAACCACTCTACTTTAAAGGAGTTCATTTCATGGCAAAGTCGTCAGACTCATCTGCGGAAGAAAATGCGTTTGTAATTGATGAAAGCAGTATGGAAATGGCATGGCTGCTCAATCAAAACCTCGTACTTACAAAGGGTATGGAGGGCTTATTCCCTGAGAAGTTTGACCTTTCCCAAGCCAGCAGTATCCTTGATATTGCCTGTGGCCCCGGCGGCTGGGTGCTTGAAGTGGCGCGTGAGAACCCCACTATCGAGGTCACTGGCTTTGATGTCAGCAAACAAATGATCGATTACGCTCGCGCTCACGCGAAAGCGCGTGGCCTGGAGAATGCCCACTTTGAAGTGATGGATGCGCTCAAGCCACTGGCATTCCCCGAAGCTAGCTTTGACCTCGTGAACGCTCGCACCATCGTTGGTTTTATGAATCCCCAGGCGTGGCCCCTGCTCGTACAGGAAATAGTGCGCGTTTGCCGCCCCCAGGGCATCATTTGCCTGACCGAATTTGAGCTACCATTGACCAACAGTCCTGCCTTTGAGCAGCTCAGCGAAATGGTGGTACAGGCCTTCCAAAAAGCCCAGCGCAATTACTTCCCACAAACCAAATACTTCGGCACCACCACTTTGCTCAACCGTCTACTGCGTGAGAGTGGTTGCTTGGATATCAAGAAAAAGGCCCACGCCATAGATTTCTCCGCCCAAACAGCCGATCACGAGGGCGTCTATCAAGACTACCAGATCGTCTATCATTTAATCCAACCATTCCTCATCAAAATGGGCTTGACCACACAAGAGGACATACAATGGCTCTATCAAAAAATGCTAGCCGAGCTGCTCTCCGACGATTTCAGAGGCATCTGGTACTACCTCAGCGTCTGGGGCCAACGCCCATAAAAACGACCATACCCATGAACCTACAGTAGGGGCCGATTTATCGGCCCGTGCCAGTTTTTCCGGGTTCGCAATAACGCGAATCGCCTGAATCTGCCCCTGCTCCACATCAATGGTCAGCACAGAGAATACTGTACCGCCAGCCCGTATGATCAGAGCGGCCTGACCATTGACTTCCGCTATTTCCACCTGATAGCCCTCTGGCCAAAATCGCCTCGTTCCCAGGCTAAAGCGTGCCACAGCATCACGCCCATGAATCGGACGTAGCGCGGCCTGTTTGATTTTTCCTCCGGCATCAGCCCACAAGGTCACATTTTCGGCGAGCAGGTCCATCATGGGAGCAATATCACCACCCTGCGCCGCTTGGAGATACCCGTTGAGCAGTTGCCGATGGATTTGCGGAGATACCGGGAAGCGCGGTCGATTCGTGCGCAGATGGAGCTTCGCCCGGCTGAACGAGCGGCGACAGGCTGCCTCACTCTTAGCTAGCATCGCGGCAATCTCGCCAAACTTGTACTCAAAAACCTCGTGTAGCAGGAAGACCGCTCGCTCAAATGGCTGCAACTGTTCCAGCAAGACCAGGAAGGCCAGTGAAATCGACTCCTCCGTCTCCACCCGCTTTTCGGGATCGCCCGTGTCAGCAGTCGTTTTCGTAAGGATCGGCTCCGGTAGCCAGGGACCCACGTACAGTTCTCGCTTCCTGCGTGCCAAATGGAGTTGATCCATACACAAGCGCGTGATGATCGTCGTGAGAAAGGCTTTGAGCGAGTGAATGGTCTCAGGCTCCGTGGCCTGGTAACGCAGGTAGGTCTCCTGCACCATATCCTCAGCATCCATCGCACTGCCCAACATGCGATAGGCGATGGCAAACAGGTAGGGACGATAGCTTTCAAAGGATTCCACTCTGCTTGCCGCCTTTCATCGCTTCATGCTTTCATCGCTTCATGAAGAACATATCTTGTCCACATCGTTACTATACAACTTTGAACATCGCTCTGCTTTCGCCCAATTCAAGGCGTCAATTTTATTGCTTTTCCAACAAAAACAGCGGATGGCTGACCACCGCACGCTCAAACTCTTCTAGGGAAGATTCCGCGCTGACGCCATAGCCGCGAGCGAAGGGGTTGCCGTCCTTGACATCTGCTTGCAACACGAGGGCCGCCTCGTCTGGAGGCAGTTCTATTACCTTGACCGTTTCAGAACGACGCCCACGCGTAAGGGTGGCCTCTCCCGCTGCCCGCAGATTGCGTACCCAATCCACTATGCCATACACGGAGCCCACATAGCGCTTCCCATTGCGCTCAATAATCGCGAGCGAGACAGTACGCGGCAGCCCGCTTTTGCGCCCACGCACAGTGAGCAGGTACATAGAGTACTTGCCGAATACAAAGAAAGGTCCTCTTAGCTTGAAGCCAGCACCCAGCAAGGTCAATGTCAGAGCATTTCCCAGCCGTACAAACAACGGCACCTGAGATGTTTTTGTCATATTCTTCTTCCTTCTCATTCTCTGAGTAAAAATGTTGTTGTGATGACCCACCATCTGCGATCATCACCAAAGTAAGAGGGTTGAGCCGTCCTTTTTGGGACAAGTAGTAAATGCAACAATCACGAAAAAATAGTTGACGAATAGCCCCAAGCATGATACTATCATGGCATCACAACACGACAAGCAAGGGGCGATGGCGGAATGGTAGACGCCGGGGACTTAAAATCCCCTGACCGAAAGGTCGTGAGGGTTCGACTCCCTCTCGCCCCACCATCCACCAGAAGCGCATCCAGAGCCAATCCACGCGATTCAGTTCCCCAAAAAACACGAGTCAAGCGACACTTTTTGCCTATTTTCGCAAAGTTCTCTGACCACAAGGACCTCTTTTTGATCTATTGTATGCTAACTACTCGCCATTACTTTCCACCTTCACATCCTCAAGTTTGCTGACGTGACAGACTTTCTCTTATGGCAATTCGTATCGTCGTCCCCGTTTTGAACCTACGCTTTTTAATCTTCCACGCTCTATTAGTACCTCTAAATCACGAAAAGCTCTTTTCTCTCTAAATCAATATCCTCTATTGTTGCTCTGCGAGCTGGCAGCAATTCCCAATGAACAAGTCCACGGTCGTTTGCCTTTTCGATTAATTCAGATGCGCTTAATGGTACGGTATGTGTACTGCGTCTCACCCAAAAAACCCCACCAGATTGATAGACAGACCCATCATTTGGAGGCACTGTAGCAATCACTAACTGTTTTCCAGTATTCTCGCCACCCTTAATCAAACGCCTAAGAGCTACTTCATTGAACCTTGCCATAGCAACCTCCACAGAATAACCGCTACTGCCTTTGAACAGCTTCATTGTAGCAGAAATAAGCAACTTCAAATACCTTATTTATCGCCACTTGTCCGATACTTTGTCCGATATTCTGTCCGATATAATATATTTAGTGCATATTTTCACGTCTTGGATCTATTATTGCCCGTTAAATAGTGTCCGATATTGGAAAAGCATGATACAATTATCGGACATGCGGCAGATTAATGGGGAAATTATTGAGAGATTTTGGCGTATAATTTCCCCATACCTCTTCCATAGTGCAAAACAGATGAGGGTTAAAGAGAAAAGCAGAATCTCCATTCCTTCTTGCTCTCTCACATCATTCAGCTTGCCAGACCTGCACCGTGCTGAATATCAAAGTTTAACAAACGCACAATGTGAGGATGAGCGAGGGAAGCTGTCGTATTGGCCTCTTGCATAAAATGCTGGACATTCACATCGATTGTCAATATCAGCCCAATCCCCTGACAGGATTTCTCAAAAGTCTTTTTGACGCCTGCTGCGGCAGGATTCTCCTGCTGGGAACTTTGTGATGGATGGGACATATGTGACCCCAATTCTCAGTGGTCTTGCGTCAGATGTAGGAACATGCATGAGACTTGGTGATGGTTGGGACACTTGGGACCTATCTTTATCCATGGTAAGGAGATGTTAGGGGGAGAGGTATTGGGTTCACGCACCGGAGTGTGATGACAGTGCAAGTTCTGACGAAAGGTAACCTTGTCTTTGACTTATAAGAAGAGTATAACATATTTTTGCGAAGCAAGCAAGAGGTGAAAGCGTTCGACCGGGGAATGACAGGGTTCTCCTGCTTGGTGCAACTTCTGAGAAGCCTTGCTATAAGCAACCAGGTACGAGAGCGAAAACGGACAAAAGAGAAAGCATTTCAATAGACTTCTTGTAGTTGACCATCTCGTTTTTTATCAGAAGAGATCACAAGGCTTAGACCGCAAAGCGCAACCTAAAGCCATCCCCGCCTCTTGAAATACCAGATTTGTAGCACCGAAATCAGTCCCATGACGGCTAGCGTGATCCAGAAGAAAGAGCCATTGTCACGTTCTACCTGGGGCAAATGCCCAAAATTCTGCCCAAACACACCGGTAATGAAAGTGATGGGCATAAAGATAGTGGCGAGAATAGTGAGCTGCTTCATAATCACATTGAGCCGATTGGAAACCGTGGTCAGATATACATCGAGCATGCCACTCATCAAGTCGCGATAGGCATCGAGCACTTCAAACGTCCGGATCAGGTGGTCATGCACATCTGAGAAATATGGTTGGGCCTTCGCCGGAATGAATTTTCCTGTGCGACTAATCAGCGCGTTGGCAACCTCGATCTGTGGACTAATAGTACGTCGCATTTGCGCTAGAGAGCGTTTGATGCGGAAGATACGAACTTGCACGTCATTGGAGGTGGAGTTTACCGTCACATCTTCGAGGTCGTCAATAATTTCGTCGATGTCATCAAGCACCGGAAAGTAACTATCGACCAGCGTATCAAGGATAGTATATAACAGATGGGCTATCCCTTTGCTCATGATATGTCCATCAGCGTTTATTTCCTGCGTCGTGGCGAACAGGGAGTCAAGCCAGGGGAGCGCGGCGCGATGCGCGGTAATCACAAAATTCTTTCCAAAAACGACATCAATCTTGGGTGTCTCCGCCACCTCGGTTTGGGTATCAAATACCAAGCCGTGGACCACCACGTAAAAGTAATGCTCTTGCTCGGAAAATTTCGCCCGCTCGTGCTCCTCCTCCATGGTTTGCAGCGTGATCGGGGCCAGCCCAAAAACATCGTGTAAGAGATCATGCTGGGAACAACCATCGCCCAGCATATCAACCCAGATCAAGGCGTCTGGGTCCTCTAAAATCTCGTGCCATCTTTCTGGCGTATTCTCTGCACTGAGTTTGCCGTTTTGCCAAACGACCGTGCGTAGTATTGTACTCTGCTCTACTGGCATATCTTGTCGTGGTTGTGGTTGTACCTGCTGCATTTTGTATCTCCTTCATTCCTATCATATTCCTATCCTCATTATGAGCGTCTGTCAGAACCGCAAGCTATTGCTCTGACCACACTCATTTGGCTGGCCGCCTTCGGCGGCAGGGGAAGGGGGGAAGCTAGGGCACAGCCCTATTACCTGTATTACCTGTCCCCCGGACAGGGTGCAGACATGGTGCAGTCAAGGGGCGCGGCCCCTTGCATCCCCACTAGCATATGAAGGTGGTCGAAGCACTATGCTCACATGCGCGCCACCGCTCGTGCTTCTCCCAACTGTTGTCCTTTGCTTTCCACGGTGGAGGAAGGTAGCGAGGGCTTCTGTCGGCGCAATCTGCCTGTCATATAGATGAAGAAGACGAGGATCAGCACAGCTTCGATGATATTCAGCAGTTCGACCAGGGGAATGGAGATAACACCAAGAGTGAGGTTCCAGTTGTTTATCGCCGTGCCAACTGGACCTGGTAAAAGCGCAATAACAGCCGTTCCATTCCAGATCATATGCTGCACCACGGCATACGCCCAGCAGCCAATAGCCTTCCAGTATCGTTGCGGCCCCTTGTTGTGCGTGAGATAATACCAGCCCAGTGCCACCATCGCCGTGCCAAAACCGTGCAGCAGACCCGCCGCCGTGCGTTCTAGCGCGACGCTTAACCAGTCCTGGTAGCCGGAACCGATGTAGCCCATCGTCTCAATCACAGCAAAGCCTAGACCAGCAGCCAGCCCTAAGATAAATGCTTCCGCTGCACTGCGTACCTTCCCGATGAACAGTGCCACTCCTAACGGCTTCACCGTCTCCTCAACTAGCGGCCCCACTAGCGCGACCACAATGAAAATTAGATTGAAGGTTGTAAAATTGCCACAGCCGGGCGCATTGGGATTATCAACGCATACTATACTTGTCGCGCCCTGGCCACGCGCAATCAGGAAGAGTAGTCCCAACTCCAAGAGCAGGGCCAGGCCAATGCCCAACGTAGCTCCACTGGTCAGGGCCAGCGTGAACCGTCGCCAACTCGTGGGCCAAGCGGGGAAGCGCAAGCGGCGCACACCGAGCGCAAGCAATGTCAGAGCCGGGAAAAGAGACGCCAGGATAATCAGGAAAATAGTCAGCGCGGGCGTCGTCACCGCCTGTCCATTGATCTGTAAGTCATAGCCAATGCCCAGCACGAGCAGGTACAGCACAAGGAAGACCCAGAACCACGGCAGCGCGAAACTGCGCGAAGCTTTTTTCAGCAAGCCCCGAATACTATGGTACATACTAAAGCCGCCCCCAACGAGACCCGCGAGCGCAAATGCGGTAAACGTCAACACGCTGCTAAAGTACTGGCTATCATTGAGTGTACTGACGTTGGGATTGATCGACCTGCTGATGAAGATGAGTACCATCAACGCAACGGCAATAAATCCCCCGATCAGTGCCAAGCTCGATCCCACCAGCGAGAAAATTATCACCGTTAGACGATAGCCATCTCTAGGCGGTGGCACGGGCTGCCAGCCATACGGAGCGTGTTGGGAATACGGGGAATATGGGGGAGCATAAGGAGGGTAAGCATAGCCATTGTAGCCTGGATAAGCCCCATAGGGAAGCTGTTGTGGATACCCCGGCGGCACATAGTTCGGTGCATAACCCTGTCCCTGCAAACCTGGCTGACCAGCATACCCCTGCTGCGGCGACCCCCCCTGTCCCTGATAGGGAGGATA
>JBBQXY010000129.1:0-17429 GCA_038209195.1 Ktedonobacterales bacterium | reverse complement strand
ACCCGAATAGCCGAATACCTGGGATTGTGAATGATTGCCAGGGCGACCGCATGGTATCGCCCCTAATATACACGCAGAACGTGCATCACGAGTAGTTTAGTAAGGGCGATCCCTTGCGGTCGCCCTGGTCGTCACCGAACTGTTGTAATTCTCATGGCTTTGCGCTATGCTGCATCCTAAAGCAGAACAAAGCAGGAGTACAGTGTGACAGAGGACATCCATAGGTATCAATCCAGTTCCATCTCATGGTGGAGTTGGCGTCCCGGCATCAAGCCACATACCGCCTTGCTCCTTGGTGCTTCAATCACCTGCATTGCCTTTTTGTTCGCTACCATTGGGCTGATCTCACTGGTGCTGGCTATCCTTGACAGCGTATCACCACCAGTGCATATAGCGGGCATGGTGCTGAGCCATTCCATTAACGGCATTACCGGACAAGCAAACCTCTTTATTAGCCTACATACCACCGACTTTCCGCCACATGTCTCGGCCATCACTGACAAATCTACTCTGCAAACAATGCATGATGGCGATCACATTTTCCTCGACTACACTTCCCACCTGCATATTCTAACGGCCCTTGAAAGTTCTAACCAACGCTTCCTGCTCCAAAATGGCGGCATGTTCAGCATCTATCTGGGTGTGTTCGCGCTGCTCCTGCTGGGTTTCCTCCTCTTGCCGTATCCAATCTTGCTTACACGTTGGGCATGGCGCGATCTCTACGGGCGCAACGCCGATGATAGAAAACGCAAATTGACAGGAAAAGTTATCGCCCTACGTGCCGCAAAACAGACACGCGCTGGACGCCCCGGACTGACTCCACGCCCAACACACACCTGGTATGGCGTCGCGCTCTCGCCTTCTCCCCCTCACGTTGCCACACCTGTACAGCAGAAAATTATCACCTTCGCCATCAGTCGCGAAATGTACGAAGCTCTCCACGAAGGAGAAATGGTATGTGTTACTTATTCACCTCACGTACAGTATGTCTATGCCATGGAGCCATCCCGTGAGTGAGCTAAGTCTGTTGCGGCAATCGCAGCGCATCACACAACAACTTTTAGATATCGTCTTCCCACCTCGTTGCGCTGGTTGTCAGAAAAGTGGTGCCGTCCTCTGTGCAACATGTCGAGCCACTTTTAGCGCTGTGGGCCAACAATTTTGCAGGCAATGCGGCAGTGTACTGCCAATAACAGGGCTATGCCAACACTGCTATCCCCATCAACCCAGACTGAGTGGACTGCTGGCAGTCAGTAGTTATGAGGGAGCATTGCGTACTTGTATTCATGCCTTGAAATATGATGGCAACACGCGTCTGGCTGAGCCATTGGGCGAGGTATTGGCAGAAGCATATCTGACCTTTGGAATGCAGGCCGACGCGATTATCTCAGTTCCCCTGCACCGCGAACGACAACAGCAGCGCGGCTACAACCACGCACATTTGCTGGCTAAAGTTTGCGCGTCACACATACACGTCCCACTACGCGACGATATCATCGTACGCCACCGCGCAACCTCGGCACAGGTGGGCTTGAAAGCGCACGAACGCCAGCAGAATGTCGCCGGAGCCTTCGATTGTGTAGACTCGTTCAAGGCTGGTCCCTTATTTGGGCGCACACTACTTATCATCGACGATGTGTATACCACAGGGGCAACACTGGGAGCCTGTGCCGCACCACTTTTTACCGCCGGAGCAAAAGCTGTCTGGGGTCTGGTACTCGCACGACCAACGTAATAGCACCCTCGTAAAAACAGAGAACAGGAGGACAGAAATATGACATCACATTTTCCCTTTAACGGCCTGGGCATGAGTCTCGGGAATTTGTCGCAGCTATCCAATGCACAATCGCGCTCAATCAGTGCCGAAAATTTTAGCGGTGCGAAGGGGCAGGGCGGGATGGCATTACAAGGCACAGGTGCCCAAAGTGCGCGTGACCTGGGACAGGGTTGGAAAATCTCTCCCTCGATTGAAATTGCTCCCCACAGCACCTTTACGTTGGCAAATATCGCGGGGCCGGGAGCTATTCAACACATGTGGATGACGACCGCAGCCAACCAATGGCGTCGGCTGATTCTGCGTGCCTATTGGGATAACGAAGCCTTCCCTTCCATAGAATGTCCCTATGGCGATTTCTTTGCCAATGGCTGGTGTGAACGCTGTAACATCACCTCGCTACCCATCGCGGTCAATCCGGCGGGTGGAATGAATTCCTACTGGGAAATGCCATTTCGCAAACATGCCCGTTTCACGCTCGAAAATGTGGGAACGGATACCGTCACTGTTTATTATCAGCTTGATTATACGCTCACACACGTACCAGCAACGCTAGCCTATTTTCACGCGCAATGGCGAAGGAGCAATCCACTCGGCTATAAGAAAGTGCATACGTTGCTGGATGGGGTCAAAGGCAAAGGCCATTACGTCGGCACCTATCTCGCCTGGCAAGTTAACAATACTGGTTGGTGGGGCGAAGGCGAAATGAAATTTTACCTGGATGGCGATAGCGAGTTCCCCACTATCTGTGGCACGGGTACAGAAGACTACTTTGGCGGAGCTTGGAATTTTGAGTTTCCCAGTGGCGCGTATGGTCGCTTTTCCGCTCCCTTTTCGGGCTTACCTCAGGTCATTCAACCCGATGGTCTCTACCGTAGCCAACAACGCTTTGGCATGTATCGCTGGCACATCATGGAACCCATCCGCTTCGAGCAAGAGCTTCGTGTCACCACACAGGCCCTCGGCTGGCGCAGCGATGGACGCTATCTCCCCTTGCAAGATGACATCGCTTCGACCGCCTTCTGGTACCAGCAAGAACCGCACACCACCTATCCCACCTTCCCCCAAATTGATGCGTTAGAGGTAATTTGAGCAATCCTGGCAACGAAAAAAGTCCTATACGAGTTTCAACGTTAACTGTGTTATAATATGCCACAAAAGACATAGAAGCTAGATGCGTGGCAAGAATACTGTTAAGAGACCAATAAGACGTGATCCTTGCTATACTAGTAGAGAGGAACCCTGATGTCGAGCAATAGGAAATGGATCAGAACGAGCTTTTTCTTGCTCGTGATCGTCCTGGCCATTGTCCTGGTCGTGCTTTTTTTCCACCCAAACAATGACACCAAGTCCGTTAACGTATCCACCATCCTGGCAGATATTAAAACAGACATCAATTCTAATCAACAGGACACCTTGCTGGTCAGCAGTGATCACATCACGTTGACGCGGGGAAAAGCACAGACCACGGCGCAGGAAGTGGCGAATATCAACGATACTTTTGACGCGACCACGGTTCTCAAAGACAACGGTATTGACTATACCAACAACCACTTGTTGACTTTGCAATACGAAGCTCCCAGTGCCTTAGGAGCCTGGGGCAATGTGCTGATCAGCTTCATCCCATTCCTCTTAATCGGGGGCTTATTGATCTTTATGATGCGTCAGGCCCAGGGCAGTAACAACCAGGCGATGTCCTTTGGCAAAAGCCGGGCGCGTATGTTTATGGGCAATAAGTCTAACATCACATTCGCCGATGTCGCGGGTGTCGAAGAGGCCAAGCAAGAGCTTGAAGAGATTGTAGAGTTTCTGAAGTATCCTGAGAAGTTTGTCGCACTGGGGGCTCGCATTCCCAAGGGACTTTTACTCGTTGGCCCTCCTGGCACAGGCAAAACGCTGATTTCACGCGCAGTCGCGGGTGAAGCCGGAGTGCCTTTCTTCAGTATTAGCGGCTCTGAATTTGTCGAAATGTTCGTGGGTGTCGGGGCCAGCCGCGTACGTGACCTGTTCGACCAAGCCAAACGCAATAGTCCCTGTATCGTCTTCGTGGATGAAATTGATGCCGTTGGTCGCCAGCGTGGTGCCGGACTGGGCGGTTCACATGACGAGCGGGAACAGACGCTCAACCAGATACTCGTCGAGATGGATGGCTTCGACACCAACACCAATGTCATCGTCATCGCAGCCACCAATCGCCCTGACGTGCTGGACCCTGCCCTGCTGCGCCCCGGTCGCTTCGACCGACAGGTTGTGCTTGATCGCCCAGATATTCGCGGACGTATCGCCATCTTGCAGGTTCACGCGAAAAACAAACCCTTGGATAAGAACATTTCACTCGACACGTTGGCAAAGCAGACCCCTGGCTTCTCCGGTGCTGACCTCTCCAACCTGCTCAACGAAGCCGCAATTCTCGGTGCGCGCCGCAATAAACGCAGCATTGGCATGAGCGAGATGGAAGAGGCGATTGACCGTGTAGTAGCTGGCCCTGCCCGCAAGAGTCGTATCATCAGCGAGCGCGAAAAAGCCATTACCGCCTATCATGAAGTTGGGCACGCACTCGTTGCGCGCATGCTCCCCAATACTGACCCTGTCCACAAAGTCTCCATTGTCGCCAGAGGCCAGGCCGGCGGTTTTACGATGCTGCTACCAACAGAAGATCGTTACCTGTGGAGCAAGCCGCAATTCGAGGATATGTTGGCCTACGCTCTCGGTGGACACGTCGCGGAACTGATTATCTTCGGCGAAGTGACCACTGGTGCCTCCAACGACATCGAGCGCGTCACCAAGATTGCCCGTTCGATGGTAACGGAATACGGCATGAGTGGTCGCATCGGTCCGATGGCCCTCGGTCACAAAGACGAATTGGTCTTCCTGGGACGTGACTTTGGCGAACAACGCAACTATAGCGAACAAACAGCCCGTGAAATAGATGAAGAGATTCGCCGCATTATTCAAGAGGCCTTCGATAAAGCCTACCAAATTGTGTTGCAGAATAAAACACGCATGATTATGATTTCCGAACGCCTCATTAAAGAAGAAACACTGGAAGGCAAACTCTTCGAGTCGCTCTTCAATCAGCCGCTCAATGATGAACAGTACGAGTCGCCATCCATTCTGGCCGGTATTCCAAACATCCATCTCACCGGTAATGGTGAGTCGGGCAACCTTTTACCAAGCCCAGGCATCGCCTCCTCCATGAACTCAATGGAATAGTTGGAGTAAGAAGAGAGAAGCCCTGTGCTGCTCTCTTCTTGTCCAACTATTCCTTCTTTACTGAACCTCCCTGGGAACAGGTCCTGTCGATTTACGCACAACAAGCTGGGTCGGGAGAATCTTTGGAGAGACGGCTTCTGACCCTTCCATGAGAGCAACAAGTTGTTGTACAGCTCCACGTCCCATAGCCACGCGATCCTGACGCACAGTCGTGAGCGGTGGGACGGTATACTGACAGAAATCAATATCATCAAATCCCACCAAGGAAATATCCTCTGGCACATGCAACCCCTGCTCCGTGAGCGCGCGAAGAATACCAATAGCCATGAAATCACTGCCGGCAACGATGGCGGTAAAATCTCTGCGTTCGGCTAATACTACCCTGGCAGTCTCGTAGGCCTCATCAATATTCCAACCTGATTGCCTTATCAAACCGGAGTCCGGCGCAATGCCCGCTTGCGCTAGAGCCTGCTGGCATCCTAAAAGACGCTCCAGGCCAGCGAGATCATTTGTTGGCCCAGTCAAGAAGGCAATTCGTCTATGCCCCAGCGAAAGTAAGTGCTCTGTGGCCTGACGTGCGCCATCTATGTTATCTGATTTGATATACGTAGCATGGCTTCCTTGACTCGCCCTATCAATGAACACCGTAGGTAGGGAAGAATGTATCAAAGCCCGAATACGTGGCTCGGTTGCATGGAGCATAATGCATCCGGCTACCCGTCGAGTCTGCAAACTACGCACATAATTCTCTGGCGATTTGCCATTTGGTCGAGAAGGCAGCAGTAAATCATAGCCTAGCTCAACGGCTTCACGCTCAATATTGTGTAGCACATCCAGGTAGAAGTATTGCGATGTCAGCCCCAGGTGCGAAAGAGGTAATTCGTTATTTTCAGCAAAGAAGCTCAAAGCTAACACACGGGAGCGCTGCCTCACCAGGCTCTGAGCAATGACATCGGGTTCATATTCAAGTGTAGCGATTGCGTCCTGAACACGCTTTCGCACCTCATCACTCACGCGCGCCGATCCATTGAGCGCACGCGAAACCGTTGCACGCGAAACACCTGCTAACTGAGCGACCTCTTCACTAGTTGCCATACAAAACCTCCCTATGATTTCACACGCGTGTTCATAACACAAATTGAGCCGTAATTCATTTCAGACTTTTGCGTCTCGATAAGAAAGGTGAATATGCCAATGCATCTTGACAAAGTAAGCAAATTATGTTTTACTTAGCTTACTAATACGTATTAGTAATTCGTATTAGCGATCTCCTTTTCTTTGTCGCAAAGTTCGCCTGGAGGAAGAAATGGTGGCTCGTCAACCACGAAAACGGCCAACTACTATGTCTGATATCGCTCGTGAGGCTGGTGTTTCGCAGACAACTGTTTCTTTTGTGCTCAATAATAACGCTTCTTCTGCTAGCATTCCTGCTGAAACGAGAGCGCGTATCCTAGAAGAAGCGAAGAAACTTTCTTACCGCCCGAACCTGGCAGCGAAAACCTTACGTACCAATCAGACCCATACCATTGGCTTTATCACTGATGAAATCGCTACCACTCCCTACGCGGTGAATATTATTCAAGGGGCGCAAGATGCAGCCTGGGCTTATGGAAAGTTGCTAATGATCGTCAACACTGGTTCTGATGCTACAGTAACAGAGAAGGCGATTGAAATGATGCTTGAGCGGCGGATCGAAGGCATCCTTTATGCCGCCATGTACCACCAGGAAGTCACATTACCAGCAAATTTCTATGAAGGATCCGCCGTACTAGTTGATTGCTTTTGTGCTGATCGCTCGTTACCTTCGGTCGTGCCCGACGAGATCCAAGGGGGACGAACCGCAACAGAAGAGTTGTTGAAGAAGGGCCACCGTCGTATTGGCTTTATTAACGATGCGCATCCCATTCCCGCCTCCGCGGGACGCCTAGAGGGGTATAAGCAGGCATTACAGGCCTACAATATCCCTTTCGACGACGATCTTGTTCGTTATCACGCCAGGACGTCGAAAGGTGGGTACCAGGGGACGCTGGAATTACTACAATTACCTGAGCCACCTACCGCAATTTTCTGTTTTTCCGATTTCATGGCGATGGGAACCTATGATGCGCTACGGACATTAGGTATTTCTATCCCCGGGGAGGTCGCTGTGATAAGTTTTGATAATCATGAATTGATTGCCGCCCAGCTTTCCCCTCCTCTTTCTAGCATGCAACTACCCCATTATGAGATGGGCAAATGGGCTATAGAATATTTGCTACAGCATACCGACGAATCGTTACCGCCAGTGCAGCATACTCTTGCATGTCCTTACATTGAGCGTCTATCTATCTAGCTATTCAGGTATCCTGAAGGGAGATAAGATGCCGAAAAATGCCCGTTACTCACTCGTCTGGTCGCCTTTGTACCAGGCATACGAACTCCACGAACGCCAGGATGGCGGAGTACGAGATATCGTCTCCGCAAGCCCTGCCTGGTTGGCGCGTGTGAGTCAGGAAGGATCGTTCGCCTTTCATGGCAGAAGTGGCTCTTATACGGCATGCAAAGAAAACAAGCAGTGCAATGAAGGCTACTGGTATGCTTACACACGAATGGAGGGAAAGCTTATCAAGCGCTATCTGGGTAAAAACATAAGTCTGACCATTCCCCGCTTGGAGCAGGTTGCGCAAGAACTCGGTCTCGACAGGTCTGCTGGGTCATTGCCAAAAGAAGGAATAGGCGAATTCCGCTTCCTCTCTTCCAGCACTCGGCAAGAGATGGCTATACCGCCAACTTCTCTACAGCACTTCCAATATTCAGCTTCACCCCAAGGCGATGACGCTGATGCCCATAAAAGCAGCCCGGAAAGCACCGCTCTACCAACCGATCAGTTGCTTGCCACCAAAATCCACGTCCCGCGCCTACGTCCACGCCTGGTGCATCGCCCTCGTTTGATCCAACGGCTCGATCAAGGCAAGGAACGAATACTAACCCTTATTTCGGCACCGGTTGGCTTCGGCAAGTCCACCTTGCTTGCCGATTGGCTGGCTTCTGGTGCCACCCCTGTCGTCTGGCTCTCGCTCGACCCGCAGGACAATGAACCTGAACGCTTCCTCTCTTACCTGTATGCCGCCATGCAGACCTACTACCCAAACCTGGATATCGCCAGGCAGGTGCTAAACGGCCCTTTGCTGGAGACCATGCTTACGTTGCTCATGAACGATCTGTTGACGCAAAGAGCCAATTTGCAAGAGCACATCGTTCTCGTCCTGGATAATTATCAAGTCATTACAGACCTATCTATTCATCATGCGCTCTCCTTTCTCCTGAACCACATGCCTCCACAGATGCATCTTGTTCTGGCGACGCGAGAAGATCCCCCACTCCCACTTGCACAACTGCGCGGACGAGACGATATGCTGGAATTGCGTGCCGCCGAACTCCGCTTCACGCCAGAGGAAGCAGATACCTTTCTCGTAGAGGCGATGGGACTGCCACTTTCGCATGAAGAGAGTATACTAATGCAAGTGCGGACTGAAGGTTGGATCACGGGCTTGCAGCTTGCGGCAATCTCCTTACAAGGGCGCGATAACCCACTGGCCTTCATCACAGCATTCAGTGGGAGCAATCACTATGTTGTGGACTATCTGTTTGACGAGGTACTGAATCGTCAGAGTGAAGCCGTGCAAAATTTCTTGTTGGGAACCTGCATTCTGGATCGCTTGAGTGCTCCCCTGTGTGATGCCGTGCTGCGCTCATCCGGTAGCCAGGCTCTCCTCGATTTCCTAGAGCGAACAAATCTGTTTTTAGTACCGCTTGATGATGAGCGAGACTGGTACCGCTACAACCGACTGTTTGCTGAGGCCCTGCGCCAATTATTGCGGCAGACTTCTCCCGCGCTGATCCCAACCCTGCACTTGCGTGCCAGCTATTGGTATGAGCAGCAGGGACTATTCACCGAGGCAGGTTCCCATGCCTCGGCGGCTCATATCCATCAGGCCGTTCCGCTGATAGAACCGCTCACCGCGCGCGAACGTGAAGTCGCGCAGTTGTTACTGGATGGAGCTTCCAACCAGGAAATTGCCCAGCGCCTCGACCTCAGTGTGAATACTGTCAAGAAGCATGTCTTGAATATCTGTAGAAAACTCAATGTCCGCAGCCGCACTCAGGTCATTGCGAAAGCACGGACATTCCGTCTTCTCTAGCAGTTGGCGAAGTAAGAGAAGTTTGCTGTTTTTTCAACGATTTGTGTGACAAAAAATCACCGCGCAAATACTTCTTTTGGATATTGGCCTCTCTCAACTCATTATCTATACTTTCTATAAGCAAAGTTCACATTCCCCAACAGTGTC
Organism: Ktedonobacterales bacterium; assembly: GCA_038209195.1. Classification (GTDB taxonomy): domain Bacteria; phylum Chloroflexota; class Ktedonobacteria; order Ktedonobacterales; family Ktedonobacteraceae; genus JBBQXY01. Next base: position 8,114 of record JBBQXY010000129.1, on the reverse strand, counting down.
ATAGCCCTTTTTGCCATCTGTAGGATGCTCTGGCGAAATAAAAATGTATTTTTTATGCAGTCTGTCACGGTTGCTTGAGCGAAATTTGAACTGGAAAGCTTTCTCGTAGCAGGTCGTCGAGCTGTGAGTATCACGCGGGAGAAGAAACGATGACAGTTTACCAGCTTCGGCTCAAAGAGCATCTCGATCAACGCTGGTCTGTCTGGTTGGACGGGCTTGCGATGAGACACGAGGCGAACGGAGAAACGGTTCTTATCGGCGAGGTCGTCGATCAGGCCGCGCTCCACGGCCTGATCAGCAAAGTACGCGACCTCCAGCTAACGTTAATCTCTGTCTCACCTCTCGAGGAGCAAACGCTATCCAAAGAGGGTGATACCCCTGGGAGTACAAACTCCCAGAGTAACGTAGGATAGCAGCACAGCACTACATGCAGAAAGGAGAGAAGTTCACATTCCACGAGTCCAATACGTATGGCTCTACTGATTTTGGTGTAGCCACGTTCTCTATTGGAAAGATTGGAGCGAAGAATCGAACACGTGAGTGAGAGTGCAGCAAGGGCAGCAGCACAGCGTAAGGCATTGGCAGCCGATCCACATCGGCCTGATTACCATTTCTTGCCGCCAGCGAACTGGATGAATGATCCCAATGGGTTAATCCAATGGAAAGGGCAATACCATCTTTTCTATCAGTACAATCCGTACAGTCCTATTCATGAACGCATTCACTGGGGTCATGCTGTCAGCACCGATTTGGTCCATTGGACTGATCTGCCAATCGCACTGACGCCTACCCCTGGGAGAGCTGATGCCGATGGTTGCTGGACTGGATGCGCCATCGACAACAACGGTATCCCTACGCTGCTGTATACCGGGGTATTTCCCCAGGTCGTCTGCCTGTCAACCAGTGCCGACGATCTGCTGACCTGGCAGTACTACCCTGGTAATCCGGTAATAGACGGCCCTCCCACGGCATTGCAGACTCGTACAGACGACTCTTTCCGCGATCCTTTCGTTTGGAAAGAGAACAATTTCTGGTACCTGCTGATGGGTTCCAGTATGGCGGAAGTGGGGGGTACGATTCTGCTTTATCGCTCTGCTAACCTTATTGATTGGGACTATCTACATCCCTTGTTAACTGGAGATGCTCATACCATTCAGCCAGTGTGGCCCGGAGTGATTTGGGAATGCCCAAATTTTCTCACCTTTGGGGATCAGCGCGTGCTCCTCTTTTCAATAATAGGTGCCCAAGGCGGCCTTTCTAATTCGCTCTACGTGAGCGGCACGTTTCTTGATGAGCAGTTTCTTCCTCAAACCCAGGGCATGTTGGTCAATGGTGGTTACTTTTATGCTCCTCAAGTAGTGCTTGATGCTCAGGGTCGCTATATCATGTGGGGTTGGCTCATGGAAGGCCGGAGCAAGTCACTCTCTCAAGAGGCTGGTTGGTCTGGCGTGATGTCTTTACCTGTTCTTGTCGCACCTATCCCCGGTGGTGGGTTGAGTCTAGAACCGGTTCCTGAGTTGACTGCACTACGAACAACACATTGGCTTTATGAAGGAATTGAACTGAGCGGGGCAGCGCATTTCCTGCACAACGACAGCCGGAATGATTGTCTCGAAATTCTCGTTGCATTCGAACCGGACCAGCACTGCGAATTTGTTCTGAAGCTGCGTTGCTCTCCGGATGGTCAGGAACAAACATGCCTGACGTATCAGGCAGCGTCGCAGCAAATAACCATCGAGCGTGAGCAATCGAGCGTGAATCCCGCCGTAGAGCGCAGCAATTGCTCTGTCGTAGTAGAAGCTAATGCGGGTGAATTACTCAAGCTGCAAATCTTTCTTGATCGTTCAGTGGTAGAGGTGTTTGTGAACGGCCAGTACTATCTGGCGAGCCGTATCTACCCACAGTGTCCTGATAGCTCAGGACTCGAGTTATTTGTTCGCCGAGGAAGGGTCAGGGTCAGTTCATTAGACATCTGGAGCCTGGCTTCAATCTGGAACATTTGAGATGACACCATGGGGGGGAACGGCAGTCGTCAGAAGAAAGTGCTGTGTTCGTTAGAGTCCTTCTTTAGTAGTAATCATCCTTTCTTGAAGAAAGATGAGAGCGGTAGCTGAACATTGTCACCTGGCATTAGCTAGCAGCAGTGTGATAGCCACCTGTGCCGTGTACACGTATCTGTCTGTAGGAAGAAGACAAAGGGGTCGGAGATTCTTTCCGTAGATGATCTACACAGGAAGCCGAATTTGCAGGCTCTTCCTTTACGTATTTTCTCCCGACACTTTTGCATCCTCTCGCCGGTATTTTTGTACTCGCTCTGGTGACAAATTGTACACATTCGCAAGGCAGATAGCCAAACGAATGAAGGAGTGATCATTCATGAGTACTACACGTGACTTGATGCAAGATTTTCAACGTGGCAAAATTGGTCGTCGTGAGTTTGTGAAGCGAACCATCGCTCTCGGATTGAGCGCGTCGAGCGCAATGGCGCTCCTTGAAGCCTGTGGAGGAGGCGGGTCAACGTCTTCCGGGGGTCCGGTGACTGTCAACCTGTACCACACGATCCCAACGGCGACCGAAACGTTCTGGAAGCAGCAGTTGCTACCCTCCTTCGTGAAGAAGTACCCGGGAATGCATCTGGTCCCCTATCAGCTCGGCGTCGAAGATCCAAAGGTGATACGCACCAAGATCAAAGCAGGAGGGAACACCGCACCGGACATGGCCTGGCTGGCTAGTACTGAGTTAGGAACATACGTCCAGGCGAATCTGCTGCCTGATGTGGATGGCTGGCTCAACTCGCACGCAAGTATCAAGCAGAACATCTTACCTTCGCTCATCAAGATTTCGTCGTACCAGGGAAAAGTATGGAGTTTGCCCTGGATGACGAACAACACCGCCATGCAGATCAACCTCGATGCCTTCGAGAAGGCCGGCGTTCCCATTCCGTCACAGGATCCGACAAAGACCTGGACGTGGGATCAATTCGCCGAGGCGTGTAAGTTGATTACGCAGAAAACGAATATGAAAGGCTTCTTGATGAACAACGGCGGTCCTGGATGGGATGCATGGCTCTTTACGGCCTGGTTGGGAACCAATAGCGGCAACTTCCTGTCCGACGCTGGCGATCCGCTCTTTAATACCACTGCCGGGACGGAGACGATGACCTTCCTGCAAAACCTGGTCAAGGACGGCTACACCGCGTTCTCTGCCCCGGGGATGGGTTACGACCCAAGCGGATGGTACAGCCAGAAAGCTGCCATTATGGCCAATGGCCCCTGGAACTTTCCCGATCTCTCCAAGCTCAAAACGTTCAAGTTCACGGTTGTTCCTTACCCGATCAACAAGCAGCCCGCCACGAATCCAGGCGGCGATCAGTTGTTCCTCTTCAACAACAGCCAGGACAAGGTGAACTATGAATTTGACTACGCGCAGTATATGCTCTCCGACGACTTCCAGGTACAATTCAATATTGAGTCGGGCAATCTGCCGGTGACGCAGAGCGCAACCGCCAGCACGGCCTACCAGGCCCACCTCAAGCAATATCCCTTCTTGTATGGCTGGGTCAACGGTGTCCCGTATAGCGTCGCACGCTCCAGTCTGCCGCAAGCGGGCGATGCTTCAACTGCTTTCGGGCAGAAGGCGTGGGATCCCATTATCCAGCAAGGAGCTAACGTGCAACAGAGCGTGTCGAATGCGGCGGCGGCGGTCACGGCACTCAAGCCGTAGCAAGATGCATCGGTAGTTGTTGGACTGTTGGGCACGCGGTCGCACGCTGCTGCCGCTACCCACAGTCCAGTCCTATGTGTCTACAAATGAAGACTTTATCAGGAGGTTCCCATGCAACAGGTACAGGTCCAGGAACAAGTCAAAACTGGGATAATACGTCCGCGACGACGGAGTTGGGATAAAGCTCTCAATCAGGTGCAGGCATTCTCATTTACAGTGCCTGCCCTTGTGCTGCTTGCTATCTTTCTACTCTATCCCATTGGCTATGTTATCTTCCTCAGTTTTCAGCGCTGGGATTTACTCGGTAGCCCCCAGTTTATCGGCCTGCAAAACTACAACACCATTCTCTTCCGCGATTCAAGCTTCTTACAGTCCGTCGGCGTCACCGTTCTCTTCGTCGTGCTGGCCGTCCCGACACAAGTTGCGCTAGGGCTGTTCATGGCTATTCTGATCGAGAACGAGTTCCGAGGACGAACGTTCTTCCGCACGGTGTTCTTCATCCCGCTGGTCATCTCCTTTGTCGCGGCTGGGCTCACCTTTCAATGGATGTTCTCGACCGGGTCTAACCCTGGCATTTTCTCCCAACTGCTCGCCAATATTGGCCTCCCGCTCCCAGATTGGCAGCACACCAATGGATTCCTGGCCATGGTCATGGTTGTGATCATGAATACGTGGAAGTCGGCAGGGTTCTCGATGATTCTCTATCTTGCTGGCCTACAGTCAATCAGTGCCGAATTATATGAAGCAGCACAGATCGACGGTGTCCGCAACGCCTGGGAGCGTTTTCGCTTCATCTCGTTTCCACTGCTCGTACCGACAACGACGCTACTGATCATTACCAACACAATTGGCAGCTTCCAGGCCTTTGTTCCCTTCTATGTCATGACCGCCGGAGGACCAACGGGGTCTACCACCTCGATCATTTACTTCATTTACAACAACTTTGCGAGCCGAACGGGGGTCGCGTCGGCAGCGGCGACGGTCTTCCTGCTCGGTGTCCTTATGATTACAGCCGTGCAACTGATAATATCGCGACGCAGCGAATCGTACTAAAAGACTCTGGAAGGAGATTGAATATGAACAAGCAGCAACGCTTGAGTCTCGTGGTCAAATACGTTGTCCTGGGTATCCTCACCGTGGTATTTCTGTTCCCGTTTGTCTGGATGATTCTCACATCGCTGAAAACGAATACGGAGGCACTCACAAATCCAACATCGTTGTTGCCAGCTATCCCGCAGTGGGCGAACTACCCGAATGTCATCGTCGCCTTGGACTACTGGCGCGAAACCCTCAACTCGCTCATCATGGCATTGGGGGTCACTCTGGGTCAGATTCTCTTATCCGCGCTGGCGGGCTATGCCTTCGCACGCTTGCCATTCTTCGGGCGTGATGTCCTCTTCCTGCTGATCCTGGCGACGCTCATCATTCCCTTCGAAATACTTTTCGTGCCACTCTATCTCTTGCTCGCCGGTTGGGGTGGGTGGCTGAACACGTTCGCCGCCCTCATTGTCCCCAGCCTGGCGAGCCCGTTTGCTATCTTCGTGTTCCGCCAGTTCTTCATTACGGTACCGAAGGAACTGGATGAGGCGGCAACTATTGATGGTGCTGGTTATTACCGCATCTTCTGGTCGGTGATGTTGCCTCTGGCAGGTCCTGCCGTTGCCACCGTCTTTATCCTGACCTTCCTGGGTGAATGGAGCAACTTGCTCAAGCCGCTTGTCTTCACCTCATCTCCAGAATTGTATACGCTGCAACAGGGATTGGCGATCACGCTTAACAGAGGGGCAAATCTAGTGCCAAACGTGGCGACATTGATGGCGGGCGTCGTTTTGGCCAGCATTGTACCTGTCATCATGTTCCTGGTTGGGCAGAAATACTTCGTGCGCAGCGTCGCCTCATCCGGCATGAAGGGATAAACTGGATTGTTGAACGAGATTTTCAATCCTGAACAAAGACCCGGAGCCGCATTTGTGGGGGCAATAAAAGTCGAAGAGAGCTTCTCGTCGAAGTCGCTAAGAATGGAGGAAACGCATTGGCGAAGGTCATTTATGATGCGTCGAATCGGTGTTGGATGCTGCAGATGGAAGCGTCGACGTATTGTATCGGGCTGAATGTTGACGCTTCTTCCTTACAGCATATCTATTGGGGCCCTCGCATTACTGAAGCTGTTGCCAGCGAGATGGCGCGCGTTCGAACGATGCCATGGGCGTCATTCGAGTCTGTGACGGGGCTCGCCTCAGAGGAGTATGTTCCATGGGGAGAGTTGCGCTATGGTGAGCCAAGCCTCAAGGTGGAGTATGCCGACGGGACACGCGTGATCGAATGGGACGTTGAAAAGCATGGCGTCGAGCGGTCGGGAGCGAGCCAGTTGCTTTGGCTCCGCTTTCGCGATCGCGTGTATCCGCTCGTCGTGACGCTCTGCTACCGTATCTATGATGGTCAGGATGTGATCGAGCGCTGGATCCGCTTAGAGAATACTGGCGCGCATGGTCCTGTTATCATCGAGCAAGCACTTTCGGCGGACTGGCGACTGCCACGCCGAGAGTGCTATCGCTTGACCTATCTCTATGGCAAGCACGAGAGGGAGACACAGCTTGCCGAGGTCATCTTAGGCCCAGGAAAGATGGTGCTGGAGAGTCGCAGAGGCATAACCAGCCATCAGAGTAATCCATGGGTGGCATTGGATGCCGAGGGAAGGGCAACCGAGGAGAGTAGAGGTCTGGAGCGCGGCCCTGGCCTGGAGTGGTTCGTGGAAGATTGTGGTGGAGACGACGCCCTATGGAGAAGTTCACTATGTCGGTGGCGTGAACGATTTTGATTTTCGCTATCACCTGGCAGAAAGGGAGCAGTTAGAGCTACCCGCGTTTGTCGGGGTGTACTCGAACAAGGGGTTTGGGGGCATCAGTCGCAGTTGGCATGCCTATGAACGTGAACATGTGTTGCCGGCAGCACCTGAGGCGGTACGCCCTGTGCTGTACAACTCATGGGAGGCCACAGCTTTCGCTGTCAATGAACACAACCAGATAGAACTTGCCAAGAAAGCGGCTGAGGTAGGAAGCGAGGTATTCGTGGTTGATGACGGCTGGTTTGGTGCGCGTGCGAATGACCATACCGGGCTAGGTGATTGGACCGTCAACCCTGAGAAGTTCCCCCGTGGCTTGAACCCGTTAATTGCCCATGTGAATGCGTTAGGGATGCGTTTTGGCTTATGGGTTGAACCTGAGATGGTCAACGTGGAGAGTGATCTCTACCGCGAGCATCCCGATTGGGTCTATCATTTTCGCCAACGCTCGCGTACTGAGTCGCGCAACCAGTTGATGTTGAATCTGGCGCGGGATGATGTGCGTGATTGGATGGTGGCGACGCTCGAGGGTTTGCTCTCACAGCATGCGATTGAGTTCATCAAGTGGGACCTCAACCGTTCGCTCAGTGAGCCAGGGTGGCCGGATGAGGTAGGAAGGAACCCCCAGCGCGTCTGGCTCGATCATACCCGCAATCTGTACTGGGTTTTCGATGAACTGCGTCGCCGCCATCCGCGGGTGGCATTTGAGTCGTGTGCTGGCGGTGGTGGACGTGTCGATCTGGGTATTTTGGCGCGTGTGGAGCAGGTGTGGACCAGCGATAACACCGACGCCCTTGATCGCTTGCGCATTCAGGAAGGCTTCAGCTACGCGTATGCGCCCAGAGTGATGATGTGCTGGGTGACGGATTGTCCCAACCTCTTGACCAAACGGACGGTGCCGTTGCGCTATCGCTTCCACGTCGCTATGGCTGGCGCGCTGGGCATAGGCGGCAATCTATCGCATTGGACGGCGCAAGAGCAAGAGGAAGCACGCTCCTTCATTGCCCACTATAAGCGTGTACGCTCGACCATCCAGAACGGCCTGCTCTACCGTCTGCGCTCACCCCGGTCAGGGAAAGTAGCAGCCTCACAATATGTAGCGCAAGATGGCAGTGAGGTCGTGGTGTTCGTCTGGGGCCACTCACAGCAATTCGGTGAGGGGCGAGTAGCACTGCGCTTGCATGGCCTTCAGGAAGAAGCGCACTACGTAGACGATCAAAATGGTGTCACGTATAGCGGTGCGTTCCTAGCACAACAGGGACTGTCGGTTAAGCTGGTAGGCGACTACGGCAGTCATATGATCCATCTCTTCCGTGCCACACCCACCCAGTAACCACACCAGATTCTTCGCTGCGCTCAGAATGACACCCAAGACACCACGTCCGTCCGCTCACGGGCAGCCTTCTCTCCAAACGTCTGCTCCATACCACCCTTGGGCTTGTGAATTATTGCCAGGGCGACCGCAAGGGATCGCCCCTACTATATACTACGAACCTGTCATGCGCGATATATGTGTATAGTAGGGGCGATCCCTTGCGGTCGCCCTGGT
>JBBQXY010000128.1:0-17721 GCA_038209195.1 Ktedonobacterales bacterium | reverse complement strand
AAAAAATCTGGCATGCGCTGGACTCCTGATGGCTTGGATGCGGTCCTCGCTTTGCGCACTTCCGTTCTCAACCAGTCCTACAACTCATTCTGGAAACTCGAATATGCTGCTTGATTGCCTACAACTTTTTCATACACCCCGGATTTACAGCTAACTTGACAAGTTATCTACCGTATGAGAAACTATCTGAAAAGGCTGAGGAATCCTTTTCAACATCTCGTGATCTTTTTCAGATAGTTTCTTCTATATTTGCACGGCATATCGAAAAATGCACAAGGGTAAACAATGCTTTCCAAAAAAGGAGCATCGAAGCGAGTAGTGGCTGTGGTCTTAGGTGCAGGTCAAGGAACTCGCATGGGACAATCGATAAACAAAGTATTTCTCCCTATCAATGGCAAACCGATTATCGTTTATGCTATTGACGTCTTTGCCCGCTGTTCTCTGGTGGATGAGATTATGCTTGTTGCTGCGGCAGGTGAAGAGGAGCAAATGGCAAAACTTGTTCACTATGCTCAATGTAAGAAAGCCTACCAGATTATTCGGGGAGGCGCAACCCGACACCTATCTGAGCAGTGTGCTCTTGAGGTGTTACGTCCACGCATTGATGCAGGAGAGGTCGAAATTGTACTGGTCCATGACGGTGCTCGCCCTTTCATTTCTGTAGAAAAGGTGGAGCAGCTCATTCATAAAGCACGGGAGGTGGATGGTGCTATTCTTGCTGCACCACTTGAAGAAGAAGAACGTATCGCGCAGGTGAATAGCGAGAAGTACATACAAAGGAGCTTCGAGAGACAACAGATTTGGAAAGCACAAACGCCTCAGGTCTTTCGAGCTTCCTTTTTACTCAAAGCGTATGATCAGGCCAACTGCGATCACTTTGAGGGCACTGATACCGCGGCATCAGTAGAACGTATAGGAGGGCGCGTCGCTCTTGTGGAAAGCGACGCGACTAATCTGAAAATCACCACCGCTGAAGATATTTTTCTAGCCGAGAGGCTGAGCAGTCACATGTAAATTGATAGTTGTGCTGGCTACTTAGTTCATCCGTTCAAGAAATTGGCTTGTTGTGCATGATTGAGCAAGCTTTCTTGCCAAAACACGTGGAATACGAGTACAATCAGCAAGGTGAATTTGCGTGTATATTCTGACCACACACCTATTTTTATGAAGAAGAGGTGTCATTCGTGTCGTGTCTATTTCCCTCGATCAAGCAACGAGTCTGTTTGAACTTGCGTAAACTCCAAGAATGCGTTTTGCGGTGGATCAAACCACTGACGTCCTCCCTTGTGCTCGGAACGTTTGCCGATCTGACCCGAGGGAAAGCCGAACTGCTGACAGAAAACGCACTGTTGCGGCTACAACTCATCATCTTACGCCGACAGATCAAGCGGCCAGTATACAAAAGACGGACCGGCTTCTTCTGGTACTCTTGGCCAGGATGGTTCGGACCTGGAAACAAGCACTCTTCCTCGTCCAACCGGAGACGCTCCTTCGCTGGCATCGTCAGCTCTTCCGTGTGTTCTGGAAGCATAAATCAAGAGTGCGTGCGAGAAAGCCAAGGCTCTCGCTTGAGACGATCAGCTTGATCCGGGAGATGGCATCGAAGAATCGGCTTTGGGGAGCGGAACGTATCCGTGGAGAACTCCTCACGTTGGATATTCGCGTGAGGAAACGAACAATTCAGAAGTATCAGAAATAAAGAAGAGATGGTTGACAGAATGTGGTGAGCATCTCAAGCGTCCTGCGTTCTTGGTCCTCTTTCCTTTCTGTAGCGAAGGAACGGCCATCATTTTCCTCTCTTTGTCAGAGGATTTCCTTCCCTCTTCATGAAGCAGAGGCTTGTAGGTTCTCAATTTTTGCGAACGGACGACCTAAGTTGCCAGCACAACTCAAACTGCCCTGGCAAGACGTTACTGTCTTGTCAGGGCAGTTTATAACTACTACGGTCTCCGACTAACTGAATTGATTGCTAATACAGCTCACAGAAGTTAGGATCACATCGTCGTCCAACCCGCCAAACTTACTGTGCTCAGACCACTGTTTGTAATTGCGATCACGTGCGTATTGCCACCACTCAACGAACCGATCAGGATGCTCTGTGTATTCGCGGAGGGATCGGCTTCCTGAAGAGCATAGGAGTTGCCGTCGCGTGAGACATTTGACCAACTGAACTGCGTGGTCTCATTCATATCATAACGCGTCTGCTCGCTAGGCGAAACGGAGAGAATGGTCAGCACATTTTCGCTGGCCCCTGGAGTAGTATTCATCGTCCAGACATCGTTTGCATACGCGTTGCCAGCTTCAGTGGCAACCTGAGCCAGCATCAGCAGCTTAGTCGGCGAGATTACGCGCAACACTTGCACGCAGTCCTGTGGCGTCCCCTGAAAGAACGTAGTACGCGCACCACCTGTAGCAGGGCCGACCTTGATCGTTATGTTGAACGGGCTAGCCGCCAACAGACAATTGGAATTATAGAGTTGTCTCCCATCGGGGCTGCTGTCCAGCGAGAAGTAGCTCATGCGCGTGTCTGTGGTCAGAATGTTCACCAGGCCAGGATTAGTAACCGTGGCAGTGTAGGCATCCAGCAGAAAAACCGTTGCTGGCGGCGTGGGTGCGCTGTTACCCTGCTTGATGATATAAAAATGCGTGTAATCGAGCCAGGTCACGACGCTATAGGAGTAGAGGGAATCGTTCTGGTCCAGGAATAGCTGACGAATAGATCCGCTCGCTACATCGATCAGAAAGATCTGGCTCGTATTGTTATTGGTGTTGACCGAGACGAGGAGCGACTTTTGATCCTCCGACCACTGGATGGAGATCGGCAAGCGCGATGAATTGCTATGGCCTGAATAGGTCACGTTGGGGAAACAGTAGAGTGTTTGCAGTCCCTGACCATCCATGCGCACCAGTTGCAGCATGGCACTATGCTGGGAATCGCCACGCGGGTCAGGAATGCTGAGGAAGAGCACCCACTGCCCATCCCTGGAAATTTGCGCCTGGTCGATGCGAAGGCCACTGGTGGCGATATTCACCTTCTGCCCAGTGGTAGTGTCATAACGACGCAGCACGCCAGAAGAGGTTGAGGTGTTCGCTGGCACATCATTATAGATGTACACCAGGTTCTGATGGCTACCCAAAGCCAATGGGCGCATGACTGCCGCACGCGCCGTATTCGCAGCCGGGCACGACGTAGTGGTCTGCGGCATCCCTGATGAGCCACCATTATTGCCCTGTGTACCGTTTGTGGCAGTCGCGCTGCTGGTAGGCGTGTTCTGGCTGCCAGTAGGCGTAGAGGTCGCTTGAGTACCAGGGGTTGTTGGCGTACCTGAGCACGCGGTCAAGAGGATGAGAAAAAGGCAGAATAGCAAAGCGGGAAACATCGACACCCGCTGAAAACGCTTTAACATAGTTACCAAACTCCTTGCATTACGAACCCTTTAAGAAAAAGCTCTGGTAGAAAATACCTCTAGTAGATAATCAGCCAACAGGTACTTCCTACCATTAGCATAACTGAGATTGCAAGTGAATGGTATCAAATAGCTCACAGCGGGGATATACACTGGTTCACACCTCTAATGGCTACCTTCGTTCCCCGCCCATATTTTCTCTCTTCCCATCGTTGTGGGTAACAGTCAAATAACCAACAAAGGCGATGATCAAGATCGTCAAGACGAGGGAAACCTTTTCATCGCCCAACCCCAGGCCACCCAGTGAGGGCTTGCCAAACCAGTCGGCAAAGGAAGCACCAAATGGCCTGGTCATGATATAGGCAAACCAGAAGGCTGCAACTTCGTTGAGACCAAGCAACCCGGAAGCCAGCAATGGGATAGCAAACAAGACGGCAAACAGCACTCCTGAGGCAAAGTAACCTAAACCCAGGGTTGCCGCTGTCAGATCACCTGTAGCAGTACCAAGGGCGAAGGTCGCCATAACCGTGGCCCAGTAAAACAGTTCGCGGCGAGGGGTAGTGATACTATGGATAGAGAGTGTTTTCTCGCTCATATACCAGACGACAAAGACCACGGCTAGTACAATAGCAAAGAATATGCTTGAGATGAGATACGGAATGTGCAAGACGACGTGCATGACATCGGCAGCCATAGTTCCAAATATCGCGACCATCATAACTGCCAACCAGTAGACCCATGGAATATAGCGACGTACCCAAAACTGTAGGATCAGCGCGGCAACCAGGCCCACGCCAGAGAGTGCTACCGCGAGATATGGGTCGACGTGAAACACCAGATAGTCAGATGTTGACTCGCCCATAGCTGTCGTCAACAATTTAACGATCCAGAAGAGTATGGTTACTTGCGGCACCTTTCTCAGGGCTTCCTTTGCAAGCTCTGGTGGTTGAAATGGTGATAGGGTTTTGCTCACGTATGATTTCTCCTTTTACCAACAAAAGTGCTTTCTATAGTTATAGTGCTTTGTTTCTCTTCATTTGAGACGCCGCCTGCGGCGAGGGAGAAGGAAGCTAGGGCGCAGCCCTAGAACCCAGTCAAGGGGCCTCGGCCCCTTGCATCCCCACTTATTAGTATCATAATTTTTCGTCAGCAGTATAGCATAAGATGAGCGTGGCATAAAGCGCGTAGCCCGTTCAGGTTGATGTGTAATGTGCTGGCACAATTTTTCCCAGACTTCCTGGAGTAGAAGACGAAAGAGGGTTAGTTCCTCTCGACGCGTTTTCCTTGTGGCTCACCCAGAATGATGCCATCGCGATAAACAAGGGTTCCGCGCAAGAACGTGGCTACCGACCGACCGATGAACTCTGTGCCTTCGAAGACTGACCACTGATTTTTGGTGAAGAGGTGCTCTTTTTTCATTGTCCACGGCTGATTCGTATCTACCACCACGATATCGGCATCTTTGCCAACGACGATGCTGCCTTTGTGCGCGAACCCGAAAATTTGCGCGATGTTTTGTGAAGTCACCTGGGCTATACGCAGCAATCCCTCCTCCAACGTCTCGTTCCCAAATTGCTGAACCCAGCCGGTTATCAAAACTGGCAACGCCTCCTGAAAACCTGGCATGCCTGATGCCACATCCCAGACACTCTCGCGATATTTTTCCTCCAGCGTGTGAGGCGCGTGGTCGGTACAAACGGTATCGATGGTGCCATCGCGCAACAATTGCCACATCTGCTCCTGTACGGCAGGAGCGCGTAGGGCAGGAGCTACATTGATACGATTGCCATGCTGTGCGTAATCGTCAGTGTTCAGCGCGAGATGGAAGATCACTACTTCACCGTACACCTCCACGCCGATGCTACGACCAAAGGCGATAGCGGCGAACTCTTCGGGTGTTGATTGGTGCAACAGGTAGAGCTTGACATGAAACTGTTGTGCCAGCGCAATCATCTCAAGCACGGAGGTCAGCACGACCGAACGATTACGAGCCTCGCTCCACGCGGCTGGATCGCTTCTCTCCAGCGTATGGCGATAGTGATGGGTGAAATAGTCCACGAGTTCCTGATTTTCCGCGTGAACAATAGCCATTAGGCCGCGTTCGCCCAGAATTTCAAAAATTCGGGCGATATCGCTGATCCGAGGGATCGTAGTTGGCGTTGAGGCATGACCAGCAGCGAATATTTTGACGCCGGTAATCAGGGCGGTATCAATCTGTTGCAGTTCGTCGATATCCTCCAACGATGTTCCCATATTGATAGCGAAGTCGGTATATGATCTGCCTGTATAGCGTTCGATTTGCGCTTTGACACGCGCCACCGTGGTTGTTGGCGGCTTCGTATTCGGCATATCGCAAATCGTCGTAAAGCCGCCAGCAAGACCAGCGCGCGTGCCATGCGGAATATCTTCTTTATAGTCCAGCCCCGGCTCGCGCATATGCCCATGTACCTCAATCAGGCCAGGCAGGAGATATTTCCCGCGAAAATCATAGGTGTTGGGTTGACCACTATCGTGAGGAAAGCCCTCTTCTATGCGTACAATTTTGCCGTCTTGCACGTAAAGCGTGCCCTCTAGAATTTTATCGGGCAGCACAATAGAACCGATTAGCCGTGCGGAAATCGTTGACATCGTTGACATGATATAGGCTCCTATATTACACTGCTTCACTCCATTTGACGAGTGGGGATGCAAGGGGCCGCGCCCCTTGACTGGCACCCTGTCCGGGGGACAGGTAATAGGGCTGCGCCCTAGTTTTCCATTCCGTTGTCGAGCAGGAGTGCAGAGGGCTGCCGCCCTCTGACTGGGTTCTAGGGCTGCGCCCTAGTTCTCCCTCTCTCCCCTGCCGCCGAAGGCGGCAAGTTAAATGAAGTAAAAAAAAGCACTATGAATAGGCACCCCATGATTTGATGGGGATAGTCGCAAGGTCTATTGCTACAATCGCCTTCACAAAGAGACGCGCCTGCTTAATTTTTGTGAATAAGGGGATGTTATGGTCAACGGCATAGCGTCGCATGGCATAATCATCATCAACATCTTTCTGAATATAGCGATCAACGATATTGATGGCGAGGTCAATCTTATTGTCGCGAAAATATTCCAACACATTGGGCGATTGATGTTCATGTAGCTTGTAGAGCATGGTCGCTTCAATGCCATGCGCATGGAAAAAGGCTGCTGTTTTTTCCGTCGCATATAAAGGGATAGCGAGTGCTGCCAACAATTTGGCACTTTCTAAAAACTTCTCCTTCTTATCGTCGCCGCCAAGACTGATGAAGATACCTTTTCGCGGAATGCTCCCGCCTGTAGCAAGTATTGCCTTGAGGTAGGCTTCCTCCACATCTTCGCCAAAGCAGGCCACCTCGCCTGTTGAAGCCATCTCGACACGTAGCGCGGGGTCGGCTCCTGTCAGGCGTGCGAATGAGAACTGCGGTGCCTTGACCGCTGTGAAGTGAATATCCGGCATCGTCACCACTGGTATATGTTCTTCAAAGAGCGCGTTCACAAACATCTCGATCAGATTGACGCCCATTACCTTCGAGATAAAGGGGAAGGTACGTGACGCTCGTATATTGGCCTCGATGACATAGACCTCGTTATCTTTAGCCAGAAATTGGATATTGAACGGGCCAGTAATCTCCAGAGCTGTGGTAATGGCTCGACCAACGGCTTCAATCTTGCTTTGCGTTACCGCATTGATGTTCTGCGGAGGTAAGACGATGGTTGCGTCGCCAGAATGGACACCCGCGTTCTCGATGTGTTCTGCAATGACGAAGGCTTTGACCTCGCCACGCTGGGCTACCGCGTCCAGTTCGATCTCTTTGACCTTCTCAAAAAACTTGGAGACGGTCACATGTTGCTCGGGTGAAACGGCAGCCGCTTCTCTGGTATATTGCTCTAATTCCTCTTGCGTATAGCAGATATGCATGGCATTACCCGATAGTACGTAGGATGGGCGCACCAGCACTGGATAGCCGACGCGCTCGGCAAAGCGGGTCATCTCGGCGATATTCACAAAAGCATCCCAGGCTGGTTGGTGAATACCGAGTGTATCCAGCAGGTGCGAAAACTTGTTGCGGTCTTCAGCCCGATCAATATTGGTGGCCGTCGTTCCTAAGAGGGGAATACCGTAGTTGTGCAACGCCTTCGCCCGGTTATTGGGCGTTTGCCCGCCGACGGAGACAATCACCCCGTAGGGTGACTCAAACTCGCAGATATCGGCGATACGCTCAAAGGTTAATTCTTCAAAGTAGAGACGGTCGGAAGTATCATAATCCGTCGAGACCGTTTCGGGGTTGCAGTTAATGATAACAGAGTGCTTGCCATGTTTTTTCAGCGCGTCCACCACACTGACGCTGGTCCAGTCAAATTCAACCGAGGAACCAATCCGATACGGGCCGGAACCAAGTACCACCACACCGCTATCTTGTAGAGGCGCGACATCGTGATGCTGCCCGTTGTACGTCATGTAGAGATAGTTGGTCTCAGAGCTAAACTCTGCTGCCAGCGTATCTATCTGGAATACCGACGGCGTGACGCCGAGTTGTTTGCGCAACGCCCGCACCTCTAAACCCGTCTTGTTGGTCAGAACTCCAATGCGCTTATCGGAAATGCCCACCTGCTTCAATGAGCGCAATCGCTCGTGCGAAAGGTTCCTATCACTTTGCAACGTCCGTTCGACATCCACAATGTGTTGAATACGTTGCAAGAACCATGGGTCGATACCAGTAATATCGGCAATTTTCTGCACGGAGAAATCGTGGCGCATGGCCAACGAAAGCGCGAACATACGTTTGGGCGTCGGGGTATAGAGGAATTTCTCAATTGCCTCAGCTACCGTCTCGTTTTCGGCAAAGACTTTCTCGGAGGTCACGCCCTCAAAATCCAGATCGAGCATACGAATGGCTTTTTGAAAGGCTTCCTCAAACGTTCTACCAATGCCCATCACCTCGCCCACCGATTTCATACCAGTGCCGATAGTTTCATCTACACCTTTGAATTTATCCAAATCCCAGCGCGGTATCTTGACGACCACATAGTCCAGACTGGGCTCGAAACACGCCTGGGTAACACCCGTCACTCTGTTGATGATTTCGGTCAACCCATAGCCAAGCGCGAGTTTGGCGGCAACGTACGCTAGAGGATAGCCAGTTGCTTTGCTTGCCAATGCCGAACTGCGCGAGAGTCGAGCGTTCACCTCGATGACATAGTAATCGAGCGTGCGTGGATGAAGCGCGAACTGAACATTACATTCACCCACAATGCCCAGACTTCTTACGATCGTCGTCGCAGCCGTGCGCAACGTTTGATATTCCGCGTTATTGAGCGTCTGGCTGGGTGCCACGACAATAGACTCACCGGTGTGAATGCCCAGCGGGTCCATATTTTCCATGTTACACACGGTGATGCAGTTATCGTAGGCATCACGCACGACCTCGTACTCGACCTCTTTGTAGTGATGCAGGTATTGCTCAATCAGCACCTGAGGGGCAAAGGCCAGTGCGCCGCTGACAATATGTTCCAATTCTTGCACGCTCCCCGCGATGCCCGATCCCTGCCCACCCAGCGCGAAACCAGCACGCACCATCACCGGAAAGCCAATCTCTGTTGCAATGCTGATGGAATCCTCTAACGTTGTTGCACTGCGACTTTGCGGCGTGGGAATATGAATGCTATGCAGGTGTTGCGCGAACTCCTGGCGGTCTTCCGTCAGGATAATCGCCGAGATGGGCGTTCCCAGAATCTCGACGTTGTACCGTGCTAAAACGCCCTTTTCAAACAACTCAATGCCGCAATTGAGGGCTGTCTGCCCACCAAAAGAGAGCAGAATGCCATCTGGCCGCTCCTTCTCGATAATCTTCTCCACGAAAAAGGGCGTGACTGGCAAAAAGTAGATCTCGTCGGCCAGTTGGTGCGAGGTCTGGATGGTCGCGATATTGGGATTGACCAGAATGGTGCGAATCCCCTCCTCGCGTAAAGCTTTCAACGCTTGCGAACCGGAATAATCGAATTCGCCGGACTGTCCAATTTTTAAGGCACCAGCACCCAGTACCAACACATTGCGCAACGTTTTCACCTTAACCTCTTACCCTCTCCAGAAAGTAGTCAAAAATCCATTCAGTATCCATCGGACCGGGCATCGCTTCTGGGTGAAATTGCACCGAAAGAAATGGATAGTGTTCATGCCGTATGCCCTCGTTGCTCCCATCGTTAGCATTGACGAACCAGGGAGTAAATTCTGGTGGCAGTTGCCCGACCGCGAAGCCGTGATTCTGCGTCGTGATATAGCAGCGTTTCGTCCCCTGCAAGATGCATGGCTGGTTCTGGCTGCGATGCCCAAATTTCAACTTGTAGGTATCGCCGCCTGCCGCCAGTGCCAGCAACTGATGACCAAGGCAGATGCCCAGCGTCGGCACCTTGCGCTCCATAGCCTTACGAATGGTCGCAATGGTCTTTTGTGCCATCTTTGGATTGCCGGGGCCATTGGAGACCACGATGCCGTCAAAATCCATGCTGACCCCATCAACAAACGGATCCCAATCCCAGGGTACGGTAATGACGCGCACATTTCGGGCAAGCAGACAGTGTGCAATGTTGCGTTTCGCACCACAATCAATCAGCACAATCGTCGTCTCACCGCTGCCCTCCTGTTGGATATGCTTGGTGGAGACACGCTCGACCAAGTTATCGCTATTGGGATCGTGGAAGGGAACTTCTGTATCGAAGACGAAGCGGCCCAGCATCGTGCCATGCGTGCGAATATGCTGCGTGAGCAGGCGCGTATCCTTGATCTCCAGCGCGGGCACGCGCTCTTTTTGCAGCCACGTTCCCAGGTTCATTGAGCTTTGCGCGTGCGACGGAATATCAATATAATCGGAGACGATTAGTCCCGCGACATGAATACGATCGCTTTCCCACAGGGCTGCGTCGGGTACGCCATAGTTGCCGATGAGCGGATAGGTCATGACCAGAATTTGTCCGGCAAATGAAGCATCGGTCATCGCTTCTGGATAGCCGACCATGCCCGTGCCAAAGACCACTTCGCCGGAGATTTCACGCGCAAAGCCGAACGATGTTCCTTCAAACGTCGTGCCATCTTCCAGCATAAGAATGCCTTGCTGAGCTGTCTCCGCGGCTGTACTGTTATATTCTTCAATCATTGGTGAATGCTTTATCACACTATGTTGGACGTTCAACTTCTTATGCCTTTCCAAGTAGAAGTGCCAGCAAGGCCATGCGGGTATACAGACCGTTGCGAATTTGTGAGCGCAGATAGACGGCGCGCTCGTCGGCGTCAACTGCAGTGTCTATGGTGCCCACTCTGGGCAGAGGATCCATCAGGATCATGTCCTTGCGAGCATAGGTATGGAGTAATTGCGGCGTGACAATAAATTTGTCTTGCACCGCCTCGTTATATTCCTCGATGGTGGCGAAACGTTCGCGCTGAATACGGGTCCAGTACCAGAAATCGCAATGCGCCGGAATTTCTTTCTCGCACGTTATTTCGATAATGCGCAGTCCACGCGAACTCCAGTACACATAATCCGGACGTGACAAGCGCAATTGCGCGGGGGATAGCAGGTACACCGTGTTGTTGGCGAACAGCGACAGACCACTTAAGAGTGAATGGATCGTGCGGCTATTGAGCGGGTCGCCCGCGAACAGACCCGTCAGATTATTGAGTCGACCAAATTTCTCATACATGGTGTACAGGTCAAGCAACGTCTGCGTTGGATGTTCATTATTGCCATCGCCAGCATTGATTACTGGCACGGTAGTGGCTGATTCAGCCGCCAACTTTGCTGAACCCGCGACTTTGTGACGCAGCACAATGGCGTTCGAGTAAGCTTCAAACGTGCGAATGGTATCTTCAAACGTCTCACCTTTAGAAACAGAGGAGACCGTCTCGGGATTTTGAATATCCAGCGTCTGCCCACCCAGCCGTTTCACCGCCGCCGCGAAGGAGCCAAACGTCCGGCTTGATGGTTCAAAGAACAACAACGAAATGATATGACCCGCCAGAATATTCGAAGGTTCTTTGTTGACGGCGATACGTTTCATCTCGTTCGCCAGCAGAAACAGTACATGTAAATCTTCGGTTGAAAATTGATCAAGGGAAACGATATCTTTCCCTGTAAAATTGCCGTTAATCATGCGAGTCGCATTGTTGGCCGCACATATTTCACTGTGGTTTTGCGCTATTACTTGCTGCATAAGGTCCTCCTGCAATAACTAAGCACGACAACAGGTTGACTGGTCATCATTTTATTCCTTGCTTCCTCAATCAACACATCCACTTTATAGAGAAGTTGCTACGAGAGGCAGCAGTGGAAGCTGTTGCCCCAACAACATTTAAGCTGACCAAAAAGGTCAAAAAAAATACCTCACCCCCGAATCAATGGGGTGAGGGAAGAATAATTCCTGGAAAAACGGCACCGGGCCCGTCAAAGAGATGAATGAAATGCCATATCCACTGTGGCGGAAGTTCTGTCGTTTGTTGCCAGTGCAGAGTAACCATGTAAAAGACACACCTTTCCACGGAGTGGAACGTTTGGAAACCATTTTCAAATTGTTAGGATTATACCCCCCAAATTTCCAAAAGTCAAGGGCAATTGCCGAAGGGCTCAAAGGGAAGTCAGGAGTGCAGAGGGCGGCAGCCCTTTGCCGGAGCGCGAGGTGCCCTCGCTTCCCTTTCCCCTCTCTGCCGCCGAAGGCGGCAAAGAAAGACTTTTGACAAACCCTGCCGAAGGCAAAATGACAGACGGTGGTATAATCTGACCATCAAAGAAAGGAATCGTGAGCACTGATTTTGAAGAAGCAGTGGCTCGTGTACTATGGTATTACGAAAAACAGAAAATATGGGACGCATCTTAACCATTGAACACCCAACAGAAAGTAGTCCCGCGCTCACCGTTTTTTCAGGGAACGCGGGGCAATTGCTGCGGGGTGACCTTCCAACGCTCAATGTGCTCAAAGCAATGCGGCAGCGCGCCCACCGCAACGGCGTCGCCTTTGTGATGCATTTTCAGGAAGCAGGCGCGGTAAGAAAAAACAGTGCAGGGTTGACCAAACTGCTTGAAGAGGTCTTTGGCGATGAAATCACCATTTTTCGCTATGGCCCCGAAGAGTCTAACGGGCAAATACGTGAGGGCCTTGATCAATACCTTGTTTCTTCAAAACATTTGGCGGTTCGGGCACGGAGTATCGCGCTGTTGCCAGTAGTGGAACGCAATGTCATGAGAAGAAACCAGCGGGCAGCGGTCAATACCAGTTATGATTTTGTGTTACCGAGTGGTGAAGAGGCCTACCTGGAGACAACTGGTTTTCATTATGATCTTGGCTTGACTCGGACCAGTACAAGGGTGAGCCGATTGCAGGCACTGGAAACACGGCGCGGAGTAGAGAAACTGATCCAGCAGGAGATTGAGCATGAAAGTTCTACACAGAAGACAGAAAAACTCCTTTGTGGGCGTAAAGGATTAATCACTTTTAGCGGCGATGGCAATACACGCGGTTTAATTGGATCACGCTGGCAAATGGATCGCATCGAAGCCTTAAAGAATGGCCTGGGAGGCAATGTAAAGGAGGCGACTACCGAAATCAGCGTGACCGCGAATCTCCCGCACAGCATTCAGCAGGAGTTTATTGGGAAAAAGAATCCTGTACTGAAACTCACTGGTAGTATCATTGATGATGTGCTCGATGCCATTGACGACACGACTGGTAGTAAATGGGGGGAGAGAAAATTAGATCATCAATTTTTCCGCGATTTCACCATTGCCGACAAAGGGGCGTTTGCACCTTTAGACAGGTTCGATGTCATAGAAAATAATGTCTTCTATGGTTTTGAAAATGCCGATCATTATTTCATCAGCACGCTTTTTGGTTATCAAATGCAAGGTGAGGAGGGATAGATATCACCCTATGCTTGCTTTTGTAAAAAGTTTGTGACTATACTGAACCAGGAATAGGAGTAAGATTGTTTCGCTAGTTAAGAACAAGGAGGTAAGTATGACCACCAGACATCTTATCGATCCCGAAATCGCTCCGATGCTTGATATGTTTCCTGGGCTCAATCTTACGGTAGAGTCGTTGCCACAAATGCGCGCCTTTCTCAACGAGATGAATGCCCAAGCACTGGCAGGGCTGCCAGAATCTCCCGATATCGCCTTCACTGAGCGGCATATACCCGGCCCACAAGGAGCACCTGATGTACGGGTGCTGGTGTATCGCCCCAAAAACGTCACGACTTCCGTGCCAGCAGTGCTCTGGGTTCACGGTGGCGGCTATGTGATTGGGAACGCCGACCAGTCTGCTTTACAGCTCAAGACTATTGTTTCGGCATTGGGGTGTGCCGCGATATCAGTTGACTACCGACTTGCGCCGGAAACACCACATCCTGGGCCGGTCGAGGACTGCTATGCCGCTTTGAAATGGTTGTACGAGAACGCCAGCGACCTGGGCGTAGATACCTCCCGCATCGCGATCGGTGGTGATAGCGCAGGTGGGGGACTGGCAGCAGGGTTGGCATTGCTCACGCGAGATCGAGGCGAGGTGCCGCTCGTTTTCCAGTTGCTGATCTACCCGATGCTCGACGACCGTACCGTTACAACGGTTGACCCACATCCCTACACCGGAGAATACATTTGGACAGCCGATGCCAACCGCTTTGGCTGGACCGCGCTCCTGGGGCAAGAGCCAGGGAGTCCGAACGTTTCGCCATACGCAGCCGCGGCCCGCGCCGAAAAGCTGGAAGGTCTACCGCCAACCTATATTTGTGTTGGGGCGCTCGATCTGTTCCTGGAAGAAGATATGGAGTATACCCGTCGACTGATTCGGGCGGGGGTACCCACAGAGTTGCATGTGTATCCCGGTGCGTTCCACGGCTTCCCGATGGTCGCGGATGCACGCGTGACACAGGCCTACACACGAGACTACTTGAATGCGCTAATGCGGGCGTTCAACAAGAGCTAACTCCCACAACGTCTACGTGTCACAAAACCACCAGTTGGGTACTTGTACCTTTTGACAGCAAGTACCTGGCTGGTGGTCAGCTTTAGTATTTTAAGGCAAGGTTCACTAGAGACGAATGGTGCTTGACCGGTTGACCCGTCACCCTGTGTCACCCTGAGCACCGCCCTGTCATTCCGAGCACCGCCCTGTCATTCTGAGCACCGCCCTGTCATTCCGAGCACCGCTTTGTCATTCTGAGCCGCAGCGAAGAATCTCTCCTGGTCGCCCTCTGTCATTCTGAGCACCGCCCTCTGTCATTCTGAGCCGCAGCGAAGAATCTCCGTGCCACGCCAGATTCTTCGCTGCGCTCAGCATGACCGGGCTGAACCTTGCCTAAGAACGACTACTTCGGCGGCTGCCTAAGACCTACTATGTTGTGGTTGGCGTCCTCAACTTGAGCAATCAACATACCTCCACTGAACCTTGCCAGCGCAATAGTACATCCAGGCTTTTTGTTACTGGCGAAACTTCCCACCGTACTAGTACATATACGCCCATCAATATACCAAGGGGGAACATACGTCCATGATAAAGCATGCGTCATTGGACAAGCTGGTTGGTACAAGCGTGGGAACATATGTTGTCGAACAGTACATTGGTCAGAGCAAGCTTGGGGCCAGCTATCTTGCACATGCCGATCAAACGACCACATATGTGCTGCGCTTCCTGGAAGGGCCAGCGCACGCGACGCCCAAGGAGCGCGAAGCCTACCTCGAACATTTCCACTACCGGGCCAATCAGATTGCCGCGTTCAAGCACCCCCATATTCTCCCTCTCGTTGATTTTGGAGTCTTTCGCGGTTTGCCATATCTGGTCACACCGCACATCCCTTTACGATCACTGCGAACACGCATTGACAAAAATGGCGCGCTTAATACCTTTACCGTCGGTCGCTACCTCGACCAGATCGCCACTGCCCTGGAATATGCACATGAGCACGGGGTACTCCACGACGACCTTTCGGTGGACACTATTTTCATCCGGCTTGATGGCCAACTGGTGGTAACAGACTTTGGCATGGGAAGTTTGCTGGAAATGAACAGCCCGGACAAGGCCAGGAAGCAGTCGCTGGCGTGGGGAGAAGGATACGCGCCAGAGCAATTGCTTGGCAAGCCAATACAGCCTGCCACCGATGTCTATGCCCTGGGAGCGGTGATCTATCACCTCTTGACAGGCTCGCCAGTCTTCGCGGGGAACACTCGTGATGATATTGTTCAGCAGCAACTCTACGCGTCTATCCCGCCGCTGACGCAACATAGCGACGTGCCTGTTGGCGTGTATAGTGTCCTCGCCTGTGCTATGGCGAAGGACGCAGAGCAGAGGTTCAACCAACCGGGTGCCTTTGCCAACGCTTATCATCATGCTTTAGGTGCGGTAGATAAAACCAGGGTGCCGTTTGCCGTCTCGGATGTATTGAGTACGAAAAAACTGCCAGCAATTGTGATAGAAACGTCACTGGCAGATACGCAGCTCGCCGATGATGCACGGAGCAATAATCAGTCTGCCGGAACTGAACGTACCTCAGGAAGGATACATACAGTACACCAGCCACCCGTGCAAAGAGCCACTGAGGAGAAGCCCGCAGGTGCGAAGCCAGAAGGTAGCAACGATAGTCCACGACCCGCGTTAATGGGTCGATTGCGGAAGCGGGGAAGGGGACGGGTAAAGCTGGCTCTACTGGTTGTGTCACTGATCGCCTTGCTGATCATTACTGGTGCTGCGGTGGGGGTCACATTGCTCTTGCAGAAGAACAATGCTGTGGCGCATGCCAGCGGACAGGTGACGTTTTTTTCGAGTCAGCCTGGTGCCAATGAGCAAACGAACGCGCTGCAAATCACTGTTGCACAACTGGTTGCGCCTCCTGCTGGTAAGGTATACGAAGCGTGGATATTGAATGATCAGACGGAGGATGTCGTGGGCTTAGGCAAGCTCGTGGCAACGAAACAAGGCTGGTCACTGACGTATAGTGGGACGAACAGCAATCTACTCACTGCTGGCAATAAGCTGGAGGTTACACTGGAACGAGGGGCAGTTACTGTTCCGGCTGGTCCGGTGATCCTGCTAGTGAACTTCCCGGTCCATGCCTTTCAGCACATTGAGCACCTGCTGGTCAGTTTTCCACCGGCTCCTGCCAAAACTGCCTTGCTGCTCGGACTCATGCAGCAAACACACATGTTGGATAATCAGGCTGTTGTGTTGCAAACCGTGGCAAACAGCAAAAATGCGGCGATGATGGTGTGCATGGCGCAAAGTATGCTCGATATCATCGAAGGCGCACATGGTTTGCACTATCACCCGCTCTCAGATACGTGCATGGACCTGGGGGTGATTGCGAACGGGGACGGCTATGGTCTGCTCGGTCAGGGCTACGTGTCCACGGCGGAAAAACATGCCGCACTAGCACTCAGCCAGCCCGATGCAACAAATACGATGCATGAGCACGCGGCGTCAATGGATATCGCCCTCACGAACATCAGCGGATGGGTAACTACGATGGAACAAGATTTACTGCAAGTGAGGGGCCATCCCACCGACCTGACAGCCTTGCAGGAGATTACAACGCTGGCTGATAACGCGTATCGAGGGGTAGATGTGAATGGGAATGGGCAAATCGAGCCAATTGCCGGCGAGGCAGGTGCGCTAGTGGCTTTCCAACAAGGGCAGCTTATGGCAACGTTATCGCTTGCTCCTCCCGTCTGAGTGAGCACCGCCTTGTCATTCTGAGCACTCCCTTGTCATTCTAAGCACTCCTCTGTCATTCTGAGCCGCAGCGAAGAATCTCCCCTGGTCCCCCTCTGTCATTCCGAGCCCCCCTCTGTCATTCTGAGCCGCAGCGAAGAATCTCCCCTGGTCCCCCTCTGTCATTCCGAGCCCCGTCTTGTCATTCTGAGCCGCAGCGAAGAATCTCCCCTGGTCCCCCTCTGTCATTCCGAGCCCCGTCTTGTCATTCTGAGCCGCAGCGAAGAATCTCCGTGCCAGGAGAGCTCCTTCGCTGCGCTCAGAATGACACCCAGGACACCACTTCAGTCCGCTCACGGACAGTCTTCTCTCCAAACGTCTGGAGAACTCTTTCACCTCTTGCTTGCTTAGAAGAAATATGCTATACTTTTCCTAAGTCAGGACTTGCACCGTCATCACACTCCTGTACGCGTACCCAATACCCTTACCCACCAGCATCTCCTTACCAATAATAAAGAGAGGTCACATATGTCCCATCCATCACAAAGCCTCCTACATTATTCTATCCTGAGCGAAGCTTTGTCATTCTGAGCGCAGCGAAGAATCTCCGTACCACGCCAGATTC
>JBBQXY010000127.1:0-17935 GCA_038209195.1 Ktedonobacterales bacterium | reverse complement strand
TGTTCTGTCTCTTGCAGCAGGGCTATTTTCAGCTTTTCGTTCGTTTCCATTGGTAGGGGTCCTCTCTGTTTTGGCGTTTTTCCTTACAGATGAGGATACCACCTTTTTGCTTGCCTGCCTACAACTTTTTCATACACCCTTTGCTTACTAAATCGTGGTAAAAAGTTGACAAATATGGTAGTATGGCATTGATGCACCCATAGCTCAGCGGATTAGAGCATCGGTCTTCGGAACCGAGTGTCGGGGGTTCGAATCCCTCTGGGTGCGCTTTTATTGTTTTCATCCATTATAAAACTCCTCTGACAAAAAGGCGTGGACATTGCCATAACCGATTGGCAGTAAGCGCATTGCCTTTCTCCCCCAGCGCCGATACCTCAGTATATCTTATACCTGGTATGCTATACTAAATACAAGATAACTTCCAAGCAGAGATTTGCAATATTTCCTGATAAATAATTGATTTCGCATGATGCGGTTCGGAGGGCGCGTGCATCCAGTCGACTTTACGGCCAATCTTCACTCTTCCACTGATGCCCAAGAAAACGAAGGACAGGAACACGCTGGCCCTGTTGTGCAGGAGTCCCAAGTACTCGAGACAACCATTCTCGAAAATATAACTGATGCGCTTATTGTGCTTGACCACCAATGGCGAATAACGTGCTGCAACGAAAAGGCAGCATCAATAGCGCAGAGAAAGAGGGAAGAGCTGCTCGGCAAGAACCTCTGGGAAACTTTTCCTCTACTCGTCGGCTCGGCATTTTACCAGCACTGTCAGCAAGCTGCTGCTAGCGGCATTGCCGAGCAGTTTGAAGTAAAGTCTATCCACTTCCAGAAATGGATGCGCGTCCATATTTTCCCTTCAGCCAAAGCGATCACGATTCTACTCAATGACATCACCGCGCAGAAACAGGTGCAAGAACAAGAACATTTCCAGGCAAATATTTTGGGCCATATTCGAGACAGCGTCATTGTGTCCGACTTGCAAGGCAACATCACGTATTGGAACGATGGTGCAGCAGACATCTTTGGCTATACGCAAGACGAAATGCTGGGTCAAAGCATTGCACGGCTCTACTTTAACTATGATGCAATCCCCCTGGAACAAAGTATAGCAAAACTTGGGCGAGACTTGCAGCCTATAGCCCCAGGAGAAGAAAAATCAAACGAATGGCAACTACAGCACAAGGATGGCACGTTGATCTGGGCTGATGTGAAAACAACCACGCTGTTCAACGCCGATGGCACCGCGTATGGCTACATCGGCGTGACAAAGGATATTACCAAGCGGAAGCACTTGGATGATGAATTACGGCGTTCCAAAGATCAGCTCGAGGTCATTCTGAGGAATGTGGACGATGGCATCGTCATGCAAGATGCCACCGGGAAAATTATTTACGCGAACCAGCAGTTAGCAAAGCGAGCTGGTTATTCCTCCGTGGAAGAAATGCTCAGTGTACCTCCATCAGATTACTGGGAGCGGATAGAGCTAACTGACGAGCAAGGACAGCCGTTTAGCTTTTCCCAACGTCCGGGCATACGGGCCATAGGAGGAGAAACAAACCTCCAAGTGAATGTTCGCTATGTCAATAAGCAAACGCACGAGGTAGGCTGGGCCCTGGTCAAAGCGACAGCGGTACTGGATCGCAACGCTTCAACGTCGTTTGTAATCTGCGTCATGCAAGATATCACGCAATTCAAAGAGTTGGAACTACGAAAAGATGAGTTTATGATAAACGTCAGCCACGAGTTACGTACACCGCTCACGTCTCTCACAGGGTTCCTGGAACTCATCAATGAATATAGCGCAAAACTCGATGAGCCAACGAAAGCCAAGTTCTTCTACCGCGCACTGGAAAATTGTCAAGAACTCACGCGCATGGTCAATGCAGTGCTAGATGTTTTACAAGTCAACCATGACACGAAACCTGCGCAACCCTCACATCTGTTGCTGAGCCCGCTCGTACATGAAGTCATTGCGCAGTTTGATCCACGAAAAACGCAGGAATACCAGTTCCAGGTCAACATCCCAGAGCAGCAAACAGTCTGGGCTGATGAACAGTATTTACACCATATTCTGCGAAACTTGCTGTCCAATGCCTGCAAGTATGCGCCAGAGCAAACCGCGGTAGTGATCAGCGCAACCGTGCATGACAGTTTTGAGGGTGAAAAGCACTCCATTCCGCAAGTGTGCATCTGTGTCAAGGATGCTGGCCCAGGCATTCCCCCTGCTGAACAGCCACTGCTCTTTGAAAAGTTTACCCGCCTCAAGCGTGACCTCGCCAGTACGGTGCGCGGCACAGGTCTCGGGCTCTACATCTCCAAACAATTTGTTGTCAAAATGGGGGGACACATCTGGGTCGAGAGTTCAGGACAAGCCGGAGAGGGAAGCCGGTTTTGTTTCGTCCTCCCTACCGTCAAGACGGGCCGATAAATCGGCGGTGGCGGCGATTATTACCTGTATTACCTGTCCCCCGGACAGGTATAGACAGGGTGCGCGCCGTACGGATGGCCAGTTTATTTCATCAATGTGCATAATTGGCTCCTACGCCGACATAGCTAAAACTGACCTGTAAGCGGCATGGGATCAATCACTGCCGGCACATCCGTTACCAGTACTTCTGTCGTCAGAAGTAAAGCTGCTATACTGGTGGCGTATTGTAAAGCCGAGCGTGTCACTTTGACGGGATCGATGATACCAGCTTCAATCATATCCACGCAGCGATTCGTTAGCACGTTATAGCCATACTGTTTACTATCATGTTCCTGCTGTACACGTAGCACAGTATCAACCACAACCGCTCCATTCTGTCCGCCATTGATGGCAATCTGGCGTAGTGGTTCTTCCAGAGCGCGTCGAAGAATGTTGATACCGATAGCGGCATCTCCCGTTAGATGGATACCGTCGAGGGCAGCGACTGCATTTAACAGGGCTACACCGCCACCGGGGACAATGCCCTCCTCTACGCCAGCACGAGTGGCATTTAAAGCATCCTCAACACGTGTCTTACGATACTGTAGTTCAAGTTCTGTATCGGCCCCAACTTTGATGACAGCAATGCCACCGGCTAAGCGCGCCAGGCGTTCTAGCAACTTTTCGCGGTCGAAATCGCCAGGATTTTCTTCAAGCAGCCTCCTGAGCTGGCGCATGCGGGCTTGTATATGCTCTAGCTTGCCGTATCCGCCAATGATCGTCATATCGTCTTTATGGGCTACAACTAAGCGTGCAGAGCCCAAGTCGGTCAGCCTGGCTTTGGTCAAGTGACGCCCCATCTCCTCGCTGATAACCTGCCCTCCGGTCAGAGTGGCGATATCCTGTAGCGTCTCTTCAGGATAGGCAGCAGTTCTTGTGCGGCACTGATCTTCTTTTCGGTATTGAGGATTAGCGGATTTTCAAGGGCAGCTTCCATTTTCTCTGTATTTGTTACAAAGTAAGCGGAGACATAGCCTCGGTCAATCTGCATACCCTCGGCATACTCAATCTCAAAATTGCCACTCTTTGACTCTTCAACGATGATTACCCCATCTCTGCCAACCCGCTCCATGACGTCGGCGATGAGTTGACCAATGGTTTCGTCGGCGGCGGAGATCATAGCCAGTTGAGCAATCTCTTTTTTGCTTGTAACGGGTATAGCCATCGTGCTCAGGTATGCAACCACGACATCTGTGCCTATGGATAAACCTTGTTTGATCTGCATCGGGTTCGCACCGGCGGCTAGGTTCTTGAGACCTGCTGTGACGATAGCCTGCGCCAGTACGGTCGCGGTGGTGGTTCCGTCTCCGGCAACGGTATTTGTTTTGCTCGCCACCTCTTTCATCAATTGCGCCCCCATGTTCTCTAGGGGGTCATCAAGGTTGATCTCCTTGGCAATGGTCACACCATCATGGGTAACAGTGGGAATGCCAAACCGCTGGTCAATAGCGATGTTGCGCCCTCTTGGGCCAAGGGTATATTTAACGGCATCGGCCACAATATCAATGCCGGTCTTTAGTGAGCGGCGAGCACTGTTATGGAATGCGATTCGTTTTACCATGGGAATGTTCTCTCCCTCGTTCTAGCAATTAAGCAATTATGGTTTGGTTACACTCAATTTTTGGGCATGATATGAGGTCAGGTGGGAAAATGGACATAATGATACGAGGGCCGATTATTACCTGTATTACCTGTCCCCCGGACAGGGTGCAGCCAACGGGACGGGCCGATAAATCGGCGGTGGCGGCGATAAATCGCGCCCTACGCTTGCTTGCTTGCTACATATCATATTTTTCCGGTTAGGCAAGGTTTAAACGCACTGGACCGGTTCTCATCACCAGAAAGGTTCAGCCCGGTCATGCTGAGCGCAGCGAAGCATCTGGCGTGGCACGGAGATGCTTCGCTGCGCTCAGCATGACCGGGCGGCGCTCAGAATGGCAATGCTCCGCTCAGGGTGACACAGGGTAACTGGTCAAACGGTCACGCACCATTTGTCTCCATAGTGAACCTTGCCTTAAGGGATAAGAATGCCGCGTCCGCGTAGTCTGCCGCTGTCGAGCTCGTGAATGGCATCGAGGGCGGCATCGAGTGGATAGGTTGCTGTGTGTAGCGTCACTTTGCCCTGGGCTGTCAAGGTCATCAGTTCCACGAGATCATTGTAGGTACCGACGAGGTTGCCGATAAAATTGATCTCGGTAGAGATGATGTCGATAGTGAGTACATTGAGCCGCCCACCGTAGCCAATGATAAAGTGTGAGCCAGCGCGGCGTAACATACCCACGGCATCGTGCTCGGCACCGGCCTCGCCAACGAAGTCGATTACGGCTTCGGCACCTTGCCCATCGGTGAGCTCCTTCACTTTGTTCACATGAGTGCCATCGGCCAGCACGGTGTGATCGGCGCCCCAAGCTTTCGTCAAGGCGAGAGCCGCCGCTGAACGGTCGACGACGATGATTTCAGTAGGAGTCAGGGCTTTGAGACATTGAATACCGATATGTCCCAGGCCACCAGCACCGATGACAACCGTCTTTGTGCCAGGATAGAGCAGGTGAGACGCTTTTTTGACGGCATGATAGGCAGTTAAACCAGCATCGGCGAGGGCGGCGATATCTTTGGGTTCCAGGCTTGAGTCGAGCTTGACAACGGCACGCGCACTGGTCTTGAGAAAATTCGCCATGCCGCCATCCACCGAAATACCGGGGAATGTCGAATTGATGCAGTGCATGTCATCACCTGCACGGCAGGCGCGACAGAGTCCACATGTGACCAGGGGATGCACAATAACCGTATCGCCAACCTGGACGTTACTGACTGCCGAGCCAATTTCGTGAACCCAACCCGCGTTTTCATGCCCAAGCGTATAGGGAAGGGTTACATTTGATTTCTCAGCCCATTGCCCTTCGATAATGTGCAAATCGGTACGACACAATCCTGCGCCACCGATGCGCACAATTACGTCATGCGGGCCAGTAATCTTAGGCTCAGCTATCTCTTCAATCTTCGGCTGTTGTTCATACTGGTGTAAACGTACTGCTTTCATTTGAAACTCCTCTAGATATAATCTTCGATGTTTATATCTTCTGGTCCCTCAAAACGCGAACCGGGTAGGCCCCACTCGCGAAAAAAATCGCCGGTGGCACGACAAAGGGTGACATTGACATCACTGCCCGCCCGAATCAGCGACTTACTACGTTGCCTTGCTCTGGCAACGCTGGCTACAGTAGCTTTGGAACCATCGCGCTGCGCGATGAGCGGGGCATTGAGATCGATGGGCTGTGTGGCATCCTGCTGGACTGTACCTTGCTGCCAGACGGCAAGAAGGGCTTGTCGCGTGGAGTAGGTGAGGAAGGTGATACGCTCTTCTTGTTTGCCACGGCGCGGGGTGTACTGAACCGCCAAGGGATCTGCCGCGATATCGGGTATGAGACGCCCCTCGGCATCCAGCGAACCAACATCGCCCACCCGCAAGCGCAGCAATTCAGTCAGTCGAAGGCCACTACCGATCAAGGCCAGCAGAATTACGCGTTCTGTTCCTTGCTGATCGGCGGTAGTCAATAGCGGTGCGGAAGCGAGGCCTGGCAGCGGTCGCCAGGGGACATCCACACCGTTCAAACGAAACCAGAGCTTTGCGCCCATGGCGAGGGCAGAGACCTGACCGTCAGTATAACCAGTGAGGGCGGACGCAAACGAAACGAGAGACTGCTCAGCTAAAGCTGGAGCGTCCTTCGCTGCAGCCAAAAGCATTTCAAGGTCTGTATTGCCCGTCATGGTGCGGAAACGGTCCAGGCTAGCAACGGAGGTACGCACCCACGACGCTTCGCGGCAGCGCCGCGAAAGGATATCAGCCATGCGGCGCACCGACGGGAAGGTGAGGAGTTCGCCTTCCCGTCGGCCTGCAAGAATCTTTGTCGCGTTCATTGACGACCTCTAGCATTGATCAGCTCTTGAATTTTCGCGCGCAGGAAATGATCGCGCAACACCACTTCGCACGATGTCACACCAGGAACGGCTTCCACACGCTTGCGAATTTCCTGCCCGATGCTGGTCGCGAATTTCGATGGGCAAAGTGGGCTGGTCAGGTGAAAATGTACTGTCACCTGACCGCCATCAATTTGTACCTCATCTAACAGGCCGAGTTCGCCGAGCGAGCGGCGGATCTCGGGGTCTCGCGTTGAGCCAGCCGCTGCCCGCACTGCATCAGCATCGATCATCATCGCGACACCGTCCCCGCTATGCCTGTTTCAGTGGCGTGCGAAGAAGCATACGCTCGCTTGCGCTGCGCGATTTCGTCATTTTCTAAAGATTTCAATTTGCTGGCACTATCAATGCCGTAGAGGCGGGCTATGTTGCCGCCAATGATCTTTTGCTTGGTTTCATCGGTCAGATCAACACCATATTCAGCTTTAATATCATCTGGTAACTGGAAGGCCATAAAGTCGTCAAGCTGCCAATGTGGATACCAGATGGGGAAGTCGGTGCCATAGATGATGCGATCAGGACCAAGCCAGAAGAGCAAATTGGCCATGACTTCGGCAAAGAAGCGCGGACGATTATGGACGAAAGCCAGAGCCACGGCCAGGGAGCCGTAGACGTTGGGACAACGAGCGGCAATCCAACAGAAGTCGTCTATACGCGGCAAGCCGACGTGGTCGATGATGAAATTCAGTTCGGGGTAGAGCCAGGCGGGCTCATCAATGTCGCGCACGTCGAATTTGGAGAGAGAGAGTGGCTCGACTGCGGGGCCTTTATGGAAGTGCATATTCTTGATGCCCATTTCCAGGCATTTCTCATAGAGTGGGAAGACTGCGGGATCGTTGGCACTCCAGCCACGAGATTGACCACGCCACTCGGCGGTATACCATTTGAAGCCCTTGACCCCACAATCCTCGATCTGCCGTTTGACTTCATCAACAGCATTGGGCATACGGGGGTCAACGCCGCCAAGAGAAATAATGCGTTCGGGAGCACGAGCACGCATCTTGGCATTGCGGTCAGCATTGCAGAAACCGGTATGGTAGAAATCCATCAGCACCTGGGTGGAGAGAATGGACATGTCGGCGTCGCCCTTGACAAAGACCTCTTCAAGATACCAGTCAGGGTCGACTTTGCGGAACTGTTTCTCGTAGTCCATGGTCCACTGCTTGTCCGGGGGGTTGAAACCAGTATGGAAGGCATAGAAGGTTTCAATGAAGGCATCGCCAAAACGGTTCTTGCAGTTTTCTTTGCTGGCGTCCCAAAAGCCGGTGTGTGCGTCGAGTACAAATGATCCGTTCTTCATTGATAGATCCTTTCGCTTGGGTGGTACGGAGGCAGCAAAAGGTAGTATAGGTACTCTGCCGCCTCATGAAGGGAGAGTTGGGGCCGAGCGAGCCCTAACAAATACAAGGACTACAGTTTCAAAACTAAAAGTGTAGTGACATTGTACGAAAGGCGGATGTGAGGTGGCATATTTGAGGTGGTTGCTCCACCAGAAATATGTTGCCTCAGCACTACGTGTGGTGGACATACAAATGACGGATATCTGTAATGCCACAAGTATACCATGAAAAATCGTTATATGTCACTACTGTTCAGAACGTTTCAGACGTTTGGAGAGAAGTGTATGGATACGGTTACAGAAAGTTGTCATCGACTGCATGTACATGATACAGTGAAAGAAATGAAGAGATTCTTATTAAAGAGAGGTAATCTATGTCTCAGTTAGAAACACTTACGCTGGCAGGCGGCTGCTTTTGGTGTACAGAAGCCGTTTTCAATAGACTCAAAGGCGTAACAGCGGTAATGCCGGGCTACGCGGCATCCCAGGTAGCAAATCCTACATACCAACAAGTAAGTTCGGGCAGAACGGGTGCGGCTGAAGCCATTCAAATCACGTATGACCCAGCCGTCATTTCCTATGATACGTTGCTGGAGATTTTTTGGCACCTGCACGATCCCACCACATTAAACCAACAAGGTAATGATGTTGGCACACAATATCGCTCAGGAATTTACTATCAGAATGACGAGCAAAAACAGCTTGCTCTGGCCTCCAAGGCGGCATTAGAAAAATCTGGTACGTATAAACATCCCGTAGTGACTGAAATCGTCCCTTTCACTAACTTCTATCCGGCTGAGAACTACCACAAGGATTATTACGACAATAATCGCTCGCAAGGGTACTGCATGTTTGTAATAGACCCGAAGATCAAGAAACTGCTGCAAAAATATAGAGATGTGGTGAAGGAGGGGTAGCCCGTTCTAGCCTTTGCTCATGAATAATCTACTGCTTAAACGAGACACTAAATGGCGCTTTTTGCGCCATTTTTGTATCCGAAATTTCGGTATATAACGTACTAAGGTTATAGGATACCAACACATTTGGCACAAAAGGAACTTGAGTGCTCGTTTATTAACACATCCTTACAACAGCATGTCCGGATAATTCCTCATAAGTTCCACATGTAGGCGTCGCATATCTTTTTCAGTTGTTTGTTTTGACAAAGGAGACACAGTGCAATGAAGCAAAAAAATGTGTTTATGTTCGCGCTACTGGTGCTGGCAATGGGATTGTTGGCAGCCTGCGGAGGCGGAAGTAGTAGTAGTAATAGTGGCAACGCAAACTCCGCTAATTTGACGGTGTGGGGTATGGGTGCTGAGGGTGACAGCCTTAAAGTGCTGGCTAGCGATTATATGAAACTGAATCCTGGTGTTCATATAACGGTGCAGTCTATTCCATGGACCAACGCACACCAAAAATTACTCACGGCGGTAGCCGGTGGTCAGACGCCCGATATCGCCCAGATGGGGACCACCTGGATGTCCGAATTTGCACAAACAGGTTCGCTTGCTACGCCTCCGAGTAGCTTTAAGCAAAGCGATTTCTTCCCTGGTG
The DNA here is from genome assembly GCA_038209195.1 of Ktedonobacterales bacterium. Lineage (GTDB taxonomy): Bacteria > Chloroflexota > Ktedonobacteria > Ktedonobacterales > Ktedonobacteraceae > JBBQXY01. Next base: position 8,591 of record JBBQXY010000127.1, on the reverse strand, counting down.
CGTGGAACACTACCGTCTTAAACGGGACGGTTTATGGAGTGCCGTGGTACGTTGACACGCGCGTATTGTTTTACCGTACCGATATTGCGCAGAAATCTGGTATCACGCACGCGCCCCAGAACTGGGATGAATTGCTAGCGGACGCCAAAGCTATGCAGCAAAAAGGTGGCTCAAAGTATGGCATCTATCTGTCATCGAATGACTGGGAGTCACTCCTACCTTTCGTCTGGCAATCTAATGGGAAAGTTTTCAATAGTGGGCAATACACGCTGAATAGTCCGGCTATGGTCCAATCACTCTCTTACTTACAGACCTTCTTCAAGGATGGTCTGACGCCTCAGGTTGAACCACCCACTTTCGATGAAGTACAAACCTTCGATCAAGGATCGACGCCGATGTTCTTCTCAGGACCGTGGAGTGTCGGTCTGATCCAGCAAGAGGGAGGCACGGCGATGAACGGCAAGTGGGCCATTGCGCAGATGCCGCAGAAGGTATCGAATACCTCTTTCGTTGGTGGCTCCAACATGGTTGTCTTCAAAAACAGTCCTAACAGTGCTGCCGCCTGGAAGTTCATCCAGTACCTCACTACGCCTGCTGTCCAGGTGAAGTGGTATACCACCATTGGCGATCTGCCAGCGGTGCAGTCGGCTTGGAATCTGGGAACGCTCGCCACGGACAAGAACCTGTCGATCTTCCACACGCAGTTGAATGACGCTCAGGGGCCGCCAAGCATCTCCAAATGGGAGGAGGTTGCCAATGTCATCGACGAAGACATGCAATCGACCATGTTAGGCAAGTCCTCGCCGGATCAGGCTGCACAGGATATGCAGCAGAAGGCTACTTCAATAGGGAGTGGGCAATGAGTAAAGCTAATATAACCCTGAACTCCCCCATGAGTCAGGACTGGGCGACGCATGATGCGTCGCCCAGTCCTGGCAAGCCCAGGAACGGGCGACGAACTCTGGCAGGTTGGCTCTTTGCCCTCCCGTGGACAGCGATCTTTCTGGTTTTCATGGTCTTGCCGATTATCGTGTCCCTGCTGCTGAGCTTCACAGATTTCGGGCTCTCCAACCTGCAAAACCCTTTTCATCTGCATTTTATCGGTTTGCAGAATTATGTCCATCTTGTACATGATCAGATATTCTTGCAAGCCGCCCTGAACACGCTCATCATCGTCGTTATCGGTGTACCCCTCAATATCGGGCTGGCCCTATTGATCGCCATCGGGCTGAACCGGGGTACGAATTATGTAAAAGCGATTTTTCGCATTGGGTACTATTTGCCAGTCGTCACTAGCATTGTTGCCATCGCGGTCTTATGGCGATACTTACTTGACCCCGACGTGGGCTTAGTTAATAATCTGCTGCACATAGTAGGTATAACTGGTCCGAACTGGCTCAACAGCCCAAACTGGGCGTTGCCGTCGATCATTTTCATCGTTATATGGCACAACGTTGGTTCCTCAATGATTATCCTTCTCGCCGGATTACTGGGTATAGACCCCGCTCTTTATGAAGCGGCGGAGATGGATGGTGCAGGGAAATTTGCCCTCTTCCGCAATGTTACCCTGCCGATGCTGCAACCTACGCTACTGTTGGTCACAGTGCTGACTAGTGTTGGCTTTCTCCAAGTCTTTCAGGAACCATTCGTGTTGACACAAGGTGGGCCGTTAAACCGCACGCTCACCGTGGGTATATACCTGTACCAACAAGGCTTCGACTTCTTCAACCAGGGCTATGCGAGTGCCATGGCGTATGTTTTGTTTGTGGCTATCGTGATACTGGCATTCATTCAGTTTCGTCTATTACGACCACAGACTTGATAGGAAGGAAGATACACTATGTTGCAAACTACTACGCCCGAAGAGCAAGATATAGCGACAATGGCGCCCAAGCTGGATAGACCAAGTTCGCATGGGAAAAGGTCTACAGTCAATGATTGGTGGATTTATCTCCTGCTTACGCTGGGGCTGCTTGTAATGGTGGTGCCTTTTGTATGGATGATACTCAGTTCATTGAAAGGGAATGCCGAGCTGTCACAAATACCGCCGACATGGTTCCCCCAGGCACTCACGTGGAGCAATTACAGCAAGCTCTTCGGCCAACTCAACTTCCCAGTCTACTTCTTAAACTCAATCATTCTTGGCGTGTCTGTGACGGTGCTCAACCTGATCTTCTGCTCGATGCTGGGCTATGCCCTCGCCAAGCTCAAGTTTCGCGGAAAAAGCGCGCTCTTTGGTCTAGTGCTCACCACGATCATGATACCCGCCGCGGTTACCCTCGTCCCGCTCTTTGTGCTGATGAGCAAAATCGGCTTGACCAATAACCTGTTGGCAGTGATTCTACCGGAAGCGGCGGGCGGCATCGGTGTTTTTCTGATGCGACAATTCATGCAGGGCATACCGGACGAATTGCTTGACGCGGGTCGCGTGGATGGCGCAGGTGAGTTTTACCTGTTCTGGCGGGTGGTTCTGCCTCAGTGTGGCCCTGCTTTGGCTACGCTGACGATTCTGCAATTCCTGGCTTCCTGGAATGACTTTACCTATCCCTTGATTATGCTGAACAATGACCAGAGCTACAATCTGCCAGTAGCGCTAGCTACTTTCGCCAACGGGCCACATGTCTCGGATAACGGGCTACTGCTGGCTGGTGCCGTGGTCATCGTCGTACCCATGCTGGTTGTCTTCTTCCTGCTGCAACGATACTTCACACAGGGTATCGTCACGACAGGCATAAAGGGCTAATAGGAGAGGGAGAATGGCCTTGAAGATTAAGCATATAGTATTAACGCTCATGCTGTTTGCATCACTTGGTGTAAGTGGTCTGATGGGAGCTACAACTGCGGTCGCGGCTCCCGTCCCACAAGCTGGACTGACCGCGCCACAGAAGGCGTTGTTGAATGCTATCGCGGCACAGACATGGCACTTCTTCGATGCGGACACGGACCCCAATACACACCTGCCGATGGACAACCTTGGCCTGTATGGTGCGCCCAGTGGTCCATATACATCCCCAACGAATATAGGAGTGTATTTCTGGAGCGTCGTAGCGGCTCACGACCTTGGGTTCATTGACGCTAACGGAGCCCTGCAGCGGGCGACCGCAACGCTCAGCGAAGTTGAAAAGCTGACGAAATGGCAAGGGTTCCTCTTGAGTTGGTATGATACCACCAATGGCCATAGAATCTCTGGCCCAGGAGGCACCGATCAGGAAGGACAACCGCTTACTGGTGCTTTCATTTCTACGGTCGATAGTGCCTGGTACGCGACGGGATTAATCCTTGTGCGCCAGGTATTTCCTACGCTGGCGTCGCGTGCGACGGCACTGCTGAACGCTATGAATTTCGGCACCTTCTATGACAATGGCGATGAGAGCACGAACATCAATGCCGGTCAGATGTATGGTGGCTATTATGCCGACCAGGGGCCTGCGAGTTTCGAGTATGGCTTGCTCAACACGGAGACGCGCATTGGTGCCTATATTGGCATCGGTACACACACAATGCCCAGCGATGTGTGGTGGCGAACCTTCCGCACGCTACCTGCCAGTGATGGACAGGGGCAGACACCCCAGGGCTACAATGTGACGTACACCGACCCCCAGTCGCATAAGCAGTTTACGGTCTTTGAAGGTCACTACAGCTATAACAACATCAACTTCGTCCCCAGTTGGGGAGGAAGCATGTTCGAGGGGCTGATGAATAATCTGATTGTTCCAGAGACCACCTGGGGCCCGAAGAGCTTTGGACTGAATGACCTGCGCTATGCGCAGGCGCAAATCGCTTATGCACAACAAACCCTGCACTACCCGGTCTGGGGGCTTTCGCCATCCAGCACGCCGGATGATACAGGCAACTACGATGCTTACGGCGCGCATGCCCTAGCAACAAATGCGAACGGTTCTCCCTATGATGAGACAGCCGTCACGCCACACGCCTCTTTCCTCGCGCTTGGTGTCGATCCGCAGGACGCTTACGCGAATATTCAGACCCTGCTTAAGCGCTATAAGATCTTTGACCGCTATGGATTCTTTGATGCCGTCAATCCGATTACCGGTCAGGTTGGACATCGCTACCTGGTGCTTGATCAGTCAATGATTATGGCTGCGCTTGATAATGCACTGCGTAGTAATTTGATGCAGCAGCACTTTGCTGCGGACCCAGTGATTGCTGCCGCGCAGCCATACCTGTCCGGTGAACAATTCTCTATTCAATAGGGCATAGAATTGCAATCGGTGTCTCCGACCTTGTCGAGGGCACCGATTGCAGCATGTTCGTTTAAAGGTTTCTAACGAATAAAAGAAAGGAGCGTGTGCTGCCTCCATCCTCTCAAGCAAAGGAACTCCGCGCACGCTCAGAGTTGTACAATTAAGAGGAGAAGAGGAACATGGATGCATCAGCAAACAACGAGGCGCAGGCTCGCACCGATTGGGAGAAGCGCAGCGGGCAACGTTCTGATGTGCAAGCGGAAACGCGCAAGGCAGCACTATTACCTGCTCCCGCTGATCTTACAGCCACGGCAGGAGCAGGGCAGGTTACGCTGCGCTGGTCGGCAGTGACTGGTGCGATGGGTTATGCCCTGCTGCGCAGCGAGTCGCCTGACGGTCCATTCGCACGTCTTGAACATGGAGGAGGTGGGGATGTCCTTGCTGTGCCAGGGCCGATATACGCTGATACGACAGGCAAGCCTGGCATAATGTACTGGTACGCGGTTAGCTCGATCTCCGATGTGAGCGCGCCTTTGGGCGAACTTTCGGCACCCGTTATAGTACGACCAGGAGCGGAAAGCGCAGAGCCGTTGGCGTTGAGCGTCCAGAGCGGGACAGCCGCGGGGCGGCTCAATCCTGTCTGGCAGATGCTCGGATCTGAACACCTCTCGCAACTTTTCTATGGTGTGGGGCCTGGCGGCAGCGATATCGGCGCGGAGTTCGAGAAGGCACTACACCTCGCACATAGCGAACTGGGAGCCACGCATTTCCGTGCCCACGCCATCCTGAACGATGAGCAGGGTGTGTATCGGGAAGTTGCAGGTGTAGCGCACTACGATTTTACAACCATCGACCGTATTTACGACCGCTTGCTGCAATTGGAGCTACGCCCTATCGTAGAGTTATCGTATATGCCACAGGAGCTAGCATCTGATCCCTCCGCCACAGTTTTCACTTATCGTGGGATCATCTCGCCGCCACGCGACTGGCAGCGCTGGGCAGAACTGAACCGCCAACTCGCGGCACACCTGGTAGAACGCTATGGGATCGCGGAGGTCAGCCAATGGGGCTTCGAAGTCTGGAACGAGCCCAACCTAGAGGTGTTCTGGAGCGGCAGCCAGATTGATTACTTTCAACTGTACGACCTCGCGGCGCGAGCCATCAAGTCCGTTGATGAGCGACTACTCGTGGGAGGGCCAGCGACAGCGGCGGTGGGATGGATAGACGACTTCCTTAACTTCGTGCGCCGAGAGGGTGTGCCGTTGGACTTTCTCTCGACCCACTCGTATAACAATCTGCCGTTGGATATAAAGCAGACGCTCAAGAGCTACGGATTCGAGAGGGTAAGAATATGGTGGACAGAATGGGGTGTCTCTCCGACCCATTTTGGCCTCGTCAACGACTCGGCATTTGGTGCCCCCTTTATCCTGCACGGCATGAAGAGTGTGCAGGGACGTGCCGACGCGCTCGCGTATTGGGTGATCAGCGATCATTTTGAGGAGCTAGGCCGAGCTACACGACTGTTCCACGGTGGCTTTGGCTTGCTCAGCATTGGGAACTTGCGCAAGCCTCGCTATTGGGCCATCGCCTTAGCCGAAAGTTTGGGGACAGAGCTCGTGCAATGTGATTTGCAAGGTGACGGTGCCGGATCACTGGTTGACGCTTGGGCGAGCCGCAAAGCTGATGGCTCAATCCATATTCTGGCCTGGAATGGCACGCTTGATCAATCCAAGGCCCAGGGCGACCCACTGCTGGACCGTCGCCTTGCGCTACGCATCGAGCAACTGACGGAGCGAGCTTATCACTGTGTGTTGGCCCGCATCGACTCCATTCATTCAAACATCACAACCCACTGGCACACTGAGGACGAGTGGCCGACAGCAGAGCAATGGGAAAAGTTGCATAGTATCGATACGTTGGACGAAGAAACGCTGCCAGATGTAGTACCAATCGCTGGCGAAGTCCAGCTAGAGTTTGATCTACCGCTACCAGGAGTTCTCCTGCTGAGCTTGATGCCGAGGTAAGAGCTAAAGGCTCAATTCCCATAGCTTTTTCGTTGTATAATAGGTGGGTGCATAAGGACAAAGCAGGGAAATGGCAAAGAGCGACACGGGAAAAGAGCATGGTGAAACAAGGAAAAGACATAATTGAAGAGGCGATCAACGAACAGCACCCTCATGGTGGTGACTGGCTCCGTGAAATTGTCTTTGGGCTTAATGACGGCCTTGTCACCACGCTGGTCTTCATCATGGTGGTCAGCGGCATTGCTTCAACCCATATTGTGGTAGTTGTCCTTGGCGAAGTATTTGCTGGGGCGGTTTCCATGGCCTTGGGAGGATATCTCTCTGCTCGTACTGAACAGGAGGTACTGGATAAGCGTATCGACACCGAAAAGTACGAGATTACCAATGAACCTGACGAGGAACGGGCAGAGTTACTAGCAATTTATCGCGAGAAAGGCTTCAGTGGCAAACTCTTGCATCGTATCGTAGACCATCTCACAGCCAATGATGATCGCTGGTTACATGCCATGATCCATGATGAATTGGGCGTGGTCAAAGAAGAACCGATTAACCCCTGGGTGCAGGGATTACAAATAGGCATCTCCTTTTTGTTTGGTGGACTCATTCCCGCGATACCAGTGCTATTGGTCCTCCCACAAACGCGCTGGTGGTCTTATGGTCTGACAGCTTTGACAGCATTAGTGCTGGGAGCGGTCAAGGCGCGTTATACGCGCAAAGGGCCTGTGCGAGCAGGGCTCGAATTTCTCGCGGTTGTGACCGTCGGGACGCTCGCTGGTGTAGGGATCGGCCTGATCTTACACTCAGGGTAAGCTATTAAGCAGGCTATCAGAACTAACTATACTGCTGTTGTAGTGAGTACAACCTGCACTCCTTGTTGCTCCATGCGTGCCAACTCAGCTTCGGCAATGGCGTCGAAATCAACCGTTGGATGCTGTACCGCGCTGGTGCAGTCCTTGAGGAAGTGCAATCGCTTTAGCAATGCGATTTGGTTGCCGCAGTGTCCCACCAGTTGCCGCTCCGCTTCCAGCACACAATGCGATTTTGCCTCACCCGCGACATAGACTTGGTCGTGCTGCATTACAGCATCGAGCAGTGGGATATTCAAAGTGCTGCTGGAGTCTTCTGGATCAGGTATTTCAGCCCCAAAGATGCCATAGTATTCCGTGCGAATAGTGCGCCCTTTGACGACATATGTAGGCTGAGTATGTCGTGCTGCACTATGCCAGGCGATTGCCTCGCTAATGGGTGCCACCAGCATATGACCCAAAGTTCCCTCCATCGTATGATAGGGCCAGATCATCAAATCCTTCCTGGCTTGTTGCTGCAACTGCTGCACATAGTGCAACGACCAGTGTGGTTGGATGATGGGTACCCAGCGCTTGTTTGTCACGTCATCCAGCGTGATTACGGTGAAAGGCTGCGGATGCTCGCCCGTCTGGGGGTTCTGCCACCAAGAGCTATAGAAAATTTGGAAGGGCAAATGGGTGTCCAGAGACGCGTAGATGGAGGTGATTTTGTGGGCGTTGGCATAGAACCATGTTAAGAAGCGCGTCACATCTTGCTGCGATCCCGGCACATAGAGTGTTCCGGTGGGATCAACAAAATCATGTTGGTAATCCACCAGGATCACAGCAATTTTTTCGGTGTCGCTCTGCGCAGGCGCAAGGCCCGCCTGTTGACCCGCCTCAGTAAAAGCCTGAAAGCGTGGCGCATACGCACCCTTAAAAGCGTCTTGCTCAGCAAATAATGCTGGTGCAGTCGATGGCTGAACCATAACCTTGCCTCCTATTGCTTTGTCAAACTACACTTGAAGGGTAGAGACGTTGCCCCGCCACCCCGGACAGGCACAAGGCCCCAACCTCAACCCCACGTCCACCCACTGTCCCTACACACGCCACTCCCCATGCTTAGTTGAGATGTATTGGGCACAAGGCCCCTGTCCCTACATATGATGCACCCCTCGATGCAAAAAAGCAAACGACATTATTTGTGATAGCTCTGTGACAGCCATGGGCGCGATTTGGATGTATACTATGAGTGTGAGGAAGAGAAGTGGTGGAGGAAAGTGAAAGGAGTTTATATGACGTTAGATAGTCATTGGGCTGTGATGTCAGGGCTGAGACAACAATAATACAAAAGGCAGGTTGGTTCATTTCTTTAGAAACACTGCATATAGTATCGAAACAGATCGTCTCTCGCTCCTAATAGGCATCACAGCCTTCGGGTCTGTCAAGTATTTTGTGTAAGTCATTTTTGCTCATTGGGGAAACCTACCAGCGCATTCAATAGCAAAGCAATTGAGAGCAGGCTTCCAGTTGTGAATGGGCATCGTCCATTTCTTGGCGATGTTCTGGATCGCCAG
>JBBQXY010000126.1:0-18103 GCA_038209195.1 Ktedonobacterales bacterium | reverse complement strand
CTTTCGGTTGCAGAACATAGGTTTTCCGATCTTTACTGCCTTGGACAACATAGGGAGCAGCGGCATCCATAAACCCAACAAACTTAAGCAATTCCAGCAGCCAGAAGCTCTCCTGATTACCCTCCGCTAGAATACTGGACTTGGTGCGATTGGCCCCCTTACCAGTCGTGGCGTTGACGATTTGTAGCGCAGTGACCAGGGCTTTGCCTTTCAAGATATGTTCCTTAGCAAGCTGCTGCCATGCCACAACGGTGGCGGACAAATCATTTTGTGGCTGGCCAAAGAGCATGAACAAGAGGAACACATGCTCTCGCTGCAAAGGCCCGAGTTCAATCCAGCGTTGTGCCAATTCGTTGAACGAGCTAGCAATCTTCATCTGGTTGATCGTGCGATAGTGTCCTAATTGTGGATCGGGCTCTTGAATATCAGCCAGCAAGGGATACTGGCTCTTGTTGGCTCGCGCCTGTGGCGTGCGGTACTCTGGTGGTAGCTTTTTTAGCTTCTCATAATATGCCGCGCTGACCTCCTGCTGGTACTGATAGTCAAACCCATCAAACTGTGGTCCCTTCTTCTCAATATGTTTATCTGTCACCAATGGTTTAATGAGCGAAAATGGCTCCAGCCGTTGCAGGTCGCTAGCAGTAATAGGTGCTGGGAGTTGTATTGTGTAATGAGTGCCAGCGTCCTGTAGAATAATGCCCTTACTCGGTTTTCTGCTCCTGCGCAACACCTCGCTCAGTAGCGTTGCAAAGCCTACCGCTAAAAGTGTATCTGCTGCTGTTCCGCTGGTCTTATCAATGTAGTAGGTTAGCTGTTCGTCCATGTTTCCACCTTCACTTTTGTGTGATTTATTCCCCTATCTTGGTCCGTTTAAGGATACTGATGTTTAGCCCGCTCGTTGGTCGGCAAGGCGTAGAGCGCGTACAAGGACAAAGTAGAGCCAGGTCTCTAATTCGCCGATACGACCACATTCCCATTCAGGGCGCGTTATCCTGGGGGTAGGTGCTGTCGCGGGTGCCAAGTCGTCGCCTTTGTCGATGGACGGGGAAAGCTGCGCTATATCATAACTCCAGGCCCCGTCTTGGTGGGCGATGTGCAGAGCTTCTGCGGCGGCGTTTTTAGCGTGTTCATTGAGCGTCACCACGCCATAGCTGCTCGCCTGGGAGGTATGGTGGCGGGCTATGGCTCCACAGATGGCCCGCAAAACGGGGCGATACTCCTTTCCTGCGTTTTTTGTAATGCCCAGACTTGCCGCTATCAGACGCCTCCCCACCGCGACGCTTTCACAAGCATGATTGGGCCGCTTGGGTTGAACCTGGTTTTGCAACTTTCTCTGTTCTCGTGAATAGTTGTGATCTGTTTTGGCAAAACAAAATCCCGCGTCAGAAAGCTGATAGGGTACTGTTCTGCCTTGTTGCACCCATAAGAGCTTTTGCCAGGCCAATGCCCATTGCTGCCAAGGTAAGTTCAGCTTGCCCAGATCGTGACAGGCAATAGCCAACCGTATCGCCTGATCGACCGTTCCTATAGGTAACCCCATCTCTCCCTCTAAGCGGTGGGCAATGTAGTTGATCTCATGTCTGATGCCGCCATTGTAGGCTTGCACAAGTCCGCGAATGTGGTCTTGATAACTCGTCTGGCGCGACCCCATGTTCCCGTAGTCGAGGGAAGTTTGCGGCAACAATGTACTCTGATAGCCATTTGGCTCAATACCATCTAAGGTGTCATCCAGCAGGACAAAACCAAGCTCGCTATCATAGCGTGCCAATTGGCTGGGCAAAGCAATCACCAGAGCTTTTCGTACTGCCTCGCTGTTTGCTACTGGCTTCCATTTATAGGAGGTTTTCTGGCGGTTATCAATGCCATCGGCACCGTCGACAGGCGCATCCTCTAGAAATGGCTCTGCCTCTTTGCAAACCCAATCCAGATCTTTACCACGTTCTTGCAGTGCTTCCCACCGTTTCTTACTTGCCAGCGAACCGGGATGCATACTAAAACTTTGCCACTGCCATGGTGCCTCTTGAATTGCCGCAGAGGGATCATCATGAATGAGAATCTGCACTTGCGAAACATCGCGAATCAGCGTTGAAGAGACACTGCGCTCGTTCGTGTTAAAACTCTGAAAGATATGCTTGAGGATTTCGGCTTCGTTCTGTTCGTATTGCTGCAACATCTGCTGATCTTCAGAGGTATGTACCTCATCGATCAATATCTGCTCTTGTGGGAAAGCGACCGTCTGCCCATCAAATTGTGCAAGAGCGTTCCAGGTGGCTAGACACCGATCCCTGTCATACGGTAATGTGCTGGCCTCTTTCCCTTCCTCGGTTAGAGGCAACGTATAAATGATAACTTTCCCTTGCTGATGGGCAAATCGGGCACAACGTCCGGCCCGTTGGATCAGGCTATTGGCAGGTACATTTTCCGTGTGTAATACCTCTGCCGAGATATCCAGTCCCACTTCGACAACCTGCGTCGCTACTACCAGAATGTCTTGCCCTATATATGTTCCATTTTGCCAATGTTGCGGACCAAGCTCTTGCTCGACCTCTTGCGAGAGTCGTCGGCGATCTGCCACACTAAAACGACTGTGCAATAACACTAATCGCGTACTCGGCGACTTCGCCCGTTGCAATTGCAAGAAGAGTTCCTGCGCTCGTAACACTGTGTTACAAACCACCAGTGTGCATTTGTTACGCTCACGCCGATTGTGTTCAGCCAGAATAACCTCGGCATCCATAGGTTCAAATGACCGTTGAAATACTCTGCTGCGTCCCTGAGCTATGTCTAGCAGTTCCTGCTCGTCCGAAACCGTGACTATTTCAGCATCTAATAGCTCTTTCAATTTGTCCAGGAGTGATGTAGAGAAGGTGGCCGTCATGAGCACGAATGGCGTAATTGATTTGAGTAGTCGCAACATTTGAATCGCAGTCGTGCGTGCGCCAAAGGCACTTTTCCCTTCTCGTAATAGAGGGTACAGATGAAACTCGTCCAGGATGAGATATGACCCTGCTACACCACCAACATTGAGATTAGCCAGACGAGGTCCCATTCCATAGGGTACAGCCAGAAAACTAGCAAGGAGCTGATCAATGGTACAGAAGGTCAGGGCTGATTCCAGTTGTGTATCTTCGGGCTGTTCGCCCGTTTGTACTGCAATAGCCTCACGCCCGATCTTGCGATACATATCTACGAGGCGCGTGGGAGCCAGTTTGTCTATGTCTTCGGCGGTCGATTGAAATTCACGATAGAACTGGTTCGCTAGAACGCGCATTGGCACAGCGTAACGACATGTATGGGGCAGCTTATCACCCTGCTTTGCCAGATTTTGCAGGAATGGTGCCAGGGCAGCTCTCGTTTTTCCTGAGCCAGTAGGTGCCTGCAATATCACACTGCGGCCCTTCAAAACATGCTGTAAGACTAATTTCTGGAAAGGGCGCAGTTGAAAGTCTCCTGTTGAAGCCATCTTTCTTATCCTCCAAAAATGCCAGAGAGTAGATCGTTATCTGGCTCATCTGGTGCTGACGATGTTTGTGCTATGACGCCATACATATGGGCCAGTCGTCGCGCCTCTTTGACCAAGTTTTCGCGCAGATTTTGTGGGGCTAGTACTTCGCAATCCGCGCCCCAGCCGCGAATCCAGTTCTCGATCTCCACAATGTCACCTATGTGGGCCGTCCACTCGCACCCCTGTGGTGTATCGACAATTTGTTGCGAGGGGTGCCAGAGTGTCTCGTGAACACGTTTCGTGACCCAGTGGCTGAAACGTAGCCGCACCTCAATCAACGTCTCATCGCCATACATCACTCCCCACGCGTTGGCAAGCAGGGCTGGACCGTCAAAGTCTGCTGGTATCTCAAACGTTTCGTTTGTCAGTTCAGCATGCTCAATGCGCTCTAGCTTGTAGGTACGCACTTTGCTTGGCGGTACGCTCCAACCAATAGCATAAATGGTACGCCCAATCCCTGTCGGTTCTAATAGGTAGGGAGCAAAGCGGCATTCAAATGTTTTCTTGTGTGGTGGTGAATAAATGAGCCGCACAAGGCGATGGGTCGCCCAACCCAGAGCCACAGCTTCAAATATTTTCGAGATGTCTTGCTGCCCCTTTTGTCGCTCTCGCGCCATATCCACAGCCGTGTGTTGATATGGGGCAATCGTGCTTGGCATGGCACTGATAAGCTTACTCAATGCAGACAGCACAAATGTATTGCGCTCATCTTGAATCTGGGTCAGAAGACGTGCAGCTAAATATAGTGCAGTTCCTTCCGGCAAGTTTAATTTCATTGACAGCAGTTCAAAGTTTGTATCTTTAGCCAGTTGCCAGTACCAGCCATCCTTGATTAACGGTAACCAACCCTCGATGGAAAGTTCCTCAAGGTAACGAGTCACGGTATCCGAGCTAATGCTTAGCATGTCCGCAATCTCGCTGGTTTTCATCCTCCTGCCGGGATTTCTCCAGAAGAGCAATTGTATCTGCTGTAATCGATCCGTTTTGCTAAAAGCATCTGATGTTGGCATATGTATTACCTCCTGATAGCAAGTCTACGGAAAAATTCCGCAGGGAATGCGGAATTTTACGATGATTTTTAACACTTGATAGGATTGGTTCCATATTGATCAAATACATTGCACAAATGAGGGGTTAGCAACAGCGTGGGCGTTTCTCCTCACTCACAACTTGGGCCACCTACAAGATACATAGAACATAGCGAATTATCTGTGCAATTATATACCTTTACAAGTACACTTGCGAGGTAGTAGGGTAAATGGGTATAAAAGCTTCCTGGAGTTTGAAAAGGCTCTCATCTGCAAATTTCCTTGTTTCTTCACGGCCCGAAATCTGCTATGATAGCACAAATGAACACTTGCTATTGGCGCGGCTACTGCGGTAGCTGTGAGTGAGGAGTGCGTAACCTGTGGAGCAGATTGAACTACGGATTGAGCAGCAGTTAAAGCAGTATTTTGGGCATGATGCCTTTTTGCCGGGGCAGCAGGAGATTATCGCCCATGCGATCTCTGGGAGGGACGCGTTTGTCTTGATGCCCACGGGGGCTGGTAAGTCGCTCATCTACCAGTTTTCGGCGCAGCTTTTGCCGGGGGTGACGGTGGTGGTTTCGCCACTGATTGCTTTGATGCAGGACCAGGTTGATCGACTGAAGACGAATGGTATTGCCGCTACGTTCATTAATAGTGCGCTGAGCAGTGCGGAACGGGCGGAGCGGGAACAGATGGCGCTGGATGGAGAACTCAAGCTGCTGTATGTCGCGCCCGAACGTCTTTTGACGGCGGACTTCTTGCGGTTGCTGGACGAGGTGCAACGGCGTGTCGGCCTTTCGCTTTTGGCGGTTGACGAGGCACACTGTGTGAGCGAGTGGGGCCATGATTTTCGCCCCGAGTATCGCCAGTTGGGCCGCTTGCGCGATCGCTATCCGACGGTTCCGATGCTGGGGTTGACGGCGACGGCAACAGAGCGCGTGCGTGCGGATATCCTCACCCAACTGCGTCTGCGCGATCCCTATATTCATATCGCCAGCTTCAATCGCCCCAACCTTTCGTATGAGGTGCGCCAGAAGCATACGGGTTCGTACCGCGAACTGGTACTGTTTCTACGCGATCAGCTTGATGCCCCGATCATCATCTATTGCCAGAGTCGCAAAACCGTGGACGATGTGAGCACGGCCCTGCAACGCGACGGTATCAACGCCCTGCCCTATCACGCTGGTTTGACCAACGAACAACGGACACTGCACCAGAACCGCTTTATCCGCGACGATGTCTCTGTGCTGGTGGCTACCATCGCCTTCGGTATGGGTATCGCCAAGCCGGATGTACGCGCCGTTATTCACTATGATATGCCCAAGAGCCTGGAAGGCTACTATCAAGAGACGGGACGTGCGGGACGCGATGGTCTGCCCGCGCAATGTATTCTCTTCTTTCAATACGGCGACCGCACAAAATACGAGTTTATCTTGGCGCAAAAAACGAATGAACAGGAGCTATTGGTGGCGCGCCAGCAACTCCAGCAAGTCGTTGCCTATGCCGAAAGCTTGAGCTGTCGTCGTCGCATCTTGCTGGCCTATTTCGCGGAAGACTATGCGCAAGCGAATTGCGGCAATTGCGATAACTGTCTGCGTCCACAGACGGAGCTGGAAGATCGCACGATTGACGCGCAAAAGTTCTTATCCTGCGTCTCGCGCACGCAACAACGCTTTGGTATGCGCCATATTGTGGATATCTTGCGCGGTGCCAATACGCAGCGCATCCGCTCACTCAACCATGACCAGCTCACCACCTATGGCATTGGCAAAGACTATAGTGCCGAGGAGTGGATGCGCTTTGGTAGAGCGATGCTGCAACAAGAGCTACTGAAGGAAGAAAATATTGACGGCTATCCCATCCTCAGACTAAACAAGCTTTCGATGGAGATATTACGCAAGCAGCGCAGTGTCGAGGTTGCCGCCGCTCCGGTGCGGCAGCAGAAGACGGGGAGCAGTAGTGCAGCCGAGGTGGATTTGACGTTGGAAGAGATGGGCTTGTTCCAACACTTGCGCCGACTGCGCAAAGAGTTGGCGGACGATCTCAACGTGGCTCCCTTTGTTGTCTTTCCCGATAGTAGTTTGCGTGCTATGGCCCAACAACGTCCGCAAAGCGAGGAGCATTTTGCGCACATTCCGGGCGTGGGCAGTCGCAAGTTGGAAGCCTTTTACGCGCCGTTCACGCGCGCCATTCGCGACTATTGTGAAGAACATAATCTAGTAATGGGACTCGTACAGATCAAGCCGGAGCGGGAACGCAAACAATCCGCTGCCGCTCCGATTAGTGCTGGCCCCTCGACACGCATGGTCACGCTCGACCTCTACAAGGCTGGTCGCAGCATCGAGGAGATCGCTACCGAACGCAACCTGAAGGCGAGTACGATTATTAGCCATTTGGCTGAACTGATCGAACTGGGCGAGGATATCGATGTGGAGAAGTTGCTTCAAGCAGGACATTACGACGTTATCGTCGATGCCATCGAACAGGTGAGTGGAGAAGTCCTGCGACCAATAAAAGACTTCCTGGGGGATGAGTATAGCTACGAGGAGATTCGGTTGGTGAGGGCGTTGGAGAAGAGGCGGATGGGGGGAAATACATAAAACGACGGGTTATGGGTGGGCACTGGGACGGGCCGATAAATAGGCGGTGGCGGCGATAAATAGCGCCCTACAGACCGTTCATTGCCCACCCATGGCCCGTTGTTTCATGTGTGTTTAGATTTTCGGTGGTCCTTGCTTTACTCTTCTACGCATGCCTTCGAGGCCGCCCTGGGTTTCGGGGGTGCCCCAGACGGCTTCTAGCCACCAGGTTACGCCGGATTCCGCGAGTGGGCGGATGATGCTGGCGGCTTTTTCGGCGTCGTCACCGGGGGTCTCGCCTTCCATGATGATATCGAAGGGGGTGGTGGAGGTGCGATGCTCATCAATGTACGACTTCATGGCCTGGATGTCGGCGGGTGTCATTTCGACCATTGATTTATCTTCGTTCATCTTGATGGGTATAACACCATCACAGCGCAAAACGCGGCTCATTGATTTCATGCGCGGCCACGCTCCTACGACCCAGATGGGCACTCTTGGGGTTTGCACTGGTGTGGGTGCGAAGGTCACGTCGCGGATATGGTAGTATTCACCATCAAAGTTAAATTTCTCGCCACTCCACAGGCCATCGAGTATGGCCAGGCTCTCATCGAGCATTTGCGCCCGTTTCTTGCGGTCGATCTCCTCACCTACCTGGCTAAACCAGTCGTTGGTATGGTCAAGACCGGCGGCACCTAGACCGACGGGCAGAATAGCTCTGCCATTGGACAAGCGGTCGAGGGTCGCCACCTCGCTGGCAACTTTCCATGGGCGTCGCCGCGACAATGGTGTGAGCATTGTTCCAAAGCGTAGCCGTTCAGTACGCATGGCTACGGCAGCCAGGGAAACCCAGGCATCGGTGCCCCAGACGAGGTCCCAGACAAAGAGGCCATCCCAGCCCGCCTCTTCCGCTTCGTGCGCCAATTCAGCCAATGCACGAGCTTCAATACTGGGAAATGTCAGACCATAGTGCATAATACAAACTCCTCTCATCTTTCTGTTTGATTTGATATGATACAGGTAGTATAGCGTGAAATTCATGACACCATGTGTCATATTTGCTCTCCGCTGGCCCCATTCAGTTCAAAGCGGCTAAAGCTGTTATTCGTGTGGATAGTATGCGCATTGTAGCGCTTTAAAGAGCGTTTCTGCTGGGCAGGGGCAGGCCGAGATGCCTATTACCGCAGTTGCGCCGCCAGCGATGCCGACGTGGTTGGCGTAGAATATCGGTTTGTTGCCAATGTATGGCCTGCTGGTCTTCTGGGTGGCACAGATCGTGAGCAAACGTGCTGCGCCGCCAGTTGTTACGATGTAGGCGAGCAAAACGAAACATGTAATAAGGAGTTCTTCTCTTTCCCCGATAGTTCACAGTCACAAAGTCATAACTTTCTCTTGCTATCGCTTATTGCAGGCAGTATGATAAAGGGAGACGATAAACCAATACTATCCCTTTATTTTGAACACTTGGAAAGAGAAAGGAACGTACAATGGAACTAGGATTGATCGGACTTGGCCGCATGGGTATTAATATGTCGCGCAGGCTGTTGCGCAAGGGACATACTACTGTTGGCTATGCGCGCCACTGGGAAACCGTGCAAGGATATTTGGACGATAAATCCATCACGAAGGGGGCGCACTCGCTGGCAGAGGTTGTCAGCCAACTCTCGACGCCGCGTGTCCTTTGGCTGATGGTGCCAGCAGCTTCAGTAGATGCGACCATTCAAGACCTGCTCCCCCATCTTTCGGCGGGTGATGTGATCGTAGATGGTGGCAATTCCTATTACAAAGATGACATTCGACGGGCAGCCGAACTCAAATCGCGTGACATCCACTATGTTGACTGTGGCACAAGCGGTGGTGTCTGGGGACTGGAGCGCGGCTATTGTCTGATGATCGGTGGTGAAGATGGCGTTGTGGAACACCTCGACCCGATCTTCGATACGCTGGCGCCTGGCATTGATTCCGCACCGCGCACTGAGGGGCGTGAAAATGTCGGTGGCACAGCGGAAAAGGGCTACCTCCACTGCGGGCCGAATGGCGCGGGCCACTTTGTAAAGATGGTTCACAACGGCATTGAGTACGGCATTATGGCGGCCTATGCCGAGGGGTTGAACATCCTGCACCACGCCAATGTTGGCAAGAACCAGCAGAATATTGATGCCGAGACGGCCCCCATACAGAATCCCGAATTCTACCAGTACGATCTCAATCTGCCAGATGTTGCCGAGTTGTGGCGGCGCGGTAGCGTTGTTGGCTCGTGGTTGCTGGACCTCACCGCCAGCGCGCTGCTCAAGAGCAACGATCTCGCCAAATTCGCTGGTCGCGTATCCGATTCGGGCGAGGGACGGTGGACGATCTCAGCAGCCATCGACGAATCGGTGCCGGTTCCGGTGTTGAGTGCAGCCCTCTTCGAGCGGTTCGCCTCGCGTGGTGAGGCAGATTTCGCCAACAAGCTGATGTCCGCTATGCGCTACGAGTTCGGTGGACACCTGGAAAAGGAAGCGGAAGGCAAGGCATAAGATGTCCACCAACCAAACACCTTTAACACAACGTCCGGCCTGGCAAGCCCTGGAAGCACATTACCAGCAGGTGCGGGATGTGCATCTGCGGCAGCTTTTTGCCGATGACCCGCAGCGTGGCGAGCGGTTCGCAGCCGAGGCAATCGGCCTCTACTTTGACTATTCCAAGAACCGTATCACCGACGAGACGCTGCGCCAGCTCCTGCAATTGGCAGAGTCTTCTGGCTTACGAGAGCGCATCGATGCCATG
This sequence comes from Ktedonobacterales bacterium, assembly GCA_038209195.1. Classification (GTDB taxonomy): domain Bacteria; phylum Chloroflexota; class Ktedonobacteria; order Ktedonobacterales; family Ktedonobacteraceae; genus JBBQXY01. The sequence goes on along the minus strand of JBBQXY010000126.1, from coordinate 8,222 downwards.
TTCCGTGGCGATAAAATCAACGTCACAGAGCAACGCGCCGTGCTGCATGTCGCGCTACGCGCACCCGCAGACGAAGCAATTGTTGTTGATGGCGAAAATGTCGTACCGGAAGTCCACCATGTGCTGGACAAGATGGCGAACTTCTCTAGGCGCGTGCGCAGCGGCGAATGGCAGGGCTACACGGGCAAGCGCATTCGCAACATCGTCAATATCGGTATTGGTGGCTCCGATCTTGGGCCGTTCATGGCCTACGAGGCGTTGAAATACTACAGTGATCGCAACTTGAACCTGCGCTTCGTCTCCAACATTGACGGCGACGAGTTCGCGGAAGCCACCGTCGACCTCGACGCGGCAGAGACGCTCTTTATTGTTTGCTCCAAAACCTTCACCACGTTGGAGACATTGACCAATGCCCGTTCGGCCCGTGACTGGTGCGTGGAAGCGTTGGGCGACGTTAAAGCAGTGGCCAAACACTTCGTGGCGGTATCTACTAACGAGAAAGAGGTCGAGAAGTTCGGCATTGATACGGCCAACATGTTTGAGTTCTGGGACTGGGTCGGTGGTCGGTACTCTTATGACTCGGCGATTGGCCTCTCACTGATGATCGCTATCGGCCCCGAACAATTCGAGGAGATGCTGGCAGGTTTCCACGCGATGGACGAACATTTCCGCACGGCACCATTTGCGCAAAACCTGCCCGTGCTCTTAGGTTTGATCGGTCTATGGTACAACAACTTTTTTGACGCTCAGACGGTGGCTATCCTGCCCTATGACCATTACCTGAGCCACCTGAGCGCCTATTTCCAGCAACTCGATATGGAGAGCGACGGCAAACACGTTGACCTGGAAGGCAACACAGTCAATTACCAGACTGGCCCGATCATCTGGGGTCAGCCCGGCACCAACGGTCAGCATGCTTTCTACCAGCTTATCCATCAGGGCACCAAGCTCATCCTCTGCGATTTCATCGGCTTCTACCAAGCCCTGAACCCGCTGGGACGGCATCACGATCTTTTGATGGCCAACTTCTTCGCGCAGACGGAGGCCCTGGCCTTCGGCAAAACGACGGAGGAGGTCAAGGCTGATGGTGTACCCGACTTCCAGGTGCCACACCGCACCTTCGAGGGCAACCGTCCCACCAACACGATCATGATGGAGAAGTTGACGCCGGAGGCGTTGGGCAAACTAATCGCGCTCTACGAACACAAAGTTTTCGTGCAAGGCACCATCTGGAATATCAACTCGTTTGACCAGTGGGGCGTTGAACTGGGCAAAGTGCTCGCCAATCGCATCATCCCAGAGCTCGAAAGTGCCGCGGAACCCGATCTCAAGCACGATAGCTCAACGAATACACTGATCGCAAGGTATAGGAAGCTCAGAGGGTAATGAATACTAGCGATTGGCTGGATGCAGTCTCTGACTGCATCCAGCCAATCGCTAGTATTCATTACCCTCTACTTTTCGTAGGGCGGCGGCATCGACTATGTCGTAGGCTTTTGCTAATATGGTTGCTATGTTGGTGGGGCCTACGGTGAAGGGGGCGTCACCCAGTCTTTTTAGGATGGCTTTGTCGATTTCGGGTGGGGTGGGATTGACGCGGAAGGATGTTAGGGCTTCACCGGCTTGCCAGAATGTCGCGAGTTGCTCATCAAGGGAGAGCAGAGGTTCTTTCTCGGCGGCAGGCGTTTGTGTTGGAGAGGCCGATGTTTCAGCAGGGAGTGAGGCCACGCGCTTTTCGCGGAGAGCGGCGATAATTTGCTCTTTGGTGCGACCACGCAGCTTGAATAGCAGGAATGGGTCTTCGTCGAAACGCTCGGCGAGGAGATAGTAGACGGCGGCAATGTGCTTGCAGGGATTGGCGTAGTCGGGACACGAGCAATCGGTGTCCAAATCAGCGAGCGAGGTGGGGAAAAGCGAAAGATGCACCGCGCCAAAGGCTTCCTCGATATTCTGTGGCATCTCGCCCGCCAGCAGTTTCGCCGCGAAGAGGGCTTGCGAGGCCATGGCCTCGATCACTTTCTCCCAATCCTGCGCGGAGAGCGGCTGCAAGGCTATCTTGACGTTGTAGGGTTTGGGCATCGAACCTTGGACTTTGGCCTTGACCTTGCCAAGTTCCACGTCAATGGAGACCACTTGTCCCTGACGAGCGTAGGAGCGACCTCGCGTGAGGCGCGAACCCATGTTGAAGGACTCTAACACGGCAATCCAGCGTTTTGACCACCACGTCTCGCCGATAGCCCCGTGTTCTTTCTTTGTCTTGATGCCGTCTTTCACCCTACGTGGGCTGGAACGTTCATAATAATCCCAGTAGTCACCCATGATCTATTCTCCTACGGCCTCGCGGCTCAGGGCAAACAGTTCTTTTAGTTGCGTGGTTGACATCTCTGTCAGCCAGTTTTCGCCGCTGCCAACGATACTATTCGCCAGTTCTTTCTTCTGCTCGATCATCATGTCGATGCGCTCTTCCAGCGTGCCGATACAGACGAATTTGTGGACTTGCACGTTCTTCTTCTGCCCGATACGAAACGCTCTGTCCGTCGCCTGATTCTCCACCGCTGGATTCCACCAGCGATCAAAGTGAAAGACATGGTTCGCGGCAGTCAGGTTCAGTCCGACACCACCAGCTTTTAACGAAAGGATAAAGATTTGTGCGCCGCGTCGCTCTTCCTGGAAACGCTGCACCATGATATCGCGCTGTTTCTTGGACGTCCCACCGTGCAGGAAGAGTGTCTCGCAGCCCAACCGCTCTTGCAAGTAGAGGCGCAGGAGCTTCCCCATCTCGGCGAATTGGGTAAAAATCAAGGCCTTATCGCCGGCCGCTAACACCTCTTCCAGCATCTCTTCGAGGCGCGCCAGTTTGCCCGAACGGCCCTCCAAGGCACTACCATCAGCCACAAACTGGGCCGGGTGATTACACACTTGCTTGAGTTTCAGTAGCGTCGAAAGCACCAGGCCCTTGCGTTGGATGCCCTCTTCAGCCTCCTCGATCTTTGCCATCATCTCTTTCACCACGGCTTCGTAGAGCGAGGCCTGTTCTTGCGTGAGGTTGCAGAAAACCTTCATCTCCATCTTATCCGGCAAGTCGGCGATGATGGATTTATCCGTCTTCAAACGGCGCAAGACAAAGGGCTGAATGAGGCGTTTCAGCGACTCGGAGCGGTCTACATCGCGGTAGCGTTCGATGGGGATAGCGAAATTCTTGCGAAAATCGGAGCCTGTGCCCAGATAGCCCGGATTCAGGAATTCCATGATTGACCATAGTTCGGAAAGCCTATTCTCCACTGGCGTCCCCGTCAGAGCAATACGGTGGCGCGCTTCGAGCTTCTTGATGGCCTTCGTCTGCTTGGCTTCATCGTTCTTGATATTTTGCGCCTCGTCCACCACCACATACTCCCAATCTATGGTGGACAGATGTTCCTGGTCGCGCAAGGCCAAAGCGTAGGTGGTAATCACGATATCGTTCTGGCGCGCCTCCTGCTCAAATGCTGCGCCAGAGAGTCGCTCGTGCCCATGATGGATCATCACATTGAGCGAGGGCGCGAATCGCTCCAATTCCTTCTGCCAATTGCCCACGATAGACATGGGGCAAATGAGCAAGGCGGGATTGGGCTTGGGTGTAGAGCCATTTTTCTGAGTTGAACGCTCATGCAGCAATAGGGTGATGAGCTGAATGGTATTATGGCAGAGGATATTGTTCGCTACAAAATTGTGGTGCTGCTCAACCTCAAAGTCATAGACCCAGCCATCATACTGGACTTCCTCTATGCTCTTAATGCGGCAGTAATATACCTCCTGGTCAATGAGTTGTTGTAGCTGTAATTTTGTTGTAATCAACAATTGTTTATCCAATTGAGCATAGGACTGCAATGTTTTCATAGTCCATTTCGACGGTGGTTTTTTGCGGTACTCTTGTTCAGCTTCACCGCTTAAAATACTTTCACATGCTACGACAACTTGTGACAGGCTGCTAGATGAAAACTGTTGTGAACCATTGACGTAAACTGTATTCATGCCGAAATGACGAATCGGTAATTTGGTGGTAGAAACTATCTGAGCCATTATTGAGGAGGCTGGAATACCCTCAACATTCGTATTGCAGAGGAGCGCACAAATGTTCTCTAACTTCTGTTGCTTTTTCTTTCCTGCAAAGCCAATTTCCTGGCAAAATCTCCTGGCAGCCTTCCCACCCAAAACACCTATCTGATAAGGACGGAAAATTCCCGAACCATTCGTTGCTCGCTTCTGTTTTGTAGATATTCGTAACCAGATACCGAATCTTCGAAGCAAATAGGAAAGCTGTTGAATTAGCAGCGGTGAAGCTGTACTGATCTCGATGCTGCTCATACTCGCAACAACAGAAGCCTCAGCCTCAAAGAAATTGCGCAGGAATATACGAATACTGTTTAGATCAGCCTGCATAATGAAATCTGGAATGCTCTTATCACGCGACAGCTTACCCCATTCGTAGCCTCTAGCTTCTAGAAAACGGCGATACGATACACTGTTAAGCCTTAGATAAGAGAGATTTCTATGAACTTGAATAGAAGGGTGGTTGATTTTGATATCATACTTTTCACTGAAACGTAGCAAGCAATTCTGTAAATCATCAAGCACTGAAACATCTTTTTGCGTTATAGCGACAGCACTAATATCTTTATGCTCATGCCCTTCGGCAATTTGCCAAGCAAGCATTTTAATGAGGTCAGGATCTTCTACCTTGCCTTCCCAAACAAGCTGCGCTGGTACGCATACATAGTCCCCCACATGAAGATCATTGGTCCAGCCTTTATCGGTTAGCAGCTTATGGGGACGAGTAATTGTGACGCTATTGCCGTCTTCTAAGCGCACAGTGCGCATGGTTTCCGAAACCTGCTGACGATAAAGCCGCCTAATAGAGGTTTGCACAATACGACCGGATGACTCATCAATAGAGTTAGTTAGAAGTTGTCTTTGAGGATCAGCCCAATGGCCTTGACCATCAAACATGGGTTCTCCAGCGCACTGATGCCATATATCCTCGGCTTTCTGCAAAGTTCCGTTTACAGTTATCAGTGAAGATGCGCTCAGGCATTTACCGAGTCCCATATCGTCTGCGAGGCAGGCGCCGAAGCCGTATTGTTCGAGGAAGGCCAGCCAGGAAACGCCCTTGAGCTGATAGGGGCGCAGATTGCCTTGCAGGCTGGCGGGCTGTTTGATAGTGGTAATTTTGACGCCTTCGGTCAGCTTATCCAGAATTTCTTTGAGCCAGCCTGAGCCTTCGATGCCCATGACGGGTAGGCCCAATTCGGACGTTCCCTGTCCTAGGCCGATACGCAGCGCGTCACCCAGCGTCATTTCGCCTTTGCCGTGTTTTTTCTTGAAGAAAGCAATGGCGGCCTCAATCTCCTCTGGGCGTAGCTCCACCCATTGTCCGCGTATCTTAATGAGCGGGACTTTCAGGTCGACCAGACTTTCAAATTCTTCAAAGGTGAGGTTTGAATCGCCGACGGCGATAGTCCAGTCGTAGTCGATGATGTTCTGCAAGCCCAACAGGCCGGCACCATCTTTTGTAGCGGCCTTGGGCTTGACTTTCAACTTGACGCCCAGGCGAGCTGTGGGTTTGCTCCACCAGGGTGGCACCAGCACGCCAAAGCCGCTCTGTTCAAGCAAGGGAGCCGATTCGCGCAAGAAGGCATAGGCTTGCTCGGTATCGAGGTTCAAGCCCATGGGGCGAGCGGTTTTCAGGCTCTCTTCAAGCGTGGGGAAGAGACGAGAAGCCTTGCCCAGATCGGCCAGGATGCGCTCCTGGGGATTCTCAAATGAGCGTTTGAGGAATGTGAGCGTACTCGAACGCTCCCGCCAGACCTGTTCGGCGGGCACGAGCAGGCTGCGATCATCGTTGGCCTGAAGATAAAAGCTAATGTGCCAATCCGCCTGGTTGCTGTTGTTTTCACCCGGTGTATCGAGGCGGAAGCAGGTACGGAACGCCGCATTCGCTTCGGCTGGCTGAATCTGGTGCAGCCAGCCTTCTAACTTTTCAGCAAAAAGCTGCAATTCGGTGGGTGTCCCCTTGAGCCTCGCATCCTGTGAAGTAAGGGCCTGTAACCACTGTTCTTGCAGTGAGCCTGGCTTGGTTTGGCGACTACGACCAGACTTGCCTGACAGTAGGGAAGTCGTGGACTGGCTTTCACGCATAAAGGCATCAACGGTGGCGTCGAGAAAGGATTGCACGATGTTTTGGATGGCAGAGGGTGTCATTTCTTCGGCAGGGAGAAACGACCAGCAAAGGGGCGGGATCGCTTTTGCCAGCAGCGATAAGCGCTCGGTGTCTTCGCCCACAAGCACTGTGCGCCAGGCAGCGCGAAAGTTTAGCACGCCTTTTTGGGCTGATTTCTCCAGCGTTGGCATATAGCTCTGTCGCGTCAGCAAGGCTAGCGAGAACTTCGCGGCCTCGGACCAGAAACGGAGCGCGTCGCCAAAGACGACATTATGTGGCGGATAGTTGGGCAAATGCAGCAGGAAATCAAGGGCGAGGCCAGCGTCAAGGCACAACGTCGCGACATCCCAAGGTTTCAATCCTACCACTTTGGAGTCGCTCAATTCCTTCTCAAGGATCAGCTCTGGCGAGGATGCTGGCTCTTTAGAGGTGGAGGGGAGCAGGAGCGTTAAGGTGTCAGAGATAGCACTTTTTAGTTGCATGCTGCCAGCGAGTTCGTTCAGTGCTTCGCGCAATAGCGCATGATTGAGCGCGTAAGGATGTTGGTGGGCTGGCTGTACTACTAGGTGCCGCCCACCACGTTTCGTGGCAGTAGAGAGTAATAAACTGGATGATTCTGCCCAGATATGTAATTTTTCAGGTAGGCGATTATTCCAAAGGGCGTGTAGGACGATCAAAACAGTTCCTCCGACGGAAAAGTGGTTAGGGTGGATTATGTATACAATGTATATATCACGTTTTGGTTATGATAGCACAAACAAGCTCTATTGGGTAACTGGTACACCATCAGAAGACCAGCTACTACATATACCAGCCGTAAAGAAATTCTTTGTGCCAAAAGACCCATCTGGATTCACGACAGCTTGGGAGAAGCCCAGCACTATTACACCAAAATTGCTTGCTCCTACCAAAGGATTTGTAATTGTTAGCGTTCGTGTCTCGCCAGTGCTGACTAAGGTCCATTGAAAAGTATCAGGTGTAACTTGTGCTGCTTGAATTTTGATGTAATCTGTCACTGCATCTCCAGCCGTTGTTATTTGAATAAAAGAAACTGTCAAAATACCCGGATATGTTGGGACTTTTACATCATAATAGACCTGCTGTGTGCAAGAGAAATTATGAATGATACTTACAGGTTGTGTTGGTTCAGCCGTCGGAGTTGGCGTTGGTATGGTAGCAGTCGCAGTAGCATTAGCGATTGCCCCATTGGTTGCAATAGCGTTGGCGTTGAAAGTTGCAGTAGAGGTTGCATCGGCCTGGACAATATTTGTCCCTGAACTAGAGCTACTTGATGGGTTTGCCGAAGTGTTCCCTGACGAGGGTGTGATTAATGTAGTTGAAGAACTCTCGAGAGAACCACAACTCATCAACGATACTACCAATACGATGAGACCTGCCAGCGTAGCAAGCCAAAACAATGGCGACGTGCGCATTTTCATGTGATGTTCCTCTCTTATGGTTGAAAGAAGTAAATTTATATGAACATTCTTCTTTAAATCCCTTCTATAGTATGCAGTGAGAGGGCACGAAAACAGAACATCATAACACATCATCTAAACATCATTCTCTGGGAAAATATGATATTATGTGGTTAAGAAACATTGCTAGATGCAAGAGTCGGAACATCCACTTCCACTGTTAGATGATAGAAAAAGAAGAGAAGATGATTGATGCCAGAAGCATCCAAGCCCACACCCAATCGGAAGTTACGCTACGAGCGTGAACGTCGTTGCTGGTCCCAGCAAGAACTTGCTGACATGGTCGGCACCACTCCGCTCAACGTTGGTCGCTGGGAACGCGGCGTTACCTCGCCTAATCCATATTTTCGCCAGAAACTCTGTGAATTGTTTGAGAAGAATGCACAACAACTGGGTCTCGTTCTTGAGAATATAGTGGACCCAAAAGTCAAGTCCAAAAAGGCGTCTTTGGAAAGATACTTTTCCTCCATTCAAATGATTTTCTCGGAATGGGAAGAGAAGCGTGAAAAAGACGCGTCTCTTCCATTTTTATCGTTTTTGCAGACGTT
>JBBQXY010000125.1:0-18300 GCA_038209195.1 Ktedonobacterales bacterium | reverse complement strand
ATGAAGATCAACAGAACACTAATAAGGCAGCACTATTAGCAATGATACGTATACTGTGATATTGAGGGGCAGAATATACGCGTTTGTGAGCGAGACAACGTTCTGCTTATATGAGAAATGTGGAAGAAGAGGGAAAACGGATGGAAGGGCAAGGCAACGTGATAAAGGGAGACATATCGGTGTCGGTCATCGTTCCAGTCTTTAACGAAGAAAAGCGCATCCGACCGCTGCACAGCAGCATAAGCCAGGCGTTGAAAGAACAACCAGGCAGCTATGAAATCATCTATGTTGATGATGGCAGTACCGATAAATCGTTCGTACACCTGAGTCATCTGGCATTGCACGACGCACATGTGTGTGTCGTACGACTCAGGCGCAGTTTTGGTCAAACTGCCGCTATCGCCGCGGGGCTACAGCAGAGTAGCGGTGCGGTTGTAGTGTTCTTGGACGGCGATTTGCAGAACGATCCGCAGGATATTCCCCGTCTGTTGGCAAAACTCGCGGAAGGCTACGATGTCGTGAGCGGCTGGTGCCAGCATCGCCAGGATGCGCAGTTGAGCGGTAAACTTCCTGCGCTGCTGCTCAATCGCCTTATCTCCTTACTAAGCGGAACACACCTGCATGACGTGAGCGGTACGCTCAAGGCATACCGGCGTGAGATTTTCCAACACGTGCGGCTGCACGGTGAGATGCAGCACTTCATCCCTGCCTACGCGGCATTGGCCGGTGCCGCTGTCGCCGAACTCGAAGTTTCACAGCATGCGCGACAGTTTGGAACAGCGAACAACTATGGTCTTGCACGCTCTTCCCGCGTAATCCTAGACGTGCTAACCGTCAAGTTTATGGGCAGATTCGGGCGCAAGCCACTCTATACCTTTGCCATGCCTGGCATGGCAGCCCTGACACTCGGTAGCATAGGTTCCGCGCTGCTACGCGGCCAGCAAAATTCCGCGCCGCGCGTACGGCGACCGCAGCGCAATCCATTGTTAGTACTTTCGGCTCTGCTCACAGTCCTCGGCCTACAGAGCATCATCATAGGACTTCTGGGTGAAATACTCATACTCACCTCCCACGAAGCGCAAAGCAACACATCATATGTAATTCATGACATTTTTTCGCAAACCCTGCCAACAGAAGACCAACAAACAGCAACCCTACAGAAAGTTATTGTACGGAGAGAGCTATAAGAAGAAGAACATTCATCTATACTTCATTCCACACTAAAATGAAGTATAGATGAATTTCTCTTGATTTTTCAAATGATAGATGTATACTTTACTATGGTAAAGGCAACAACACTTGTGGCTACCAACGGGGAAAAGGCCTACTCTCCAAAACAGCGAGAACAAGGCTGAGATGAAATGTAGTAAGGGAAATGGGGTTATATCTTCTTATGGGCGCAACGCAACAGCATTCTTATGCCGCCGTCAGCACACTTGAAAAGCACGTAGGTCCACTGATCAGTGTGGTCATTCCAGCACGTAACGAGGCTAAAAACCTCTATCATGTTTTACCGTACATTCCCTCCTTTGTCAGCGAGGTCATCCTCGTCGATGGTCATTCTAGCGATGATACCATCGAGGTTGCTCAGGGGCTGTACCCATCTATTCGGGTGATCAAGCAGACGGGGAAGGGCAAGGGCGATGCCCTGCGCGTCGGCTTCGCCGCCTGCACTGGCGATATCATCGTCATGTTGGACGCCGACGGCTCCGCCGATCCTCTGGAAATCTCTCGCTTTGTCGCAGCCCTCTCCCAGGATTGCGATTTCGCTAAGGGCTCGCGCTTCCTCGAGGGTGGCGGCAGCGATGATATCTCCCTCCTCCGCCGTTTAGGCAATAGGGGACTTGGCCTTTTGGTGAATATCCTCTACCAGACGCGCTTCAGCGATCTCTGCTACGGCTACAACGCTTTTTGGAAGCACTGCCTTGACCATGTCGATGTTGACTGCGATGGCTTCGAAGTCGAAACCTTGATCAACTTACGCATGCACAAAGCCAACCTCAAAATGGTTGAGGTTGCCAGCTTTGAACATTCACGTATCCATGGTGAGAGCAATCTGCGCACATTTCGCGATGGCTGGCGCGTCCTCCAAATGATCGTGAAAGAGCGCATGAGGAAAGACCTCCCACGTTCAGTAGCGGTACCATATATGAATGTCCAGTTGCAGAGAAAAGAGTCATAAAGTAAGGTAAAATAAGCTGGGCATGACAAGTGCATGCCCTCAGCTTTTGCCGATGTTAAAAGTCTCAAATATAGAGATATGCGCAACTATTGCTTTGCAACAGAAAGACTCCGCACTGTGATGGGTACTATACGTTCCAACAAGGGTTTACAAATGGTGGTCAGCATGGTCATCATGCTTTCACTGGCCTTGGTCAATATCTGGTTTTTATTCAATCCTTTGACGCCTAGCGATGCCGATATGGCGGGAAACGCTTTTGTCACGCGTAGTGGCTCCAATGTAGTTTTGAATGGGAAACCTTTTCGCTTTTCAGGGGCCAATATCTACTGGCTAGGTTTGCAGGAAAATCCGAGCATTTCTTATCCCAGCGCTTTCAGCGTGGACGATGCATTGGCAACGGCAGCACTGATGGGAGCGACAGTCGTACGGAGTCATACGCTTGGCATCTCAACTGGATGCGCGTTGTGTGTCGAACCCACCCTTGGTCATTTCAACAAAACAGCGTTACAACACATCGATTATGCGATTCAAGCCGCAAGGCTCCATCACATCAAGTTGATTATCCCACTCACGGATAGCTGGCATTACTACCATGGTGGCAAGCATACCTTCACTGACTGGCGCGGCCTGACCGATGAAACGCAATTTTACACGAATACGACGGTGATCAGTGACTTTAAGCAGTACATCAAGGTCATGTTGAACCATGTCAATACCTACAATGACATCAAGTATAAAGATGACCCCACCATTCTAGCCTGGGAAACTGGCAACGAATTAGCTGCTCCCTCCCACTGGGTACAATCAATAGCAAACTATTTGAAAAGCCTCGATCAGCATCATTTAGTGATGGATGGAAATGTTGCCAAGAATACGAACGCGGCCAATTTTTCACAAGAGCTAAAGATTAAGAGCGTTGATCTCTATACTGACCACTTTTATCCTCCCAACATTTCGATCTTTCAAGGAGAAACCCGTCAAGTCACCAGTGCCAAAAAAGTATTCATTGTCGGTGAGTTCGACTGGAATACGAACCAGGGCGATGCATTGAGCAAATTTTTAACAGCCGTGCAGTATAGCAAGGCCGCTGGCGATCTCTACTGGTCACTTTTTCCGCACGCTAGCACCTTTGGCTACATTCAACATCAGGAACCCTATACCTTACATTATCCCGGCGATACCGCTGACATGAGAACACGAGTCAGCTTACTACGTACTCATGCCAATGCCATGCAAGGGCACAGTCTAGCCATTCTCGCGCAGAATGCCAACGCTCTGCAAGCACCACTGATTACCTCTGTACAAGGCAATATGCTTGCCTGGCGTGGCGTAGTTGGTGCCTATACCTATTCCGTGGAAAGATCGGCAGTAAGTGCCAGTGGCCCGTACACCGTAGTATGTGATCAATGCGCTACCGACAACACAACCCCCTGGCTGGATAGCTCAAGACCCACCGGCCCTATCTGGTACCGGGTGAGAGCCTATACAATGACAGGCCAAGCCGGTCCTTACTCAACAACCTACCTCTCAATTGAGTAATTGAATCGTCCGCCTGGCGCGCAATAATGCCCATTAACGAAATAAACTAGCCATCCGTAGGGCGCGATTTATCGCCGCCACAGCCGATTTATCGGCCCGTCCCCACGTCGGATTCGCGCCGATAAATCGGCTGTGGGCACGGTAAACCGGCCCCTACGGGGTGTTCAGCGACACTTTGTCATTCTGAGCGAAGCGAAGAATCTCCCTGCCACGCGAGATTCTTCGCTTCGCTCAGAATGACACGGCTACACTAACCAGGAATAGTACTAATTTCCCTTCCCGCTAAAATTTCATCGGGGCGCGAAAACATGAGTTTATTTTCACTTTACTGGCACAGGAACTGCTCGCCGCCATGCACATTGAGGGTAAAGTAGCAGAACAAAAGGCAACAAATGAATACACATTCATGTATAACATGAAAAAACTGCATAGGATATCATCTATATAGAGAAAAATTATTGACAAAGTAGAGTGTTTGCGCTATTATTAATTCAGTTGAGGGAAACCTCGACGTGATGAAATAAGCTGTCATCAGATGCTGTAAGTGAGTTGAAGCCTACGATGAGGTAGTCCCCAGCAGCATAGATCAGTTTATTCAGTTTAATGGGCTTGGTGGTGGACTCAGCAGTTCCTTTTTGCCTGAACCGAAGCGTGAGCGGCAAAAATGTATGCCATGCTACGGCATACGCAGGCATGAGTTCACCAGGGTGGTGCTGTTAGGGGTGGATAGTGTGTGGTGATTTCATTTCCCCTCATCCAATCTTACTTCCCACCGATACCTATGATTGTTGAGCATGCGAATTGCTTGTATTGCTGCAATAAAGGGTAAATTATTGCCTTTTTTAGGCTGCTTAGGACAAGCTGCAATATTTGCTACATGCTTTTGGGCGGTACATGACCTTCCAGTCATTATTCGCGCATACAAATAGGTCTGAGTTTACTGATGAGGAGGCGAATTTTGGCGATGGAGAACAGACAGTTACGTGTGTGTGTAGTTGGATCGGGTAAGCACTTTCTAAGTGGCATTAGCTACTACACATTGCAATTAACGAACGAGTTGGGACATTTCAATCAGGTTTCAACAATTTTGATGCGCAAATTGCTCCCCAAAGCCTTTTACCCTGGTCGGAAGCGCGTAGGGGTTAAGCTAACCCAGTTGGAATTTGATCCAGCAGTGCGCGTCTTTGAAGGTGTTGACTGGTATTGGATACCCAGTATCTTCCGCGCTTTGGCGTTTCTTATTCGTGAGTGTCCGGAAGTAATTGTATTCCAATGGTGGAGCGGGACAGTATTGCACTCCTATCTCCTACTAGCTCTTGTGGCGCGGTTACTGAGATCGAAAGTGATCATTGAATTCCACGAGATACTCGACACAGGTGAAGCCAATCTACCGCTAGCAAAAGCATACGTCCGACTTTTTGCGCCCCTCCTTGTGCGCCTAGCACAAGGTTTTGTCATCCACTCAGAATACGATCGGAAAGTGCTGTGGGAACATTACAACATGAATAATCGACCAATCGCACTTATTCCTCATGGCCCATATAACCAATATGCGTTGACTGAGACGGAGGAGCATCTGCGAGAAGCACCGCTGTCATGCTGTAATCTCCTATTTTTTGGTGTAATTCGGCCATTTAAAGGGCTAGAAGATCTCATTAGTGCCTTTAATGCTTTGCCTGAAAATGAAATCTCTAAATATTGGCTCACGATCGTTGGTGAAACCTGGGAAGGATGGACGCTCCCAGCAGAAATGATCGCACGAAGTCCATATCGTGAACGCATCACCTTCGTCAACCGCTATGTTGCTGATGTTGAAGTAGCGCAATTTTTTGCAGATGCAGATGCAGTAGTGCTACCTTATCACCGATCATCGGCCAGTGGACCTTTACATATTGCGATGAGTTGTGGGCTACCGATAGTGGTCACAAGTGTTGGGGGATTAATCGAGGCCGTGGCTGGCTATGAAGGTGTCATTCTCGTGCCTCCCGGCAATGCCGTCGCACTCCAAGGCAAATTGGTAGAGGTCGCAAAGCTATGTGGGAAACGTTTTAATGATCCTCATACATGGAAAAAGACGGCTGCAAGTTACCATGCGTTATTTAAGACGCTTGGCTTAACTGATACTCCTATCAGTATCAAAACTCCTAGCTTGTCACCTGTAGCGCAGCCATTACAACGAAAGTAACGCATAGTGATTACTCAACCTGAAAAGGGAAAAGTGCCCATTCTGATGTACCATAGTATCTCAAATGCTGCTACAGCGCAGTTCAAACCATTTGCGGTATCACCAGTACATTTCGCGGAACAGATGGCCTATCTCGACGCGCAGCACTACACGCCCATCACCGTCGCACAACTAATCGCCAGTCGCTGCCTAGGTGGAGACGCGCTCCCCCAGAAACCGGTGGTCGTGACCTTTGACGATGGCTTTGCTGATTTTTATACAACAGCACTGCCCATACTCGCACAGCACAGCTTCGTGGCAACACTCTTTGTCACCACTGACTTTGTGAATGCGACCAGCCGCTGGTTACAAAAAGAAGGGGAGGCAACCCGTCCCATGCTGACATGGGAACAATTGAGCGAGCTCGCGGCCTATGGCATCGAGTGCGGCGCACACAGCCGCTCCCACGCTCAACTCGACATTTTGCCCCACGCTCAGGCCAAAGCCGAAATTGAGCAGAGCAAACAATGCCTGGAAGAGCACCTGGGTCGCGCCATCACCAGTTTTGCCTATCCTTTCGGCTACCAAACGGCCCGCATACAGCAACTGGTACAAGCGGCAGGCTTTAGCGCAGCCTGCGCGGTAAAACATGGCATGAGTAGCGCAAAGGATGATCCGTTCGCCTTACAGCGCCTGATGGTCAGCAATGAAATGGAGACCACAGACTTTGCAGCATTGCTCAGCGGTGCGCACCGCTCACCGCTCACAGGGGTAACTACCATCTATCTTCGTACTCGTACTCCCCTGTGGCAATTGATCCGACGCGCTTCCGCCATGCTAAAGCGCTACAAATACGGTACAGAAGGCAGCTAATACGCTGTCAATCTTCAAGTGAAGGGCGAGGGAATCCTGACCTGTAGGGACGCCCCTTGTGGGCGTCCGGCCTCACCCATCAATTGAACCTTGACAGCCCACTAACATAAGGCAGTTAGCATTATCAGGAAGATGTTAAAAGTGGTAAGGGGGTTAGAGATGATTCACGATGTTTCCGTCATCATTTGTGCCTATACGGAGGAACGCTGGTCCGATCTTGGTGCAGCAGTAGCCTCAATCCAGCAACAAAGTACCACACCGCGTGAAATCATCGTGGTGATTGACCACAACAAAGCATTATTTGAACGGGCGCGTGCCACTTTCCCCCGTGTAGAGGTCATTGAGAACAGTGAGCCCAAAGGGCTATCCGGGGCAAGAAATAGCGGCATAGCCGTGGCCCAGGGCACGCTCGTCGCCTTCCTCGATGATGACGCGGTAGCTGAGCACGATTGGCTGGAACTCTTATGCGCATGCTGCCAAGACGCCCAGGTCTTAGGAGCCGGTGGAGTAGTCAAGCCGCTCTGGTCAGTGAAACGTCCGACCTGGTTTCCCGCTGAATTTTATTGGGTCGTCGGCTGTAGCTACCAGCACCTGCCGGAACAGCGCACGGTGGTACGCAATCCCTATGGTGGCTGCTTCTGCATCCGACGAGCCGTGTTTGAGAGCGTCGGCGGCTTCAGAAATGGCATTGGACGCGTCGGCACCCACCCCATGGGCGGCGAGGAAACAGAGTTATGTATCCGCGCCACCCAGAAGTGGCCGGACAAAGTTTTCTTTTTCGAGCCTCACGCCCGCATTCATCATCGCGTCTCGGCGCAACGCGCCACCGCACGCTATTTCCGCTCGCGTTGCTACGCGGAAGGTCTGTCGAAAGCCATTGTCTCATGGTATGTCGGGGCGGGTGATAGTCTTGCCACTGAAAGAAAATATACCTACCAGATGCTGCCGCAAGGCATTATGCGCGGTATTAAAGACGCCCTCTTTCACCTTGATATTACAGGTCTCTTACGTGTGGGGGCGATTTTGCTCGGCTTCTGTTTCACTGCAGCAGGGTTTATGATCGGCACAATTCTACAACATGCCACTCCTCATAAGAAGTCCAGGATAGAAGTGCTTATCAACGCGCCATTGCACCCTATATCGGTCCCCAAATAACGACGGATACCTTACAGCCATTATTGCACACGACATTACTCGGTAAAGGAGAAGTTCATTGCTCGCCTACAAACATGCTAGTCCATGGATGTTGCTGCATGCGTTAGTACATCGACTGAAGAATGATTCTTTACTCCGTAATAGCATCTTTATTATGGCCTCAACAATTGTTACATCAGGCATTGGCTATCTCTATTGGGTATTGGCCGCCCGCATGTACTCAGCCCATGATATTGGCCTGGCATCGGCATTTATCTCAGCCATGACCCTAACCTCAATTTTTGCTAATATGGGTATCGGTTCTGCCCTGGTACAATTGCTGCCGCGCCGCGCATCAGGTCATGCATGGTCACTCACCCTTAATGTTTGCATCGCTATAGGTATCCTCACGAGCCTCATTGGCGGTGTCATCGTTGCTATAGCTCTGCCATTATTATCAGCACAGTTTGCCATCATTCAGTCTCATCTTGCCTATGCCGTGATCTTTATTATCAGTGTGATTGTCTGTACTGTAGCCACGCTGCTAGACCAAACCTTCTTAGCCGAGCGAGCAACTAGCAATATGGCCGTGCGCAATGCAATTTTTGCGTTACTCAAACTGCCACTAATGATAGTGTTCGTCCAGATAGGCGCATTGGGGATTTATTTCTCATGGGTTTTAGCTCTTGCCGCCACCGTGGTGCTTGCTGGTTTCGTGCTTATACCACGTCTTAAGCGCGGCTATTGTGTAGCGATACGTGGCGCAAGTGAGCAGATACGACCGATGTTCTCCGCGTTTGCAGGACACCATTTCATCAATATTGGCGGTATTTTACCACTGTACCTCTTACCCGTGTTCGTGGCAATACGGTTATCGGTAACGGATAATGCCTACTTCTACACTACCTGGATGATGGGTAGTGTCTTCTTCATGGTATCGCCTTCTGTAGCATCGGCACTCTTTTCTGAGGGAGCCCACGAGGCCAGCGATGTGATCAGCAAGGCGCGAAAAAGTATCCTGATTATTAGCATATTGCTTCTTCCCATACTCCTGGTCTTTCTGGTAGGTGGACGCTACCTTATGTTAGTGTTTGGGCCCGACTATCCTTTGCATGGGCTATTGCTGCTGATGCTCCTGACCATTTCAGCCGTACCGGACGCCATCACCAATGTCTACGTGAGCTTGCTCCGTGTACAACGACGCCTTTATCAAGCCGCATTCCTCAACCTGAGCATGGCTACTATCACATTGGCGCTAGCCTGGATATTGCTCCCTAGGATAGGGATCGTGGGAGCTGGTTGGGCCTGGCTCATTGCGCAGTCATTTGGCAGTCTGCTGGTGGGAACCGATATCCTCCTTTCCCGTAAGCCTATGCCTGTCAGCATGGTAGCTGAGGACGGACAAAACTCCATCTCGCTTGAGAGGAAGAGCAGGGAACTGCCTGTAGAGCCCAGCTACCTAACTCCAGAAGCTATCTCGCTTATCGACACAGCGATGATACCGATTGTGGGCTATCTGTCCAGAGAGCAGAAAAAGAAAGAAGAAGCTATCTCGCTTATCGATACAGCAATGATACCGATTGTGGGCTATCTGCCCAGAGAGCAGAGAAAGAAAGAAGAAACTATCTCTCTCATCGATACAGTTGAAATGCCGAGAGTACCCTCCATTCACCGAACAATGGAGAAGCCAGCTAAAACACCATCTCTCTACCCAAGCGGTCAGTTCTTCAAAAGAGTGCATAGCTCAAGACTAATTGCGGAGGATGAGGTGAAATAAACTGCCCATCCGTAGGGGCCGCTTTAGCGTGCCCACCGCCGCTTTATCGGCCCGTCCCGTTTGCCGATAAAGCGGCCCCTACAGACCATTCATACGCCTTGGATTTGACCTTAATTGAAATGTAGGGACGCCCCTTGTGGGCGTCCGGCTGGGGGGCGTCCGGATGAATTCCCCTGAAATCAAAATGCAATGTATATACGTAGAAAAGAGGCAATAATGATCACAGGCAATAAAATTGCCGTGCAAGAGGCACCACCAATCACGAGCAACACACGTTCGCTCAAGATATTGATGGTGGCTGCACGCTATTTTCCTTTTATCGGGGGCGTTGAAACGCATGTCTACGAGGTAGCATGGCGCTTAGCCAAGGTCGGGATGCAAGTCACCGTGCTGACCACGGACACCAGTGAGCAACTCCCTGCATTGGAGATGTCCAGAGGCGTAGAGATCATTCGCGTACCCGCGTGGCCAGCAGATAAGGATTACTATTTTGCGCCAGCCATCTATCGCGCCATTGCGCAGAGAAAGTGGGATATCATCCATTGCCAGGGCTATCATACCCTCGTACCACCAATGGCCATGCTGGCGGCGCAACGGGCCAATATCCCCTATGTCGTTACCTTTCATAGCGGCGGCGATTCATCGCTCTTCCGCAAAGCCATACGTGGAGCGCAACGCGTAGCTCTGAGCCCGTTATTGGCGAAGGCAGAGCGCCTGATAGGCCCTTCCAAATGGGAAGCTGATTTCTTCCGTGAGCGCTTGCACCTCTCATCAGAACAGTTTAGCGTTATCCCCAATGGAGCGCACCATTTACCCGCTGTCGCAGAGGCAACGCGGAAAAAGGGCGTCGGTCCATTGATTGTGTCTGTCGGACGGCTCGAAAAATATAAGGGCCATCAACGCGTTATCGCCGCTTTGCCGAAGGTCTTAGCACACATTCCAGATGTGCGGCTGCGTATCGTGGGCAAAGGACCATATGAAGCAGAGCTGCGGAAATTGGTGAGCGAGCTTGGTCTGGCTGAACATGTGGAAATTGCGGCAGCCCCCCCTGGTGACAGTGAGGGGATGGCGGCGATTATGGCTCAGGCCGATCTCGTGACGCTGCTCAGCGAGCATGAAGGCCAGGGTATCGCTGTGCTGGAGGCGCTCTCTCTGCAGCGGCCCGTCCTCGTGGCCAACGCAACGGCTTTACAGGAATTCGCGGAGCTCGGCCTCGCCCTTGCCGTGCCTTTAAAATGTAGCCCCGAGGAAGTTGCGACAGCCATAGTCAGACAACTTCGTGATCCACTAATACCCGCCAGCATCACGTTGCCAACATGGGACGATTGTGCCGCTGAGCTGTTAGAGCTCTACCAGTCCATTGTGGAAAGAAGAAGTGCATGCGCATCCTGATGCTTTCACAGTTCTATCATCCCATTGTCGGCGGGACCGAGCAACATGTGCGGACGCTTAGTTTAGCACTCGTAGCTCTGGGCCATGATGTAGCGGTCGTCACCATACAACATGCCGGACAAGCCTCATTCGCCATGGATCAGGGTGTACGCGTGTATAGGATTCGCGCATCAATGCAGCGCTTACCAGGGATGTTCGGTGATAACAAACGCCAGCACGCACCGCCTTTGCCTGATCTTGAGTTGGTGCTAGCACTCCGCCAGATTATTGCCGTGGAACACCCACACATCGTTCATGCTCACAACTGGCTGGTGCGTTCATTTCTGCCCTTGAAAACCTGGAGTAAGGCCCGGCTGGTCGTCACGCTCCACGATTATAAGCTGGTGTGTGCGAAGGAAACTCTCATGCATCACGGTCTACCCTGTAGTGGCCCTGGTTTGGTCAAATGCCTCGGCTGCGCTGTCCACCATTACGGGTTAGTGAAGGGCGTGCCAACCGTGCTGGGCAACTGGGCCATGGGCATGCCTGAGCGCGCCGCGGTGGATATGTTTATCCCCGTCAGCCAGGCGACGGCGGTGGGCAATGGCTTAATGCGTGGCGATTTGCCATTCCAGGTCATTCCCAATTTCATCAGCGACACGATGACAGTACCGTCAGTTGACGCCGAGCCCTATCTTGCGCAGCTACCTGCTGAGGATTTTCTGCTCTTTGTCGGTACGTTTAGCCGTAGTAAAGGGCTGGATATCTTATTACAGGCCTATGCAAAACTTACCAATGCGCCGCCCCTCGTACTGATTGGCTATCCAACACCTGAATGGTCCATCCCGACAGCCGACTGTACTGACAAGGTCTTTATTTTTGCAGATTGGCCCCACGAGGCCGTCATGGGGGCCTGGAGCCGCTGCTCAATTGGGCTGATCCCTTCGACATGGGCAGAGCCGTTTGGCATTGTAGCCCTGGAAGCCATGAGCAGGGGAAAGCCCGTGATTGCTTCGCGCATAGGTGGCCTGGCTGACATTGTCATCGATGGTGAAACTGGCTTCCTTGTCGCTCCAGGAGACCCTGACGTATTGCAAAAGGCGATCCAATGCTTGTTAGATGACCCGCTGCGACGAGAGCGCATGGGACAGATGGGCAGAGACAGGGTGGTCGCATTTCAGGCAAAATCAGTGGTGCCACGCATCGAGCAAATCTACCAGGAACTAGTCGCAGCATGAGATTTTTTGACGCTCACTCGTCGTCCGCGTATTGAAATAGCAAAAAGCTAGGAAGTAGCCAATTCAGTGAAAGATCAATTCAGGCAACCACACTCTTTTGGGCATGATGGGTCTAGCAGGCCAGCAACGTATCAGCATCCCCAGGGTGATCTAAACTCCTGGGGAGAAGTAGAGACGGTGAAGCTCTCTGTAACGCCAGCAAAAAAAACCTTCTTTCATGCTGTACTGAACCATCTACCAGGGCCACTCAAACATACCATTCTTACCATGCAGACTTTAGTACAGGACCCTCAACCCGAGGAACTCGCTACGCGTGGCCTCGCCGAAGGGAAACAAGAGCGCGCGCTGGGTTTATTCCCTATCCTCACCTTTCTGACGGCGTTAGGACTGCTCCTTGTTTCTCTCTCCTATTTTCTCTCGTCCTATGGCAATGCTGTCTTTGAATTTGTTTTCCTACTTGGCCTCCTGTTGATGTTTGTGCCGCATCTGGTACGGCTGCTGTCCCCAGCACCCTCGCGGCTTGAGCGTCTCTGCCTCCTCTGTGTGCTGGGCATATCGCTCTACTTCGTTCAATTCATGGTCAGTACCCTGCATTTCTCATCTTATGACGAATTTATCCATTGGCGTACCGCTGACGATATTCTGCGAACAGGACACCTCTTTAGCGAGAACCCAATGCTAACTACCAGTCCATTCTACCCTGGAATGGAAATGCTCACCAACGCCATCAGTACAATGTCTGGCCTGAGTACCTTCTATGCAGGTGCTCTGGTCATCAGTGCCGCGCGCTTACTGATGATCTTAGCGCTTTTCTTGTTTTATGAGCAAATTACCGAATCAAGTCGCATGGCAGGTATTGCCACCATCATCTATATGACAAACCCGCATTTTGTTTTTTTTGATGCCTTATATAACTATGAAACGCTTGGCCTACCCCTGGCTACGTTTATGCTCTACCTATTGGCACGTTATGAAACCTTCAGCACACAAAAGTATCGTTGGTTCATCATCTCGGCCTGGATTGCAGTGGTAGCCGTGACCATGACACATCATATGACAGATTATGTCTTCGATAGCATTCTCGTCCTGTGGGCAATCACGAGTCTGTTTCAAAAAACTGCCGCTAAGTTCCGCGCCCACTTAGCGGCTATCGCCTTGTTTGCGGTTTTTCTCTCGCTGGCTTTTGTTTTTTTCCTGTCCGGCAATCCAGTGCTGGGTTATCTTTCTGCGTATTTTATCCATGCCTTCACGAATCTTAGCGATATCTTTGCAGGTACGGGCGCACCGCGAGCATTATTTGTCACGAATCCAAGTGTGCCGGCAACGCCAATTTGGGACCGACTCCTGATGCTAGCATCCGTTGCCCTCGCATTATTCGGCCTTCCCTTTGGCCTCCTTGGCCTCTGGCAACAGCACCGCCATAACGCGCTGGCCATTACGTTTGGTATCGTCTCCTTTGCCTATCCCATTAGCCAGGTATTTCGCTTCACCAACTTTGGTGCCGAAATCACCGACCGCTCGGCGGCTTTCTTCTTTTTACCGCTCTCCTATATTTTAACCATTTTTATTACCTATTTCTGGCCAACACGCAAGCGCAAGCTCAGCCTGAAAGCGCTCTCGCTCATCACCTCTGCCATCGCCATAATGTTTTTAGGCGGCGTAATTTTAGAATCCGGCCCTGCTTTATCGAATTTACCGGGTCCTTATCTCGTCACCGCCGATGTGCGTTCCGTTGAGCCCGAGGGCATCCAAGCCGCAGTATGGAGTCTAAACTATCTTGGCCCCAACAACAGAATTGCCACCGATCGCATTAACCGCATCCTAATGCTCTCGTATGGGGATCAGCGCATTGTAACTGGTCTGGACGATAAGGTAGATGTTGCGCCTGTTTTTTACGCATCAAAACTTGGCCCTAAGGAGATGGGTATATTACGGGAGGGGAAGATACGGTACCTCGTCGTTGATCTACGCTTAAGTACCTCTCTCCCTTTAGCAGGATTCTATTTTGAGGAAGGCGAAGCTGGTTCTTTTTCGCTCACCAGCCCCATTAGTAGAGCGGTGCTGACAAAATTTAACGCCATCCCCCAAATCAAACGACTGTTTGATGACGGTAACATCGTGATTTACGATATTGGAGCGTTTGCAAATGGCTCAGGTCAATAAAAGGACAGCGTCATACAGACGTTTTTCCGTTCAGTTGGTTTTTTTGAGGAGGTCTCTACCGTGCGTTTAAAAAACCTTGATCTCATCGTTGCCATGCTGGTGGTAGTGATCAATGTCGTCGTGTTGCAAATTCCTGGTCGTCCCCTGGCGATAGGCGTCATCCTTGCGCTACCGTTAATACTCATCTTGCCAGGCTATATGCTCACCCAGGCCCTGTTTGGTAGAAAGAAGCCGACACCCCTGGCGACAGCCAATCTTATTCGTCGACCAAGCTTAAAAATAGGACAACCCATTAATGTAGCTGATCACGTTATCCTCAGCCTGGGCTTAAGTATGGCCATCGATGTGGTGGTGGGTTTCGCGCTCAATATTTTACCAATAGGATTACGAGCTCTATCATGGACGCTGGCCCTGGGACTGCTCACCACTGTATTTGCCCTCCTGGTGGTGTTCCTGCGCCGAAAAGAGACGGCGCAAGCTAAAAAAAATGTAAGGCCACGCTTCACTGTGCCAGAGTACACTTTTTTAGGGTTGGCAATCCTGGTAACAGGGGGAGCTCTCTGGCTCTCTGGCATTCGACCGCCAAATCCACAACCCAGTTTTACGCAATTCTGGCTTTTACCGGCAGCGAATAATAGTTGCCAAGTACAGGTAGGAGTACAAAGCTTTGAAGCTACTGCTGAATCGTATCGTATCGTCGTGACCAGCAATAGCACTAACGTAAGCACATGGTCATCGGTTGTGCTGGCTCCGCAGCAAAAATGGGGTCAAGCCATCATCGTCAAGCCAGGAGCCTCTGCTCTCAATTATATTGAAGCAGTGCTTTACCGGGCAGATAATCCGCAGGTTATCTATCGTGAGGTGCATGTGACCCTCAATAGCCCAACGGGAAGCGCAGCCGGAAAAGTGTCATGCTGAATGTCAGTCGCGTAGAAAATGTTCGCACAAGGAGATCTATTTTTTGAGAATACTGATGCTGTCCGACTTTTATCCACCCTATATAGGTGGCATGGAGCGACATGTCCAGACGCTCTCGCGCGAGTTAGTGCGGCGGGGTCATCACGTTGCCGTAGCAACACTAAGCCGTAAGGGAGCACCAGCTTTTGAAGAAGACGAGGGTGTGAGAGTGCATCGCCTCAATGGCTGGAACCAACTGCTCGCAGCATTCTACGAGAATGAGAAGCAACAGTTCCATCCTCCAATACCCGATCCTGGCATGATGGTAGCTCTGCGTCGCGTCGTGGAGCAGGAGCGGCCTGACATTGTGCATGCGCGCAGGTGGATGCTGTACTCTTACGCGGGAATAAAGGCCTGGAGTGGTGCCAAACTCGTCATGACACTCCACGATTATAGTCTGTGCTGCCCCACCATGACCTACTATAATGACGATCAAATTTGTACTGGACCAGGCTATCTCAAATGTATTCGCTGTGCGAGTTCCCAGTATGGTAAAGGAAAGGCAGCTCTCCTGACGAGTGGATTGAAGCTCAGCAGCTACATGCATCGGTATGTAGATAAGTATATCGCTATTAGTTCGGCTGTGCGAGATGCAAGCTATGTAGCCACTGGGCAACCATTGCAGTCTCTGGAGGTAGTGCCAACCTTTATTCCTGATACTGTCGTGGAGGAGGCAAACAGTGTCGAGCGACCTGCCTTTCTGCCTCCTACGGATAATTACATTTTCTTTGTGGGCCGCCAGGGCCGCACAAAAGGTTGGGAAGTGTTACTCGAGGCCTATAAAGGATTGTCTGATCTGGCACCACTTGTTGCGGTAATCTCTGATTATGGCGATACGCCCATCAATACACCTGCTGGCGTGACGGTGGTGCGCAATATTTCTCATGCTCAGGTGATGGCTGGATGGCTGCATTGCACAGTAGGTGTGGTACCTTCTCTATGGTCAGAGCCCTTTGGACAAGTCGCGGTAGAGGCCATGGCTTGTGGCAAAGCTGTCGTTGCTTCAGCAGTGGGAGGGTTACTGGATGTAGTTGTCGATGGCGAGTCTGGTCTGTTAGTTGAGCCAGGCAATGTAAAGTCATTGCAAGCAGCACTGCGCACGCTGCTCTTGGATGCAACGAAGCGCACGCAGATGGGTATCATTGGACGCCAACGCGCTCGCCTCTTTACAGTCAGCATCGTCGCAAAGCGGATCGAGCAGATTTACATGGAGCTACTCCACCCTGAAAAACATGAATATACGCCATCACCCTTGGAAAGGGTTGATGGCGTATATTCATTACGCTAATCTGCTTCTTAATACAGGATATTCACCGCTCCCAAGTTCGGATTCCAGACTTGACCAGTAATGTTATTCCACACGACTTTGACATAGTTGACACCTGAGAGGTTTTGCAGCGAATAGATGTTGGGCTGCCAGTCCGCGTGGAGGCCTACGACGTTGGCGGTGACTGCCGTCCAGGTTGTTCCGTTGGCAGAGATGTATAAGGATAGAGGCGACACTGGCTCACTGAGCCAGTAGTATGAGATAGCCTGGAAGGCTTTCATGTTCGCCTGTTTCCATACAATAAACTCATGCGTGGCTGTGGTTCTCATCACGCGCGAGGTGTCTCCATTCATGTACTGAACATTCGCCGTATCAAATCTCAGGTTCGTACTGTGCTGGTAGACATGGCTCCAATCATTCAAATTGTCAGTTAGCACTCCGGTCGAGCCGGACTGGAACGAGGCCGAAGGCGCACTCGCCACACCAGAGACATTATATGCTGTGACACTATACCAGAGAGGCCCACCTGGCACTTGTGTATCGACCCACGGCGTACTGTTATCGGTGGCACATTGGTTGCAAATGGTGGTCCAGGGGCCGTTCGGGCTACTGGTGGAACGGTTCACCGAATAGGTGGCCGCGAGGGCGCTGCCTTGCCAGACCACGGTATTGCTGCTGCCATTGCTCAGCACGGTCTCCAACAACGGGGCGGCTGGAACACTCAAGGCTGGGACGGCCCGGCTGCCTGTCTGGTAGGCAAACGAACGCAAGAGCTGCACAGCGCTCCGCATCGCCACCGTGTCACCAGGGAAGTGTAGATCGTACTTTAGCTCGTTATGCACATAGCCATAGCCATCATTGTGCGACCACAGTTCCCAGAAGGCATCACCCGCTACAGCGGGATTGCTCTGTATCGCGCTCAGGAATTTGCTCAAGGTGTCGCCACCATTGGCATCATTCCAATCGAATTCGCCAATAATATAGGCTTTCCCAACTTTCGTTGCGGCGGTCGTGTCTGTTTTAATCCTGGCGGCGTTCTTGGGATAAAAATGATCAGAGACGATATCCACATTGGTCAAGCTAGCGGCATTGGGGTCGATGCCATAGCGTCCATCGATCACGAGATGGCTACTATCGATATTTTTAATGTAAGTGGAGATGGTCTGCGTCCAGCTCGTCGGTGCTTGCAGCTCATTGCCCGTCTCCCAGGCCATAATGGTTGGATCGTTTTTATACGCTACGCCTGTATAGGTATTCACGCGATTGAGCAGGGTATTGATATACGTTTCAAAGTCTCCGATCACCTGGCTATTCGTGTAGAATTGATTCTCGTCCGAGATGCCACGCCAATCGGTAAAGTTGTGCTTTCCGCCCGCGGAATAATGATAGTTGTCCGTCAAAGGAATGATGAGCCGCAATCCCCGATCACTGGCGGCTTTGATCACGTAATCGACGTGTTGCAAGGCGGTTTCGTTGAACACGCCGAGGGAGGGCTCGATGCAATTGGCACAGCCAGTCGAGACGCCCAAATCGTGGGAGCGGATCACCGTCAAGCCCATCTCTTTGGCAGCGTCCAGCGCATCATTGACGCGGTACTGGGAAGGATAATTGGTCAGATCATCGAGGGCCAGCCAG
>JBBQXY010000124.1:0-18321 GCA_038209195.1 Ktedonobacterales bacterium | reverse complement strand
GCCTTGTGCTTGTCCTCGTCCTGTGGGATGTTCAGAACCCCCAGCAGGACAGGCACAAGGCCCCCGCGTCCGCATCCCCTCATCCCCCTGTCCCTACACACACGGTGTTGCCGTTCATCCTTATTTGAATGGTATTGCGATTTATCGCCGCCACCGCCGATTTATCGGCCCGTCCCGTTGGCCGATAAATCGGCCTGAGGAGCCACACCCATCCACCCCAGGGTACCCGCGAGGGGTACCCCTACTATGGACGCGAAACGGCTTTATGGGCGTGTCCGTCCATGGTAGGGGTACCCTTTACGGGTACCCTGGGGTGGGGCGGTGTCCGGCTTACGTGAGTTGTATTGGGCCTTGTGCCTGTCTTGGTGGGGTTCTGGACTTCCCACAGGACGAGGACACGCGCCCCTTCCCTCCACCTTCCTTCCACACTCCCCTTGTTTTCCTCCCCAAAATCATGTAAACTTACTATAACCAAAGGACTGGTCGGCACTCAAACGCCCCGTCCATTCTCATCTCGACTTGAAACCCTCCAAACAATTGTCCCAAAAGTCCCGAAGTCTCAAATGTCCTATTCGTCCTATTCTCCACTTCTCGAAAAATGACCAATCGCCGCACATTTCACTTCTTTCTTATACTGAAAGAAACAAGTGTTTCTCGGCAAGAACGCCGTAATAGAACAAAGGGGGCCAGGCAATATGCCTCGTTCAAAATGGTTGCTGTGGGGCATGCTGCTAGCTCTACTACTGTGCTTGGGGATGCCGTTTCTCTCTCAACAAATGACCAGGGCTACTACGCTGCAAAGTAGCGCCACCCTTCCCGTGGGCGGAACGCCGCCACTACTAGTCCACAGCCACGTCGTGGCTGCTGCCAATCCCCAGCAAACCCTCTCGCTCAGCATTACCCTCAGCCTTCATCATCTATCCGCATTACAGCAATATGTGCAGGCCATCTATACCCCTGCTTCCACTCTGTATCACCGCTATTTGCGACCCACCGAGTTTGCCGCGCAATACG
Source organism: Ktedonobacterales bacterium (assembly GCA_038209195.1). Lineage (GTDB taxonomy): Bacteria > Chloroflexota > Ktedonobacteria > Ktedonobacterales > Ktedonobacteraceae > JBBQXY01. The sequence continues at coordinate 17,307 of JBBQXY010000124.1, read as the reverse complement.
GCCCAACGGCCCAGGATGTCCAGCAGATCAGCAGCTATCTAAAAACACAGGGCTTTACCATAACCCATGCCGTCGTGGGTGAACAGGTGCTTGATTTTCGCGGCTCAGTAGCTCAGGCCGAGCAAGCCTTTGGTGTACAGATCAACCTCTATCGCGCAGTGGATGGTCATCTATTTTATGCCAACTCCCTCGCGCCAAGTATCCCTTTTGCCTTGCGTCCCCTCGTACAGCTTATTAGTGGCCTCAGTAGTGCCGAACTGCGCCAACACCCTCCACTGCATTCACATGTGATCACCAACCAGCTTGCCACTACCGTCAGTTGTCCCGGCGCTGGTAACCTGGCGAGCCAGTATTATACCCCGTCCCAGTTTGCCAGCGCGTATGATTTTAGCCGCCTCTATACGGCAGGCTATCATGGCGAAGGGCAGAGCGCAGCCCTCTTTGAACTGGATAGCTTTTCCGCCAGCGACATCAGCGCCTATCGAGCTTGTTTCGCCCCCAACTCTCCCACCGCGATCAACTCGAGTGTCATTGACGGAGGGGTCTCCACTCCGGGCGCGGGTGCTCTGGAAGTTGAATTGGACATGGAAGTTTTGCTTGGCATGCTGCCCAATCTCGCCAACCTGACCGTCTATCAAGCCCCCAACACCGATACCGGCTATAACGACGAGTGGGCGCGTATTTTGCACGACGATATACCTGTGGTCAGTACAAGTTGGGGTCTGTGTGAGCAAGATCTTTCCTCTGCCAATATCACCGCCGAGCAGCAATTTTTTATCCAGGCCGCTACCCAGGGCCAATCTCTCCTCGCCGCCTCTGGCGATACTGGAGCCTATGATTGCGGCAGCTCAGCTTTAAGCGTCGATGATCCAGCCAGCAACCCCTACATGACCGGCGTGGGCGGCACGCATCTCGCCCTCAACTCCGATAATTCCTATAACAGCGAAAGTGGCTGGTCAGATTCTCCCACCGCTGGCTACGCTTCCGGCGGTGGCATCAGCCAACTCTGGAGTATGCCCTCCTACCAAAAAGGGCCCGGTGTGCTTAATAGCTATAGTAGTGCCACACCATGTCAGGCGAGTGGCGGCAATTACTGTCGGCAAGTGCCCGATATCTCCATCAATGCCGACCCCAATACTGGCTACGTCGTCTATTGCACCATCGCGGCGGCGAATTGCCAGCCTTCCGCCCCCTTTATCCATGTGGGTGGCACGTCCAGTGCGGCCCCCATGTGGGCTGCCGCCATCGTACTGGCGAACCAGTACCAACTCGCCCATCAAGGCTCAAACCTCGGTTTCCTCAATCCCACTCTCTACACGCTTCTCAACTCCAGCGCGCTCTACAGCACGGCTTTTCACGATGTCACCCGTGGCTCCAATCTCCATTATCCAGCCACTACTGCGTATGATATGGTGACAGGTATAGGTACGCCTGATGTCTACGGCTTCACCATGGCTGTTGCCAGTCTGCCAGGGCCATCGCCCGTTCCCAGCAATAAACGCTGGTACTTTGCCGAAGGTCGCGTGGGCGGCGGTTTCCAGGAATACCTGACCCTAGAAAATCCCAGTGTGAACAGCTCAGCCCAGGTCACCATCAACTACCTCTTGCGTGGCAAGCCCTCGTTGACCCAGCTTGTTACCGTGGCGGCCAGTACTCGCACGACGCTCGATGTCGATAGTTTCTTGCAAGTCAGCCGTACCTCCCCAGGTGGGCAGGATGTCTCCGTGGCTCTTTCCTCCACTATGCCCATCGTCGCTGAACGTCCCATCTACTTCAACTTTGGCGGCAACACCCCTGGCGGTTCTGACATCGTCGGTACAACACAACCCGGACTGCACTTTACCTTTGCCAATGGCGAGACTTTCCCTGGCTACTCTACCTATATCACTATTCTCAATCCGCTAGGACAGGCCCAAGCAACAGTGATAGCTACCTATTATAGCGCCGGAAGCGTAATTGGTCAGACTACCGCCAGCGTCCCCTCCGGTCAGCGCAGCACCATCGCCGTCAACGCGAACGTACCCGTGGGCAAACAGTTCTTGATCCAGATCGATTCAAATCAGCCAGTGGTGGTCGAGCGTCCGCTCTACTTCCACACCACTATTTCTGGTATAAACGGCACTGTCAATGGGGGCAGTTCCGTGCTCGGCTCCACACCTGCCACAAGCTGGTATTTCCCCGATGGTTTCACCGGTGCGCAAGGCGCGCCAGCACAGGAAAATCTTATCATCGCCAATTCCAACGTCAATAATCAGGGTACATCAGCCGCGGTAACCATCACCTACGCCCTTGCCAACGCCACAACCCGAACGGTGAATATCTCTGTACCAGCGAACAGCGTGGTCGTGCGTCCGGTGAATAGTGATGTGGGGGGTGACACGCTTGTCTCAATGAAGGTCCAATCCATGAATACGATAGCCATCGTCGCCGAACGGCAAGAATTCTTCAGCTTCTCTTCCCTGACACCAACGCCAACAGGCGTAGAGGTAGTTGGCGTCTCCCCCGGCTTGCAGGGGCTTGCCACTATCTATAGTTTCGCCGAAGGCCACCTGGGCAACTCCTTTAGCGAGTTCATCACGCTATTCAATCCCAACAGTAGCTCCATCCGCGTCTCCGTCACCTACTTTGTCACGCAGGGCAGCACCCACTACGTCACCCAACAGCAGCTCAGCCTCCCCGCCATGGGGGTAGCACAAGTAAATGGCAACTCCTACCTGCACATCCCCCTCTCAGGTGGCGGCTCGGCAGATATCTCGCTCGTAGTGCAGTCCCTACCCCCCGGCAACGGCCCCACCTTGCCCGTCGTAGCCGAACGCAGCCTCTATTTCAACTACAACAACTCCATCCCCGGCTCCACCAGCGTAATGGGCTACACCGGCTCCTAACCCTTGATTCAGTAGTGTTTTGTTGCTCTACATTTGAAAGGCCGCCAAAGGCGGCCTTTCAAATGTAGAGCAACAAAACACTACAATTTACCCCATGTGAATAGGCTGCTTGCCTTGCAAGTACTCGATCACCTGCCCACGCGGCACATCAACCTGCTTAGCATCGAGATCCATCCCCCCCGCTTGCAGGTCTTTGACGGCAAAAACCAGTTGGCTCGACTCATCCTCGCGAATGATAATAGCATAGCTTGCACCCGAAGCATTAGCTTGCTTCATCTGCGCTTTGCGACTGCGATCACCATAACTCATCTCAGCCTTAAAGCCAGCGTGGCGCAGATCAGCCACCAGTTGTATCGCCGCCGCCTTGAGCTGTGCCGTTGTATCCGAGTAGACAACAAAGGCACGGGCTCGTTCTTCCTCTGGCGGCGTGATACCCTGTTTCTTGATCTCGGCGATGATGCGTTCGATGCCCGCTCCAAAGCCAATCCCTGGCGTCGGTGCGCCACCCAGTATCTCCGCCAACCCATCGTAGCGTCCACCACCATTCAGTGCCAGCTTATCGATCTCCGAACTGAACTCGAAAACCGTGCGCGTATAGTAGTCGAGGCCACGCACAATCAACGGGTCCAGCGTAAAAGGCACGCCATACAATTGCAAGTAGTGCTGTACCGCCGCAAAGTGTTCGCGACACGCGTCGTCCAGATACTCGGAAATCTTCGGCGCAGCCTGAATCTTCGCCTGGTCCTGCGGCTTTTTGCAATCCAACAGGCGCAGCGGATTCTTCTGAAAGCGCATCTTGCAATCATCGCAACAATCATTGAGCAAGGGCTGATAATACTCTTTCAGTCGTACAATGTATTGCGGTCGGCAGTTACTGTCGCCAATGCTATTAATCGCCACACGAATATGCTGCAAACCGAGCGTACTATAGAATTGATACAGCAGACCTATCATCTCGGCATCAACAGCCGGATCACTACTGCCCAATGCCTCGCAGCCAAACTGGTGGTGTTCGCGAAAACGCCCCGCTTGCGGCTTCTCGCGTCGGAAAAATGCCCCCAGGTAAAACAGCTTCACCGGCTGCGGCAGCTTGAAAAGGCCATTTTGCAGGTACGCTCGTACCACACCCGCCGTTCCCTCCGGGCGCAAGGTAATATTAGTACTATGACCCTCTTTGTCGGCCCGATCTTCAAAGCTATACATCTCTTTTTCGACAATATCGGTACCCTCACCGACACCATGATGAAAAACACTCGTCTCTTCCAAGAGCGGCGTTTCGATACGTCGATATCCATACAAGTGTGCCACCTGCGTCGCGGTACGTTCAACGAATTGCCAATAAGCTTCCTCATCAGGCAACACGTCTTCAAATCCCTTCAATGTCTTATAGCGTTCGGGCATAGTCATAATTCCTTCTCTTCCACATTAAAATGCCCAACTATTATAACAGATGAACCTACCTCACGCAACGAAATTCAGCCAACCCAATTCACCCCTTGCTTGCTCATCATAAATATGCTATACTCTTCATAAGTCAATACAAGGAACCCCCCTTGTCAAAGCTAACACTGTCAACCCACCAGCATCTCCTAACTAAGTCGCTACTGGATTATCAATCTTCACTTGAGGGGCCACACGAGGCGTGTGTAGGGACAGTGGGTGGACGTGGGGTTGAGGATGGGGCCTTGTGCCCAATACATTTCAAATAAGGTGGAACGGCGTGCGAAGCGTGCACCCTGTCCGGGGGACAGGTAATAGGGACAGGGGGACGAGGAGTTGTGGACGTGGGGGCCTTGTGCCTGTCCTGGTGGGGGTTCGAGACTTCCCACAGGACGAGGACAAGCACAAGGCCCCCCATCGACCGCCGCGTCCGCTCCTTGTCCCTACACACGCCACTTCCCAGGCTTATTTGAAATGTATGGGGCCTTGTGCCTGTCCGGGGTGGCGGGGCAACGTCTCTACCCGTCACGCATAGTTTGACAGTCCACTAACAAAAAAGACATGTCCCAAGTGTCCCAACGATCCCAAAATTCCCCTCAATCATTATCCCATCGAATGCCCACCCATGAAGAATCTAGAGTCCCAAGTGTCCCAACGATCACAAAATTCCAGACACCCTTGAAATGTAGTTCTATTCTTTGCAGCCGCGCGTTTTCCCAACTCGCGTTACAAACACCATACTGTACACGTTTCTCAATTACCATAGATTAAATGTCTCAAATGCACAGGGCCACATACGGCAAGCGGATGCAAGGGACAACCGCCCTAGCTCTCTTTCCACCCATTCCCGCCGCCGCAGGCGGCCAGTCAAACAAAAGGAAACACACTACCGCTGTAAAAATACCAATTCGATCTTCGTTTATACTGCTATTGTATAGATTATTGGCCAGCGCATAGTTAAGGCTCAAAGCAGAGCAATCAGGAAATAAAACCATGACATTCAGCAATACGCATCAAACGTCGTCAGAGGTGAACCATCGGATGTTGAAACTTACACACAGCCTTTCAGTGGTAATGCCAGCACACAATGAGGAGGAGGCCATTGGCGCGACCGTTCATGCTGTTGTTGATGCACTGACTGCATGGGTAGAGGATTTTCAAATCATCGTTGTCAACGACGGTAGTAAAGACGCCACCCAGACGATTGTGGAAGAAATCGCCGCACAAGACCCGCGTGTACAAATTATTAATCATCCTGTGAATCAAGGCTATGGAGCCGCCCTCGTCAGTGGCTTTGAGGCCGCCAACAAAGACCTCACCTTTTTCATGGACTCCGACGGTCAATTTGATATTCACGACCTCCAGCGTTTCTTTCCCCTTGTCGATGAATACGACGCTGTCCTGGGCTATCGCATCGACCGCCAGGATACATGGTTACGTAAACTGAATGCCTGGGGCTGGAAAATGTTGGTCCGACTGGTCTTTGGCTTGCACGTGCGCGACATTGATTGTGCCTTTAAACTCTATCGCTCCCAATTCTTCCGCGAGCACCACCTCGAAACACGCGGCGCGATGATCAATACCGAGATTTTGTATAAATTCACCCGCGCTGGCTATATCTATACCCAATTGGGTGTGCGCCACCTACCACGTCGTAGCGGTCGAGCCACAGGAGCGAAACCAGCAGTAATAGCCCGCGCCTTCCGCGAAATGTTCATCTACGCCCGCAAATGGCACCGCGAAGAACAATCCCTCCCACCTAACCCAACCCAACAATAGGCGCTAACACATTCCTGTACGGGCCGCTTTAGCGTGCCCACTGCCGATTTATCGGCCCGTCCCCACACTTATAAATCTGCCCCTACACTAAAAAAACCTTGGAGGTATTCTTGCAACTAAAGCACAGCATGGCACATGACCAACCACAAGAATGCCATGCCTCTCGCCAGAATAACAGAAAGAGTCGCCTCCACCTCTCAAACAGCCTATTGAGCCTCTTATTCTGCACCATCGCCCTGGCCCTTAACCTGTATCGGCTTGGTGTGCCGAGCATCTGGTTCGACGAAGCCTTTTCTGTGGAACTGGCACGCCAACCACTACCACTCCTCTGGCACATCATCTTCGGCCCAGAGCCAAATATGGAACTGTACTACCTCCTGTTACACGCATGGCTAGCCATAACAACGTCATGGGGAATGCATCCCACCGAATTTATTGTGCGCCTCCCCTCAGCGCTCTTCGCGGCATGCAGTGTCGTGGTTGTTTTTCTGCTGGGCCAGAGCTTCTCAGGACGCTTTGTCGGTATCGTAGCGGCAAGCTCCTACTTGCTCAATGACCTCCAACTGGTCTATGCCCAGCAGGCCCGTTCATATAGTCTGCAACTGCTACTCGTTTGTCTGGCATGGTACGCCCTCTTTCACGCCAACCTGGACGAGGCGCGCCAATGGCGCTGGTGGCTCTGTTTTGTGTTCGCCACCACCCTGGCCCTCTATTCCCACCTCTTTAGTCTTTTCATCTTACTGGCACAGCTCTGCACCTTTGCCCTCTGGTTGCTCATACCAGCTTCCTACTCCAATGCGCGTCAGCAATGGCGCGCAGCACTGCTGAGCCTCATCTCTATTGCCCTCTTATCCCTCCCCCTTCTACCGCTCAGCCTCCAACCCTCGAAAACAGACTGGTTACCCGTCCCTCATTTCAAAGATATCGCCGTGCTACTACTCACCATCAGCAGTGCCAACAAAATCTACGCCTGCCTCATGATAGTTTGTTGTGCTTTGGCTTTTTGTAATACGGCACTTCCCTATACTCTCCGTAGGGGCCGCTTTAGCGCGCCCACCGCCGATTTATCGGCCCGTCCCTTCCACCAACACCTTTATGTGAAAAGTATCGCCTTTGACGGTGGCGGCAGTATGGATACAGGCTATGCCAACAACTATCTCCCCCTCCTCCTCGCCCTTACTTGCTGGCTATTCGTACCAATCGTAGTCAGTTTCCTGCTCTCGCAAGGCTCAATCCGTCTCTTTTCATCGCGCTACCTGCTGACTGTTGTACCGCCGCTGCTGTTATTGGTTGCCATGGGGATCACCACTATACGGTGGCCCTATGTGCGGCTCGTCCTTACTCTTGGGCTACTGCTCCTTGCTTTGCAATCCGTTCCGCTTTATTATAGGAGTGCTCAAGTCGAGGATTGGAATACCGCGACGTTTTGGCTGGAGCATCAGTATCAGACCGGCGATGGCCTCGTCTGCTACGATAACGCCGTGGAGCAGGGTTGCCAGATCGCGGTTGAGTATTACCTGCACGCCTATCCCAGTGCCGCCCACTTTACCGCGGACACGCCGGGAGCATTTTCCTGGGCAACTTTTCGCTCAGACCATCCCGAGGCGGCGGTTAACCCGCATACCCTGTCAACCTTTGCGGCAAAACATCCGCGTCTCTTTTATATCGTGGGGCGTTTGCCCGATGTCCGCGCCGCCCTGTTAGCACACCAAACGCAACAATGGCTCGATAGCCATTATCACTATATAGCACAAATTGTGACACGCACCGTTATCGTGCGTTTATATACCACAGAGCAGACTGTTGGCTGAATACCCCAGGAGGAATTTCATGACCCAGGCAAGTGGCGAGTTAAGCGATGTGGTAGAGGAAAAAGACACCCCCATAAACAGCGCAAATACAACATCGGAAGTATCACCTTGGCGTCGCAAGCTAGCGGCGATTGACCACTTTTTTACCGTGAACTATTGGCTACTATGCGTACTCATTGGTGGTATTGCCCTCAGCCTCAACTTCTACCGCTTAGGCACACAAAGTATGTGGTTCGATGAAATACTCTCCGTTGAACGCGCCCGCCAACCCCTCTCTGTACTGATACGAATTATCTTCGCCACACAGTCAAATATGGCCTTCTATTACGTCTTTATGCATTATTGGCTGAGTTTCACCGCGCTGCTGGGATGGCATCCCACCGAAATAGTAGTCCGCTCACCCTCGGCAGTCTTTGCCGCCGCCAGTGCGGTAGTCATCTTCTTGTTAGGAAGACGCTTCCTCGGCACGCTAGCCGGACTTGTCGCTGCAGCACTCTATGTCCTCAATGACCTCCAATTAGTCTATGCCCAGGATACGCGCTCCTATGCCTTACAACTGCTCTTGCTCTGTTTTGCTTGGTACGCCCTCTTCACCATCATGACGACACAGTCGCGCCAGCAAGGCTGGTGGGCCTGTTTCGCTATCGCCATGCTCGTGGCCATCTATAGCCAGTTATTCAGCTTCCTCGTCTTGGCCGCGCAGGCAACAGCCTTTGGCGGTCTATGGCTCATGCCCGGACCTTGGCGTACAAACGTGCGTCAACAATGGCGCAGCGCTCTTGTCACCCTCGTGGCTATCTTCGTCCTGTCTGCTCCACTAATCTATGCCAGCCGCCACGGCTCAAAGACCGGTTGGCTCCCCATTCCTCATCCCATAGATCTCTATTTGCTCTTCCTTACCATCTGCGCGAATAGCAAAATCTACCTCTACCTGCTGCTGGCTATGATTGTGCTAGGTCTATTTGTCGCGGCAATAGCCTATCGTTCCTGGGGAAAACGCCTGCTCAGCCGCGTTTCTCTCGTCAATAGCGTACAAGACGAACACGTAGCTCGGTTACAACACCTATTGCCAGTGGGTTTCGCGCTCGTATGCTGGCTCATCGTGCCCTTGCTCCTGAGCTACGTCATCTCCCAGGGCCCCATCCGCCTCTTTTCCAGCCGCTACCTCGTAACCATCGTCCCACCATTCATGCTCCTCGTAGGACTAGGCATAGCCGTCTTAAGTGGAGGCACCTTCACCACTTTCAATGGTAGCTCCTTGGGAAAGGAGCGAAGGCGTGATGGCATGCGTAGGAACAGGCGGCAGAGTGGCGGCGGCGGTGGGGGCCTTGTGCCTGTCCTGGTGGAGGGGTCGATAGGTTCAACCAAGACAGGCACAAGACCCCCGCATTTCTCCTCCAGCCGCCCCCTGTCTCTACGCATTCCCTTGTCCCCAAAACCTACCCTTGGAGACAGGGCTATGGGCTCTCTAATCCCCATCCTCCAGGTAACAATAAGCATTGTTTTGCTGTTACTTACCCTACACTACGTGCCACTCTACTACCAGCAACCACAAGTCGAAGATTGGAACGTGACAACCTTCTGGCTAGAGCACCAGTATCAGCCCAATGATGGACTGGTCTGTTTCGATAATAGCCAGGGTTGCCAGGTGGCAGTTGAATACTACCTCAAAGCCTATCCCAGTGCCGCCCACTTTACCGCCGACTCACCCGGCTCATTTCCCTGGGTGCAGTACGACCTGACCAATCACCAGGGCAATACACAACTTGCCGTTCAGCCCAAAGCCCTCGCCGACTTTGGCACACACCATTCGCGCATCTTCTTTATCATTGGTCGCCTCTCCACCAGCACAACGGTCGCGCAAGCCCACGCCGCCCAACACTGGCTAGATACCCACTACCGCTATATCACCCAAATCGTGACCAAAAGCGTAGTAATCCGGCTCTACGCCACGAGCTAAACGTAATACTCGTCGTCCCGTACCCATGACAAGCGGAGATACAAGGGGCGCCGCCCTTTGACAGGGTTCTAGGGTTGCGCCCCCGTCTCCCTCTCTCCCTAGCCGCCGCAGGCGGCGTACACAAGCGAAAAGCAGGAGTGCAGAGGGCGGCAGCCCTTTGACAGGGTTCTAGGGCTGCGCCCTAGTCTCCCTCTCTCCCCCGCCGCAGGCGGCATCTCACATAAAAGCAGGAGTGCAGAGGGCGGCAGCCCTTTGACTGCAGCCTGTCCGGGGGACAGGGTTCTAGGGCTGCGCCCTAGTTTCCCTCTCTCCCCCGCCGCCGCAGGCGGCGTTTCACATGAACAACAACAAAGCACCAGAAAAATATGGTACTATTACAGGTGATTACTGACCGAAACATACCTGAGGAGTTTATCATGCCCGGTTCCTTTGTGGATTTATATGCCTCGCTGCTCAAAAAAGATGTTTTTACCGTCCAGGCTCAGGAAAACATCGCACAAGGTGCTGATGGCTTGACCTGTGCTCTGGCCTACGCGGAGCAAGGAAAACCAGAATTTACCCTGGCCTACCTGCTTTTGACGACTATCTCCGATGAAGAGAAACGTGAAATTCTAGCCGTCTCCTTCGACAAACGCGCCCAAATTTCCGAGGAAAAAGCCGAGCAGTTTGATCAACAATTCCATCGCCCTTTCCCGCTCATTAAACTAGAGGCCCAAAAAGATCGCTTCTCCGCCCAGCAGATACGGCAAGGACGGCGTGTGCGTCGCGATGGAGCCGCCAACAGAATGCTGCGCGTCAATTAGCCCTCGGCACTCCCCGTTGCGGATTATAAACAATACTACGAGCTTATTGGGAAACCTGCCTGATACCCACAGGAGGCCCACTAAATGTAGTGATGCCCCTTGTGAGCATTAGGCGCGGTGAGCATCAGGTCCCTAGCTTTGCAACCAAGTTTCCCGATAAAACCCTGAAATTGTGGAATATTACCTATGCAGTTATCCCACTTCATGCTATGCTCGTACTGACTACGTCTAACCATCAATTGAATGTATGCAATGCTTAATAGAGGTGTAATATGCGGCAGTGTTTAAATCCCAAAAATCCGCATAAAAATATGAGCGTACTCTCGCCCGTTGCCGCGACCACGAGCGATATTTCCCAATCATCGACTGCTGCTAACGCCAATATTGACGCTGCTGTCGAATACGCACAAACGCTACAGGGGCGGCAAGATGAGCAGATAACCTGCCAGTTTTGTAAATATTTGCTTGCAGGAGCATTGCTGGGTGATTGCCGGGTGACGCGGTGGATAGGCTCCGGCACCTTTGGCGATGTGTACGAGGCGGAACAATTGCCGCCGTTAAGTCGTCGTGTCGCCATTAAAGTCATGTCGATTGAACACGTTGCTGATGGGCGGGCGGCGGAACTGTTTGCCCATGAAGTGCGCGCCATCGCGGCCCTTGACCATCCCAATATTTTACCTGTGCTGCGTGTCGGCACGATAGCCGAGGGGCGACCATACCTGGTGATGAAGTACGCAGCTAATGGCTCGCTGCAAAATTTCTGTTCATTTTCCCTACCACTCTACTCCGTATTGCCCACCTCGGCAACGCCTACGACACCGTCACTCACCCCACAACTGCAAGATGTGCCACGGCAACCTGGCCCAGCAACACCTGAAGCGCAGGAAACTGTGCTCATTGGTGATACCGTCATCGCCGCATCTTCCCTTTCTCAGCAAAACACCCTCGTCAGCAATGAAGCGGTGGTAGCGGACGTGCCTGACAAAGAGACCTACGATACCGTCCAGGTACCGGTAACATCTGCCATCGTGGAAACAACGCCCCTGACACCACGGCAACTCCTGCCCTATCTTGAAGGGGCTGCTGCTGCTTTGCAATATGCCCACGACCACGGCATCATTCACCTGGATGTCAAGCCTGCCAATCTATTGTTGGATAGCTCTGATCGCCTGCTCTTGGCTGACTTTGGCGTCTCCGCGCTCCTGGAGGGCTATACCCATGCCTCGCTCCAGGGCTATGTCGGTACACCGCTCTATACCGCGCCAGAACAGTGGTTAGAGCAACCACGCGCTGCCAGCGATCAATATGCCCTCGCAGTGACGTGCTTTCAATTGCTCACAGGCCGCGCACCTTTTACGGGTAATCTGTATTCGATTATGCACGGTCATATCCAAACGCCGCCGCCCTCTCTACGGCAATTTCAACCGCTTATTCCTGTAGAGGTGGAAGACGTCATCCTGCGCGGCCTCGCCAAGGAGCCGACGAGCCGTTACAAGGACATGCAGAGCTTCGCTCGTGCCTATCGAGCCGCCGTCGAGCGTTCCTCCCGTGTACAAACAGAGGCCAACGAGCAGCACTATGCCACCCAAAAGCTGTCCGCCAACGATGAGCAAATCGATGCACTGTCAGCATTGCCGACGTCCATCTTGCCCCCTGCTGAGACTCAATCTTCACCCCTTACCATTAGTGCTAAGCAGAGGCCGCAACAGCGCGAGGTGGTATTGGCTCAAGCAACGACCCTTGACGATGGAGCTATCGCTGGCACGCTGAAACCGGGTAGTGAGCCAGCGCAACCAGCAGGGGAAAAATTACCTCTGCGTAAGAAATTGCCCTGGCGCAATGTTCTCGTTGTATTGCTTGTGCTCTTGCTACTCGCCAGTAGTGTGCTGGGTGGTCTCTGGTTTACCAATCCCTGTGTGCTGGGCTTCTGTCCAGCGATGACATTGAGCGCAACATCTGTGCAGTTGAATAACAGCGATACCCAACAAATCACCATCCGTAACACAGGCAATACCAATCTACATTGGACGGCTATCAATCAGGGCCATGTACCCTGGCTCAAGCTTTTGCCATTGAACGGCGTGGTAGCTCCAGGTAAAACAGGTACTTTTACCATCGTTAGCGACTCCTCCAACGAGCCTACTGGTCATTACGAAACGGGTGTGCAGGTGCAGGGTCAGGGGGTGCAGACGCAGTTTATTGACGTGCTCATGCAGGTGCAAACAGGCTTGCAAGCAGTCAACGTGCAGGCGACGGGCACTGATTTCACCACGAACCAAGGCACCTTGCAGCCCGCCTCGCAAAAAATCACGATCACCAACAAGAGCGGGCAGTCACTATCGTGGTTGATTAGCTATAGCGAGAACACCTGGCTACAGGTCACGCCGAACCAGGGCGTCCTGGCAAATGACAAGTCGGCTATACTAACGGTTACTGCGAACGTGCAGAACCTTTCGCCCAATACCTATATTGCCAAGCTCTCTGTGATAGGGAGCATTGGTAATCAGCCTGAGCAAAATGTTTTTGGTTCATTCACGATCACCTTAGATATATCACAACTGCTTACCTCTACCGCCACCGCGTCGACGCAGGTTTCACCGACAGCGACAGTCTACCAGTTCCCGTCATATAACGCTCATGCTACGGCCTCGCCCAATGCGCTGGACGGGAAACGTTCCGGCCATAGCATGGTGTGGGATGCGCGTGATAACTTGCTGCTGACCTTCGGCGGCATCGATAATCAGGGCGCAGTCTTGAACGATCTCTGGGCGTACAGTCCGAGCAGTGGGCGTTGGGCGCAAATGAGTGCGTCGCAAACGGTTTCAAACGCGAACCTGTGTGGTACAGTACCAGCCCCACGTATGAATGCCGCCATGGTGTGGGATAGCGTTGACCAGAAAGTCTTGCTCTACGGTGGCGTAGACACCAACAATACGTATTTCGGTGACTTGTGGTCGTTTGATCCCGGCACAAAAGCCTGGACAGTCCTGCAATGCACGGGCAACAGTCCAGGAGCGCGTGCTTCGAACGCCGTGTGGGATGGGCAACGCATGCTTTTGTTGGGTGGCGCGACTACCAATGGGCTTTTGCAGGACTTCTGGGCATACACACCTTCCGGAGGGAGCGGCAACTGGCAACAACTGGCTGATTTTCCCTTGGGGCCGCGTAGCTATCAGACAATGGTTTGGGATAGCCACGATAACCGCCTGTACACTTTTGGTGGTCTGGATGTCAACGGCCTTCAGCAGAGCGACTTTTGGACGTACAGCACGACGGATAGTTGGGTGAAGCTAACGCCCAGTAGCTCCAATAATCCTCTCGGTCGCCAAGAGGCCATCGGCGTCTGGGACAGCAAGAACAACGTCTTTCTGATGATGGGTGGCTGGGAAACCGGACAAGGCATTCCTTTCTGGGGCGTATGGGCTTATGATCCCGTGCAGAACGCGTGGGGTCTAGTAACACCTCTCTATCCTGATGCCAAGGGGCAGTTCACTGGCCCCCATATCATCCCAGGGCGCACTGCCGCAACAATGGTCTGGGATGCCAGCAACCAGCGAGCCTACATCTACGGCGGCAACAGCAGCTTCAAAGGCCGCAACAACCTGAACGACCTATGGACGCTCTACTAAGCTAGCAAATTCCTGCTTCTCTCACAGACCTTGTTAAATAACTGCCCTACTGTGCTATCCTATACATGTCGATATGTTTTATAGGTGGTCATACGACCATCCTAATTTAGGTTCTTTGCATGAGAAAAGAATTCCTTCGTCAAATCAAACTTGTGCGCGGCCCCCTCATCCTGACAATTCTTTTGGCGAGCTTGGGGATGGTCGTCACTCTGGCGCAGATGACCTTCCTGAGCAGCATTGTGGCTAAGATTTTTCTGGGCCATGTACCTTTTGCCCAGGTTGAGCCTTTGCTGGTGCTCCTACTGGTCGCCATTCTTGTGCGGGTAGGTCTGCTATGGGGACGCGAAGTCAGTGCGCAGCATGCCGCTATCGCCGTCAAATCCGCCTTGCGTCAACGCCTCTTTGCCCACCTCTTACAACTCGGCCCTACCTATTGTAAAGGCGAAGCCACTGGGGAATTGATCGCCACGCTTAGTGAAGGTATTGAGCATTTGGACGCCTATATCAGCCGCTACCTGCCGCAAATTGCGCTCTCCATTGTGCTGCCATTGCTCATTGTGGCCTACATTCTCTCCTTCGACTTGACAAGTGCGCTGCTCCTGCTCGTCACTGGCCCCATCATCCCCCTTTTAATGATCCTCGTCGGCAGTTATGCCGAGAAACGTGTTCAACATCAATGGCTCGCGCTGGCGCGCATGAGTGCGCAACTGCTGGATATGGTGCAAGGCCTGACCACACTCAAACTTTTTGGTCGCAGCAGTAGCGCACAGCAGCGCATCACACAACTCAGCGATGCCTTCCGTCTGCGCACCATGAACGCGCTGCGCATCGCCTTTCTTTCGGGTATGGTGCTTGAATTTATGACCTCCGCTGCCATTGGACTGGTCGCCGTCACACTTGGTATTCGTTTGCTCAATAACGGGATCTCTTTTCAGCATGCTTTTCTTGTTCTACTACTCACGCCGGAATTTTACCGTCCCCTGCGCGAGCTTGGCACCCACCACCATGCTGGCATGGAGGGGAAAGCCACCGCCACTCGCATGAGCGCAATATTGGAGACACCTACCTGGCGACCACAAGGGTCGCCACTACATTTCGAGCAGCAGCCTGGGAGCCCCCTCTCGATAACCTTCACTGGCGTCACCTATACCTATACAGACAGTACGCGTCCGGCTCTGCAAGACATTACGCTAACCCTGCCGTATGGCTCCTGTACGGCTGTCGTGGGGCAGAGCGGAGCCGGAAAAAGCACGCTCGTGAATCTCCTCCTGCGTTTCATCGAGGCCCAGGACGGGCAGGTCAGCGCCAATGGCATTCCCATCACTGAGCTACCCATCGAACTGTGGCGAGAGTATATCGCTCTTGTACCGCAGCGGCCCTACCTTTTCGCAGGTAGCATACGGGACAATATCGCCCTGGCTCGCTCTGGCGCGAGTGAGCACGATATTGAGCAAGCCGCGGAACTCGCGGGGGCGACCGAATTTATCCACCAGCTTCCACAAGGCTACGAGACCGAAATTGGCGAGCGCGGAACACGCCTCAGCGCGGGGCAGCTCCAGCGACTTGCCATCGCCCGCGCCTTTCTCAAAGATGCCCCCTTGCTCATTCTTGACGAGCCGACCTCAAGCCTCGATCCTGAAAGTGAGCAGCTCATTCGGCGCGCGGTCGAGCGTTTAAAGCACAATCGCACCGTCCTTATCATTGCCCATCGCTATAATACTATTGCCGATGCCGATCAAATCGTCGTCTTGGATAATGGCAAGCTGGTTGAGGTCGGGGAACCGAGGACATTGCAGCGGCAAGAAGGCGTATTTGCACGTCTCATGAGCACGCATCGGATGGGCATGCAAAGCAAAATGGAGCTCACGCTATGAGAATATTCCTGCGCCTGCTGAAATTTCTTGCACCGTATCGTTGGCTCGTGGCACTGACTATCGTGCTCGGTTGTGCCATGGTGGCCAGTAATATGGTGCTGTTGGGCATGGCGGCTTATGTCATTGCGGCAGCCGCACTGGGGCCTCTGATCGTTTTACTGACCTTGCCTGTCTTCATCGTCCGCGCTATGAGTGTCACGCGGGCTACCTCGCGCTATGCTGAGCGATTGCTCTCGCACTCCATCACCTTCCGCCTTTTGGCTGGCTTACGTGCCTGGGTCTACAGTTGCTTGGAGCCGTTGGCTCCCGCGCATCTGCTCACCTATCGCAGCGGTGATGTGCTGACTAGCCTGGTGTCGGATGTCGAAGAGTTACAGAATATCTATCTGCGTGTCATTTCACCCATCGTAGTTGCCCTGGTCATTAGCTTGCTGACCTTTTACATTTTCGCTATCTTCAGCCTTCCATTGGCCTGGACTGCCCTGGCCTTTCTTGTCGTCAGCGGCATTGGTATCCCATTGCTGACGGCTCTGCTCTCAAAACGCCTGGGTACGCAACAACTCGCGGTTCGCTCAGCATTAAACGTACAGGTTGTGGATGGCCTTCAGGGTGTGCAAGATATCCTTGCCTATGGTCGCGCCAACGACCAACAACAGAAAATTGCCGTCATCGCTACCAAACTTGCCCAGTTGCAGCGACGCATAGCCTGGATTGCAGGTCTGCAACAGGCTCTTAATGAGCTGATGATGCACGTGGCACTTTGGACGCTGCTCATCCTGGCAATTCCTCTCGTACTCGCGCATACAATCGATGGTGTCTACCTGGGCTTCCTCGCTCTTTTCATTCTGGCCAGCTTTGAAGCCATTCAACCGCTAGGTGCGGCCTTCCAATTCCTGGGCAACTCAATCGCCGCTGGTCAACGGCTTTTTCACATTACTGACGCGACACCGATGGTGCTTACACAGGTAGGTTTTGGGGAAAGAGGCGATGGAGTGCGTAGGGACAGGGGGATGAGGCGGTGGTCGATGGGGGGCCGTGTGCCGGTGCGGGTGGGGTTTGTTCCCACCCCACCAAGACAGGCACAAAGGCCCCCCAACACCCCACCATAACCCATTTGCCGACGCAC
>JBBQXY010000123.1:0-18524 GCA_038209195.1 Ktedonobacterales bacterium | reverse complement strand
TCTGGGCTATCGTTTTTTCTTCTTTGAGCAGTTCTTGGACTACCTGAGCTTTAAAGCTTGCTGTATAGTGTTTTTTCATACGTTCAGTGTATCTTACCCGGCCTCTTTTTTTGGTCTCTTTCTATGGGTCCATTATACTTTGTCAATGCTTCGCCTGATTGCTTTGTTCGTTTGAAAAATAGTAAATAGAGAAGTGATTTCAAATATTTGGGGATCAGCACTTTCAATGATAGTAATAATGCTCGCAATAGTTTGCTGCTTTTCCTGAAAGCGTAAGTAAATGTATTTCTCAACTGCCCCACCAGTTTTCTTGTTCTCTTCATCTAATCTGGCAAGAAACTCAGAAGTCATGGCATTTGCTTCCCATACATTGTCTTGGTAGCGTGCGCTAGATGTGGAAATTTTGCCTAGCAATTTCATGCAAACCTCATTACGCCAACGTATCGATTTTCTCCGATATGTTTCAAGATTGCTTACATCGATGCTCGGTGTTCCCATTCTGGATTGGTACAAGACCTCAGCTATTTGAATTGGTTTGTATAGGTCTATTCTTGCTTTGTTAATGATCAGGTCAAGGCGAGCTTTGGCCTCTTCCAAGGGCGACATGGTATTAGAAAGCATAAATAGTTCTTACCTTTGTTAGCACAATGTGCTATTGTTCTGTAGTTAGAGAAAGTGGCAGTTCGTTGTATGTCTCAAAAAAGCTTGCTTGCATAACAAACGGTTGGTGCGCTGAGCGACTATCGAGCGCATTGAGTACTGCCCGTATAACCGCTTCAACGGTAGGTACCGCGACAGAGTTGCCCGTCAGTTTTCTCATTGCAGCATAACCACAGACAATCTTGTAAGCATCGGGGAAGCCTTGTAGTCGTAGCATCTCGCGTTCAGTCAATCTTCTTTCACCATCTACCAATAGATAGTTATAAGAAGCTCCCGCTCTCAATGCGCATGAGTAGGCGTATGCGCTAATATGACCGCCCTTATTTTCATGCCAGATGGTGCGATGCGTATGTATTTTGTCTCGTTTCGCTAAACGGTTTGCTTTGATTGTGTCGGATGCATAATAAAAATCTGCTACGTCTGTTTCCAATATCTTATCAAGTGAGCGCATAGGTTTACCGCCTCTAGGCCATGTAAAAGGGGTGGGTTCGAGGAAGCCAACGATGTAAATACGTTCTCGCTTTTGCGGAAGGCCATAATCGAGCGCGTTCAATACTTTGTATTGAGCGAAATAGCCCAGGTGATGTAGCGTTTTCATAATATGGTTCAATGTACGACCATTGTCATGACCAACGAGTTGCTTCACGTTCTCCAAAACAAAGGCCTTAGGCCTTTTCTCGGCGAGAATGCGGGCTATTTCAAAAAAGAGGGTACCACGAGTATCTTCAAAACCTAGGCGGTTGCCGATGATGCTAAAAGCCTGGCAAGGGAAACCGCCGAAGAGAATGTCATGGTTAGGAATGGCTGTAGCTTCTACCGCACGAATATCACCAATTGGCTTTTCACCAAAGTTAGCTTCATATGTTCTCTGGCTATCCAGGTCAATATCTGATGAGAAAACACACATAGGTTCAATGTCGCGCTCTCGACAGATATTTTCCGCTGCCACACGAAAGCCGCCAATACCGCAGAACAAATCTATGTATCTTAACGTCTCCATACCATTCCTCTTACCTTATTTTCGTATGATTATAACATACTTTGCAGAATGTTCTTCTAAAAATACGTATTAAGTATGCCATCACATCCAAAAAGTATTCCTACACATTCTCGCGGTAGCGATTCGTGATGGGTAGGCGGCGATCGCGACCAAAGGCTCGTGGCGTAATCTTGATGCCGGGAGGGGCCTGACGACGTTTATACTCGCTCAGGTTCACCAGGCGCGCCACGCGCTCCACTGTTGCGCGGTCAAAACCCATCGCCAGCATCTCCTGGTAGGTGCGGTCATCTTCAGCGTATGCTTGCAGGATAGGATCAAGTTCCTCGTAGGGTGGCAAGCTATCGACGTCTTTTTGCCCTGGCCGCAGTTCGGCGGAGGGCGGTTTATCTATCACCGCTTGTGGTATCACTGGCGTACTGCTAAGACTGTTGCGATAGGTACAGAGCTCAAAGACCAGTGTCTTGAAGACATCTTTGAGCACGGAGAAGCCACCAGCCATATCGCCGTAGAGGGTGCTATAGCCCACAGCCATCTCAGACTTATTGCCCGTGGTGAGCACAATCGGACCCAGCTTGTTCGAGATCGCCATGAGGATATTACCGCGAATACGCGCCTGTAAATTCTCTGCCGCCAGTCCCGGATCACCTTCGCCCAGAGCGGGTTGTACCATCTTCAGCGAGGTACGAAACGTCTCCTCAATGGGGATGGTCATGAACTGGATGCCGAGGTTTTCTGCCAACTGTTGGGCATCCGATTTGCTGCCCTCGGACGAGTAGCCCGAAGGCATTGAGATGCCCAATACATTTTCAGCTCCCAGCGCATCTACCGCGATGACCGCCGTGAGCGAGGAGTCGATACCGCCGGAGAGACCAATCACCGCTTTCTTGAAACCAGTCTTACGCACATAGTCGCCCGTACCTAAGACGAGCGCGGCATATATCTCGGCGAGATGGTCCATCTTGGGGGCGATGCGTTGTGGTGCGCCCAGCACCATTTGTGCCTGTTGCGCTTGCTGCACAGGTGAGGGCATAGTGCTGACCGGTAGAATCGGCACTAATTCCGCGCTAATCCGTGATCGCTCTTGACGGCGGCGCGGATCACGTAAGCGTGAACGGAACACCGAGGCGGTATCGAGATCAACAAACAACATATCTTCAGCAAACTCTTTAGCGCGCGCAATCATTGCTCCCTGCTCGTTGAAGACCATGCTCCCACCGTCAAAGACCAGCTCATCCTGTCCACCTACCATATTGAGGTAGGCCACAATGACGCCATTATCCGCCGCTCGTGTCGCCAGCATCTCCTTGCGAAAAGCAGCCTTGCCTGCGAAATAAGGCGAACCGTTGATATTGAGGATCACCTCGGCTCCCGCGTATGCTTGCATAGTCATCGGCCCCGTTGGATACCAAACATCCTCGCAGATATTGACTCCAACATGCACGCCGTGAATCAGGAAAAGAGGAGCCTTTTGTCCAGCCTCAAAGTAGCGATTCTCATCGAACACCCCATAATTTGGCAAGTAATGTTTGTGGTAGACACCAACCAGTTTCCCCTCGGCGATCACCGCCGCTGCATTATATATATCGTGATTTCTATCAACAAAGCCGATAACGGAGACGAGCCCCGGCAAATCCTGGCTCAAGGCAATCAATTCATTGAGCTTCTGCAAGTTATCAGCTACAAAGCCTGGCTTGAGCAGTAAATCTTCAGGCGGATAGCCCGTCACAGCCAGTTCCGGCAAACACACAATATGGGCGCCCGCCGCGTACGCCTCCTGCATCGCTGCTGCAATCTTTGCCGTATTCCCCACCAAATCACCCACCGTAATATTAATCTGAGCCAATGCCACACGTAAGGGTAGTATATTCATAGAAACTCTCCTCTTGACGAATTGAGCGAAACACACTACGCTAACAAACAGAAACAAACAAACACTGCAACATTTGAAGGAGCTTCCTCTACTATGGAGATACAGGCATTTGCCGCATTAGTCATACCCTTTATAATCGTCGTCTACTTAGGCGTCCTCCTCTTTATTCACCCAACAAAGCCGGTATTGCTGGGCTCGCTGCTGGCTGGTCTTGTAATGGGTGCCATCAATATCTTGTTTGATCTGCTCGCATATAATGCCCACTGGTGGCATTATACCCTCAATGGGCTGATTCTGCATCTGCCCTTGCCATACTATATTACCCCTATTCTCGTGTATGGCAGCATCGTCTATTTACTGATCTGGCGGTTCTGGCAGGGACGGTACCACTGGCTAGCTCTCCTGCTGCTCATTGCTATTCCTCTCTTCCGTGCGACCACGGACATCCTAGGGGCAACCCTCACCAACGCGGGCAATACCCAGTATGACAGTCTTTTGGCTGGGCCAATGAACGTCGTCATGTGGCTGCTCATGTTCTATGTCGGCTTTTTCGTCTTTAACCGTTTTGCCCACCTCGAACTGAAACTAAGAAAACAACAATCGTCCTAGCACTCAGTCAACCTTGATGTGTCAAAGCAGAGATGCAAGGGGCCGCCGCCCCTTGACGGGGTTCTAGGGCTGCGCCCTAGTTCTCCTTCCCTTTCCTGCCACCGAAGGCGGCAAGTCACATGAAGAGAAACAAAGCACTTGAACCTGTTTTTGTACCATAACCTGAAGAAAGGTTGCAATACTGTGGAATTATCGAGCGAAGCAATTGTGGCACAACTCAACGCTACCCGTGAAGGATCGGTCTGGGACGTACTTGATATCACCTTGGTTTCAGCGTCAAAGGATAAAGTGGTGGCGACCATGCCGATTGGCCCCAATCATCGCCAGCAGATAGGCTATCTGCATGGCGGTGTCTCTGTTGTGCTGGCGGAGTCCATCGCATCGCTGGGTACTGTCCTCAACATCGACGCCACGAAACAAATGGCCTTTGGTCTGGAGATCAATGCCAACCACCTGCGACCCAAACGCGAGGGTCGACTGACGGGCGTGGCGATACCCATTCATCGCGGTCGCACCACCCACGTCTGGGACATCAAAATTAGCGACGAGAACAACAAGCTCGTCTGTATCTCCCGTTGTACCGTCGCCATCGTCGACCGTCCTCCCGACAACGGCAGCCCACTCATAACGCAAACACCCAGCTTCGGCTAACAATACCTCGTTTTTCCCCTTGACATCTTGAAGTTTATTGACTATAATCTAACTAGTTAGTTAGAAAACCAATTAGTTAGTTAGAAAAAGTGCAGGAATGGCTGAACCAAGACGTGGGCGCGCGCATGATGCAGAGGGCGCGCGCGAGGCAATCCTCAACGCCGCTGAAGAAGTGTTCGCGGAGCACGGTTTCGATGGCGCACGAATTGCGGCTATCGCGGCGGCAGCAGATTATAACTCGAGTCTGATCTTCCAATACTTTGGAGATAAGCTTGGCCTCTACGCGGAGATAGTCAAGCGCGCTGACAAGGAAATGAATGAACTACAGACGCTCGTGCTCTCGCCCCTGCTCGAGGATGAAACCATTACTTCCAACGCTCCCGCGTTCAAGGCATTGCTCGAAATAATCGTCACCACCATTTTTGATTATCTAGCAGCACATCCGCGTTTCATGCGCATGTTGCTCTGGGAACAGGCAGAAGGTTGGAAGACTTACGCAAAGATGATTTCACAATTTGAAACAGGGGATGTTGACCAGATCGAAGCCATTTTTCGCAAGGCACACGATGCTGGATTGCTTCGCTCTGCTTTCGCTCCCTTGATACAACTGACGATGGTCCTACAAATCTGTCTGTCCTACCTCACCTTCATTCCCTTGTATCAAATGGTTCGTCTCCCTGACGAAGATTTATACTCCCCAGCCGCGCTCGCACGCGCAAAGGAGTACCTTGTTGCCTTTGTCGTCCATGGCATGATGATCGATTCCCCAAAAATAAAGTAGTAATAAATTAAATATTCACCCCTCAAAAAGAAAAGTTTGCACAGCAACCCATAAGGAGAGAGATCATGCGCCTTTCTTACAGATGGCAGGCCCTACTCGTCCTCGCACTCGGTCTGCTAATGGCGATACTCGACAACACGATTGTCAGCGTCGTGCTACCCCAAATAGCCGTAGCATTCCACACCGATTTCCAGACGATTACCTGGGTCGGCACCGGCTACTTCCTAGCAAGTGCGGCAGTCATCCCGATTGTCGGCTATCTCAGTGATCGCATTGGGACAAAAACGATCTTCGTAACCACATTAGCACTGTTTACGCTCGGTTCCGGCCTGTGTGCGTTCGCGCCCAACGAACAATTCCTGATTGCCTTTCGTGTTCTGCAAGGCATCGGCGGTGGGGCAATGTTGCCGGTAGCCATGGCTATCATCTTTCGCCTCTTTGGGCCCACGGAGCGTGCTGGCGCAATCTCGCTCCTCCTCGTTCCACTGCTGCTCGGACCAGCCTTTGGTCCAACCCTGGGAGGCTACCTCGCGACCAACTTTAGCTGGAATGCGATCTTCACCATTAACCTTCCGATTGGCGTCGTAGCCTTCGTCCTCTCCTTGCTTGTTCTGCGTAACAACAAAGCTGAACATGAAGCCAATGGTGAGGAGCAAGGGCTAGCGAAGAGCTTTGATTTCTTGGGACTGGTGCTATCGATGGTAGCATTCACTGCCCTTGTCTATGGCATCAGCGAGGCAGGCTCACGCGGCTGGGGTGATAGCTTCGTCCTCACCCTTTTGATTGTGGGTAGCTTGCTTTTAATCGCTTTCATCATCGTAGAACTGCGGGTGAAAGACCCCGTGATAGACGTGCGGCTCTTTAGCAACTATACCTTCACGATGGCAAACATCCTGCAATGGGCAACAGTAGCGGTACTCTTCGGCAGCCTGTTCATCTTACCGCTTTTCTTTGAGAGCGTGCAAGGACTCTCCTCGCTCACCACGGGGGAGATTTTGATCAGCCAAGGCCTGGCTATGGCGGTTGGGCTGGCTATTGGCGGTAAACTGTACAATCGCGTTGGGCCGCGTATCCTTGCCGTTGCTGGTCTGGCTCTTGCCGCGATTTCGATGCTCGGCTTTACGCGCATGGACATCAGCACAACAGGTGCGGACTTGCAAGTCTGGTTGATCTTGCGCGGCCTGGGCCTCGGTCTGGTCGCTCAACCCTTGCAAACCCTTGCCGTATCAGTGGTCAGCAATAAGCAGATGGCGAAGGCGTCCTCGCTGATTAGCTCCACCAAAGTGGTGTTTGGCGCGGTCGGCGTGGCTGTGCTCACTACCTACCTCACCCAGCGCGGAACAGTGCATGCCCAAGAGATTGCCGCTGGCTTCGCGACTCGACCGCTCGGCACGGTGGCGGCAACCTGTGTCCAGCAGGCAGGCCAGAACGCCCAGCTACTCAAGCTCTGTGTGACACAACATGCCGTGACAATGGGCTTGAATGATACCTTTCTGTTTGTCCTGATCGGCTGTGCCATCTGTACACTGCTCGCCTTCTTCATCGGTCGCGACCCCGCCATCGAGGCGGCGAAGGCTGCCAAAGAGCGTGGCCAAACAATTGAGCCCCCACCTGTCCCAATAATGAGCGAGTAGCGTCTCCTCTATCCCATAGACATTGACTGAAGCGAAGCAGCGCGGTTTCCAGGGTTGCCCCTACTATATCCGGTCGTTCATTTCCTACGGAAAGCGGCTTGCAGAGCCACATCGTGTATAGTAGGGGCGACCCTGGCGGTCGCCCTGGTGGGAACTCTTGCCCTCGGCCCTTGTAATTGGTACAATAACTGCATCATTCAGCAAAGGTGTCTGAAAGATGGGTAGCCACGTAAACACACAAAGGACAACGATGGAGCAAGCGACACAAACCACAGCCGATACATCTCAACCGGAACAACCGCATCGCGCAAGCGATCTACAATTACCGCACGGCACACTGCAATTTCCGGTATTCATGCCAGACGCCACCCTTGGTGTTGTACGCTCGATCGACGCAACCGATCTGCTGCATTGTCAAGTGCAGGCCCTGGTGATGAATACCTTCCACCTGATGCAGCGGCCCGGTTCCTCCACGATTCATGCGTTGGATGGGTTGCATGCTATGAGCGGCTGGTCGCGTCCCATCGTCACCGATTCCGGCGGTTTCCAGGCATATTCGTTGATTCAACAGAACGCGAAGTTTGGCACGTTGGATGAAGATGGCATCACATTTAAACCAGAGGGTGCGAGCCGCAAGTTTCAGCTTACGCCGGAAAAAGCCGTTCAGTTGCAAATGAGCTATGATAGCGATGTTGTCATGTGTCTCGACTTTTGTACCCATGTCGATGCGCCCCAGGATGTGCAAGAGCTCTCCGTCAAGCGAACCATTGCCTGGGCCAAGCGTTGTAAACAGGAATTTCAGCATCTCGTCGCGGAGAAGCGCCTGTCAGCGGAGCAGCGTCCTCTCCTCTTCGGTGTCATCCAGGGTGGAGGCTCCGTCGCGCTACGTAAGCACTGTAGCGAAGCCTTATTAGAGCTTGGTTTCGATGGCTTTGGCTATGGTGGCTGGCCTCTTGATGGGCAGGGGAAACTGCTCAGCGATATCATTAACTACACCCGTGAACTGGTGCCCATGCAATTTCCCATGCATGCCCTCGGCATCGGCCATCCTGCCAACATCGTGGAATGTGTACGCATGGGGTACGACCTCTTCGATTGCGCCATGCCCACGCGAGATGCCCGTCACGCACGGCTTTACACCTTTGCCAGCGACAATCCCATCAGCACTGCTGAGAAATGGTTCTCCTACGTCTATGTCAACGATGATAAGCACATCAAGAGCAATGTGCCGATCTCGACGCGCTGCGATTGTCTCTGTTGTAGCCATTACACGCTGGGCTACCTGCACCATCTCTTCAAGATCAACGATACGCTCTTTTTCCGCCTCGCAACCATCCACAATCTCCGTTTCATGACTATGCTCACCCAGCGTTTGAGGGAGAGTCAATATGCTCAAGAGTCATGATGACGCACTGGACAAACTGGTCCATGATGTCCTGAGTAGCGCGAAATACAAAGGCGTTTGCGCCGATCTGGTACGCAGTGTCGGCTCACAAGAGTTGACAAAGCGGCGCAACGGGAAAGAAGCACTCAAAGCTACGAAAAACAAACTGCATCAGGTTGGTGCTGTCTATCTCGATGGTCGTGAAGATTACACCGCTTGGCTCAGCGAACTGGCAGCCGTCGCACACCTAAACGATCTGGCGCTGTTGCAGCGCACCTGCCGCACTATCATGGCCCATCACGCCTCCACCAGAGAACGACTACCCATCCTTGACCAGTTCTATAGCACTATTCTCGCCGACATTGCGCCAATACACAGTGTCCTTGACATTGCCTGCGGCCTCAACCCCCTCGCGATCCCCTGGCTGCCACTGGCTGAAGACGCCACCTATTACGCGTGCGACATCTTCGCCCCCCTCGTAGCTTTCTTGAACCAGTACCTGCAACTTTTACCTGTACGTGGTCAGGTAGAGCTTCGTGATGTCTTTCAATCCTGCCCGACACAGCAAGTTGATGTGGCCTTCGTGCTCAAAACCATCCCCTGCCTTGAGCAAGTCGATAAGCGCGCCGGCTATCACCTCTTGCGCACTATTAATGCACACTGCTTGATCGTATCATTCCCTGTGCATTCATTGGGTGGCAGAAGCAAGGGCATGGCAGCGCATTATAAAGACCACATGCGCGCACTAGTGGATGATGCACCTTGGGATGTACGCACCTTCGAGTTCGCGACGGAACTAGTATTTGTAGTGCGGAAGTCGTGAAAAATTATTGCTCTAGCGCGGCAACTACTGCCGCGATATCTTGAAACACATAATCGGGCTTGATTGGAGAGATATCAGCGTCTGCCCGTGCATCCTTGCCTGACAACACCAGCAGGGTATGGGTACCAGCAGCTTTGCCGCCTTTAATATCGACCTCCAGCCCATCGCCGATCATCACCGTCTCGTCGGGTTGGCTACCCAACATACGCATGGCCTCTTGCAGCAGGGTTGGTTCAGGCTTGCCGATCACTTCGGGCCTGACACCAGAGCCGGCCTCAATCGCTGCCGCCATCGCGCCACAGCCGGGTAAGAAGCCGCCAGCCACTGGTAGCAGCGCGTCGCGGTTAATCGTGATAAAGTGCGCACCCCCCCGTATTGCCAGCACCGCGCCAGTGAGCTTCTTATAGTCAAAAGTGCGATCGAGTCCTACCAGCACGACATCAGCTACATGAGCATCCAAATCAGCAACACGTAGCTTGTAAGCCTCGAGCAAATCGCGCAGAGGAGCCTCGCCTACCATATAGACCATCGCCCCCGGAAAACGGCGGGCAATGTTTTGCACGGCTGCCTGACCTGCACTCAGCATGTGGGAAGTGTCGGATACAATGCCCAGCCGTGCGAGCTTTTCCAGCACTTGTTCCTCGCTGGCAAACGAATTGTTGGTTAGGAACAGGTATTTTTTATCATGTGTTTCGAGCCACGCAATAAACTCTTTGGCACCGGGCAATAACTCGTTGCCACGGTATATGACCCCATCCAGGTCGATCAGGTAGCTTGAATATGGAAGCATAGCACCTCAATTAAGCTAATCACGTAGCAACTGTTCGCGAATCGCCACGATCTCACGTCGTAGTGTGGGATTAAGGTTGATTGCCTGGTCGATTTTCTCACAGGCGTGTAGCACCGTGCTATGGTCGCGCCCTCCAAACAGCAGCCCGATCTCCAGCAGCGACACCTGTGTCTCTTGTCGAATCAGATACATCGCAATCTGCCGTGGCATCACGATATGCTTATCGCGCTGTTTGCCGCACATGGATTCCAGCGAGATATGGTAGTATTCCGCCACGGCCTGCGCGATCTGCTTGCCATTGAGGCGCGACTCCCGTGTATCGCTGCCCAGCGACGACATCGCGGCTCGTGCTACCTCCATCGTCAGGTCTACACGGTGGAATTGCTGGTAGGCCATCAATCGGTTGAGGCAGCCTTCCAGTTCGCGTATGTTGGTCTGGACGCGGCCCGCGATATATGCAATGATTTCATCGGGGACGCGATAGCGTAGTAAATCGGCCTTCACGCGCAGAATAGCCATTCTCGTCTCTAAATCGGGTGGTTGGATATCAGCGATTAACCCCCACTCGAAACGTGAGCGTAGGCGTTCCTCCAAGCTCAAAATCGCTTTAGGTGGACGATCACTACAGATTACGATCTGCTTGCTCATTTCGTGCAAGCTGTTAAACGTGTGGAAGAACTCTTCTTCGGTGGACTCTTTGCCCGCGATAAACTGAATATCATCTACCAGTAAGATGTCGACCGAACGGTACTTGGCGCGAAATTCTTCGGTTGTGCGGTAGCGGATGGCGTTAACAATCTCGTTGGTAAATTGCTCTGAAGAGACATACAGCACCGCCAGACCAGTTTGTACGCCCTGTTGACCGATGGCATGCAGCAAATGCGTTTTTCCTAATCCTACTCCGCCATATAAAAACAAGGGATTATACGATTCGCCGGGTGCTTCCGCCACAGCAAGCGAGGCCGCGTGGGCCAGACGGTTGCTGCCACCCACGATAAAAGCATCAAACGTATAGCGCGGGTTCAAGCGGTTGTGCATCAAAATATTAGCACGTTGCTCGTTGTCCCACTCTTCCATCGCTTCCAGCGAGCCCATACCTACAGCACTGTGTTGTTGTGCTCTGGCCTCTCCTCTATTGTTACCCGACGTGCCGTTGTGCGACAGACCATCCACGTCGGCGTAACCCTCGTCCGCACCATTGGTGACACTGATCGCCACCGGTTGTCCAGTAATATCCATCAGGACATCCTCGATGGAACGCCGCCAGCGCGTGCTAATAACGTCACGAGCGAGATTGCCAGCAACCTGAAGCATGAAGTATAAGGCCTGGTCTTGCGGTGACAGCGAGGCATCAATGTCATCCGCCCCGATATGAGAAGCGTCTGCTAAATGAGCAGATTGTAGCCATGCCTTGCTGACCTCATCAATTGGAGTTTCCTCCAGGCGCTCAAGCGTGGAACGCCAAAGAGCTGCTGTATTCACTGATGTACTCCCGAGGTTACTCATTGATGAGCGCAACGCATTCAATTTCGACTAGAGCCTTGCGGGGCAACTCCGCCACCGCTACGGTTGAGCGAGCCGGGGCCGGTTCGCCAAAATACGTGGCATAAATAGCGTTCATCGCCTGGAAGTCACTCATACTCGCCAGAAAGACCGTCGTTTTAACGACGTTGTTGAGAGTGCTACCAGCAGTGGCTAGCACAGCTTGCAAATTCTGCATTACCTGCTGTGTTTGCGTCTGGACATCTTCTCCCACCAGCGTGCCATCTAGCGGATTGAGCGCGATCTGGCCGGAAGTATAAATAAACTGTCCAATACGAATTGCCTGGCTATACGGGCCGATGGCAGCGGGAGCGTGAGTTGTGCTGATTTTTGTGTGTTCCATAAAAAAACTTCCTGATGACGACCCCTGTCCGGGCTACTAATAAACGATAAAATGAGCGCTAATACTGGTAATTCTTGGGCTGGAGTGGTGGTGCAACGTTCCCCGTACCGGGTAGTACACCTCGTGCGCTTGCCTTCCGCGCTTGATTGGCACGCAATAGGTCTTTGGCACACTGGCGTAAAACTTGTTGCATTTCTGCCGCCGATTGAAAACGTTCTCCCGGCTCTTTCTGCAATGTGCGCATCACAATCTGCTCTACCGCTGGCGGTACACTCGGATTGAACTGGCGCAAAGGTGGCGGATTGGTAGAGGCGTGTTGCATAGCGATGGAAACCGCCGTTGGTCCCACAAATGGAGGTCTCCCCGCTAACATCTCGAACATGACTACCCCTAACGAATACAGGTCCGAGGAAGCTGTCAATGTTTCGCCGCGTGCTTGTTCAGGCGAGAGGTAATCGGCTGTTCCAAGCACAATACCGCTATTGGTCAAGCCACCTTCTTCCAGGACACGTACAATACCAAAATCGGTCAGTTTAACTAGAGGCCTTTCCCCAGCGTTTCCACTATTTCCGCTCCCTGCCCAAGCTAACATAATGTTCTGTGGCTTAATATCGCGATGAATAAAACCACGAGCGTGGGCAATTTGTAAGACATCACAGACCTGGGCGGCGATTTCCATCGCCTGCGGAGCCTGTAATTGCCGATTTTGATGAATCACCTGTTTCAAAGTCGGCCCATTGATATATTCCATCACCAGAAAGTACTGTCCCCACTCTTCGACGAAGTCATAAATTGTCACTGCGTTGGGATGGGTGAGGGCAGCCGCCGCACGGGCCTCGCGCCGAAAGCGTTCAACGGCTCGTAAGTCGTTCTTATCCAGAGAGCGCAAAACTTTAATCGCAACCATGCGCTCGACACGGTGATCCCAGGTTTTAAAGACACTGGCCATACCACCTGTCGCAATATGTTCCCGTATCTCGTAGCGTCCTGCAATTGGCGGTTTGCCTTCAAATTGGTTCACATCATACCTCTAGCAACCTGGGAATACTTCTCTACATTCATTCATACTGAGAAGTATACCAACGTGTGCCTACACAGTCAACTCTCTGTGCTGATGGAATGGGTACCAAACGTATTGTAAGTAGGGAATGTGCCAGGCAGGCAGTAAAGGTTTTTACCGCCTGCCTGGCACATTCCCTCCGGCTTCCCTACAATATCCTTAATTTGTCCAGAACGGGCGCGAGTCCGCGTCAATGCCACCGCTGGTCAGTGGGACAGGACTACCTTGCATCATGTATGCTCCCGTTTTGGCATTGACGCTCACATTTGCTAACCAAATGTTGAACTCGTTGTTGGCGTAATACAAGTAGGCTATCTGTTTGCCATCGGGCGACCAGATGGGCTGGCTCACAAATTGCCCTGAGATAATCAGCGATGACTTTGCATACGGTGCCAGTGCTGTTTTCTGCACGGCGGCATTCCCTGGATCGCTGGTAATATTGTTGGCAACTGGCATCACGTAGATGCCCATGTGCGATGCGTCGATACGCCGTACATAGGCGAGATTGTTCCCGTCAGGAGAAAATGCTGGCTGCATATTTGCTATGCTGGTGGAAGCTGGCGTGAGTGCTACCGACGGATCATATAAGCTGATGCCTGGATGATAGCCCGCGTTGGGGTGCGTCGCGATATAATTTGCGTCCACTATGTATATCTGAATCATCTGTAGCGTTTGCGTACTATCGTACTGAAAGCGCGTAAACACCACTTGATTGGCGTGACCTGCTCCCGGCCTATAACTCGGGTCGCTATCTCCTCCATCGCCAAAGGCCGCGTAAGCAACATCCTGCGCCTGATTCGGGTTGTTGATGGCAATTGAGAATACCTGCATGTCCAGCAATTGTGCGTCCACTCCTGGATTGACCGTCAATTTCTCAAAGTCGCTCAGAAAAAGGAGATGGGTGCTATCCGCTGACCAATATGGCTCCGCGTACCATTTGTGTGTGCTTAGCGGGGCTGGATACGGCGGATTCGGCACATATTGCCCGGTGCCAGTACGCAGAATCGTCCACTGTGTTCCATTTACCGGCATATAGACCAGATCGGAAGAATACTTATAGCGCACGACAAAGGAAATCCATTTACCATTGGGCGAAACTGCTGGATTGCGCACATCATACTTCGATGGGGTCAATACTTTAACGTTGCGCGAACCGTCAATGGCGAGCAAAGTGCGGTTCTGCGTAAAGTATATCTTCCCCTTAAACAGGGCATTATCCCCGGTATTAACCTGGATTTGGCCCTTGCCAGTATTGACCGATTTGAAGTTCTGTCCGTTGCTATTGCTTCCGAAACCCAAACAACTCTGGACGCTCAAAGCTAACAGCATAAGCAAGAAAAATGTGCGCCAAGGTATATATCTTTTCATTATCCGTTCCTGTATAAGTGACCCATAAAATCAATGTCGCCAGACGAATATCAAACTGTCATCCCAGCAGGCGATTCGAATACTACCGTAAACATCAGATCAAGCAAACTACGAATGCCCAGTAGATCGTTACTGCCATCGCTTAAGCTCATCGATCCCAGCGAGGCCATTTGGCTGTTCACCTGCAAAAAGCTAGTGCCGCTCGCTTGTGTAGCGGAACTGGTCGTTGGTGTCGTTTGCGCTATCGAGGCAACGCTAGTTGGTTTGCCGCTGAAACTTATACCCGTATTGCAGACGGCATTATTGCCAAGTGCAAACATTGTAGCAACGACTTTTTGCACTGCATTACAGTTGAGTATGACGACCGATTGCACACCCTCATTCGGCGTTTGCAAATCCGTCGTGCGTGAATACCTTGTATCCAGGATGACACGATTTATCTTATTGGTATTAATCGTGCGCGCAAGGTTCATCAGCGCAAACACGTCTGTCAACTGCATATCTGTTTTCACATACCCATTCAGATCATTTGCCAATGCTGGCAGCTCCCCAATGATATTTGGATTATCCAGCTTTGTTTTTAATTGGTTCAGCACCTGTTGTTGGCGCGCGGACCGCCCGAAATCACCCACGAGGTCGGCATGCCGTGAACGCACATATTCTAAGGCTGTTGGCCCATCCAGGTGTTGCGGCCCTGGTGCCAGGTAGAGGCGTTTATAGGCATAAGCATTTTGACTGTTACCGGTATCATCCGGATAGACATCATCGGTAATGGGGTGAGTGACGTCAACATCCACACCATTGGCGGTGTTAATTACTTTCATAAAGCCATTCAGTCCGACCCAGGCATAGTAATCGATATAGATACCAAAATCCTGGTGGATGGTAGCGCGGCTCAGTGCAACTCCACCATAGAAATAGGCCTGATCGAGCTTCATCATCCCCTTGCCATCGGCACCCTGCAGCCAGGTATCACGCGGAATAGACAGCATGCCAATGCTTTTGGTGCTTGGGTCGATGGTTACGACGATGTCGGTCTGCGCCAGATATCCTCCCTGGAATTTTACGTCAGTATCGCTGCCCAGGAGGAGAATATTAATGCGCTTACCGCTCAAAATGCTCCCAGTAGGAGCACGCCCCTGGCTCGATGGATCGTCACCTGACAAGCGTACTACCGTTTGGCCCGTGCTACCGCTGATGGTAGAGGCAAAGTTTGTTTCATAATAATAGGCACCGCTGCCAGTCAGGATCAGCAAGACGAGAAGGATAGCCACAGCGACTCGTGCCCAGATGGGGAACCGTCGCTTCTTTTTCTTTTGCCCCTTGCCAGGTTTCTGCACAAAAGGCGGTGGCCCGCCTTGCTGCTGGCCTCCTCCTGCCCCCATCTGCTGCCATTGCATTGGTGATGGCTGAACTGGCTGAATTGGCCGAACTGGCTGAATTGTTTGCATTGGTTGGGCAGGCATTGCACCAAAAAGTGGCTGCGATTGTGTATACGGCGCGCCATTCGTCGCTGTAAAAGGTTGCACATTGTAGGGTTCATACGCTGGCGCGGCTTGCATCATTGGCACTATCACGTGCATATTGGGCGGAGTTTGCGTATATATTGGCTGAATTGGTAACTGATTAATTCCTGATTGGTGAGGTGAAACCTGGCCTGTATAAACATCCTGGGCAAAATCTACTGGTGGGTGCTGTATTGCTGATTGCTTGAGCGTCTCTTGCTCCGCTACAGATGTGCGGGCCGAGTGCCCCGCATTCTGCGCTTGCTGTAACTGATTCAATTTCCAGCTCGATAACAGTCCTTTGCTGGTAGGACGCTGTGTTCCCTGTGGTGGTGAACCTTCCTGAGGCTGTGTACTAGGAGTACCAGACCTGCCTGGCTGCATGTTCTCTACCCCATCTATGCCTTTGCTTTCCACTAACCATTCATCCGATGTTGACATCGGTCTTTGTTGGTTATTCTGGCCCGGTGAAGCATTTGATGGTAGAAATTGATTCTTCACAGTTATGTACCTGCTTCCTGATGCGCTGACAATAGGATAATGTCTTCCTAATAGGATCCCCCTTTCCGCCAACACACCTTCTACCTACTCATCCATGGGAACCCTTCGTCTCTCCGTGTACAATATCCTAATCAGCTTTAAGGACGGAAAAAGAGAGAATGTTCATTCATTTAGTTATAACGGACGATTGCCCAAAACTTCACCACACCGCCAAATTGCTCGTATACTATAGGACATTTAGCTTTCATCCTCTTCTCGACGCGCCTGTAAGAAGCCAAGAATGAGGGAACCTAGCAGAACTACCAGCAGGACGATTTCCATCGTGCTAAAGGTCTTTTTCCGTTGCATTGTAACGTTCTCCTTGCCAAAAACTATCGTATCCAGAGTTCTTGTTGTGGGCCATAGCGGTACTTGAGGTGGAAGTGCTGCGTCACCCAGTCGTAGAACCCAGCTACCTGTGACATGCGCAGACGTGTACTATAAAAAAGTACCGCGTGGACATCTGCCTGCTGCGCCGCGTTAATAAGCTGCTGTTGCGTGAGATAACCACTGGCGATACGCACCATCGAGGTATCTACCAGGGCCGGGGGTGTATTGCGCTCAGCCAGTGCCGCGATAAATTGACCATCCGTAATCACAAGCTGCTCTGGCGTGATGGCGTTACGTAGATCATTGGCAATATGCACCTGCACTGCCGTAGCTGAAACGCTGCCCTGTTGCGCTTCCGCCCGGTAATAGGGTCGATAGCTGGGCATATCTCTCGCGACAACAAACAGCATGAGCATGATAGCCAGCGCGGTCATGACGTTCGATAGCGTAAAGCGCGCGAAAAATTGCTTCAGCGTAACGCTATCGCCTAAACCCAGGATCGCCATACCGATCAACGGCGGAATGAGCGCGATAAAATGGCGATTGAAAAGGGGTGCCTCAAGCCAGAGCATATACATCGTCAGCAGTAACCAGCCCGCCAGTGGCAGAATGCGCCAGTCACGACGAATACACGCAGCCACGAAGCCATACACTGCCGCGATAGTGAGTGGCAACGCTGCCGTGAAAAATGTCTTGAATATTGCGCCATTCTGTGCTCGCTCGTTGATGAGTGCTGCACGTGCATTGGTATGGAACGAAACCACCTCGCGCAGCAGGTTGAACAACGAGCCGAAATACGGGAGAAAGACGAGCAGGGTGACGATGATGCTGGTCGCGATAGCCAACACAATGGCCTGCAAGCTGCGCACCGTAATACCTGGTTTTTT
The DNA here is from genome assembly GCA_038209195.1 of Ktedonobacterales bacterium. Taxonomy (GTDB): domain Bacteria; phylum Chloroflexota; class Ktedonobacteria; order Ktedonobacterales; family Ktedonobacteraceae; genus JBBQXY01. The sequence goes on along the minus strand of JBBQXY010000123.1, from coordinate 747 downwards.
TTGCCACAATTGCCAGAGACGAGCCAACACTAACAATCCAACTGGCAGCAGACTGGTAAGGCTGAGCAGCTTGCACAGGATGCCTAACGGCAATGCGATACCGCACAGCACTGCCAGCACCAGCCCTACCGTACCTTCGGAACTTTCCCACCACAAATAGGCAGCACCCACAGCCAGCAGCGAAAAAGCCGCCGACGATACCTCTGCCTCAATCTTTTGCGAGAGGCTTAAATAAAGCGGGTCTACTACCACCAACAGTGTTGCCAGCACTGCGCCCAGCCGCCCCTTTAACGCCTTACCCAGCAAAAACGCACCCGGCAATCCGATCAGAGAGACCACTGCAATACTCATCCGTGCCGACCAGAGGGAGCCGCCAAGCAGAATGTACAGGGGATACGTGGAAAGAAGAAAGAAAGGTGGCTGCGAATAAAATATCTGACCGTAAAGCGTGTAGCCTGCCCGCATCGCCAGTAAAGACTGCCAGTAAACACCCTCGTCATACCCATCCCTATCAAAAGGCAGGTTTAGACCAATCGAGCGCATCCAGATAGCCAGAGCTAACAGGACTGCAAGCACACTCCACATGAGAATACCCGGCCATCGCACCGCCGGAGCCCGTTTCCTCTTCTCATCAGAAGTTCCCGTAGTTGTAATAATACTTGCTGACATCTACCACATCTCGCTATCTATTCAGAACTAGCCAAAACCTCTCGCCACCGCACGCAACACATCTACCCACGGACCGTA
>JBBQXY010000122.1:0-18577 GCA_038209195.1 Ktedonobacterales bacterium | reverse complement strand
TTTTTTCCTTCTTCTCTATTTTTATTCCCGCGTTGGGGGTTTTTTTTTGTGGGGGCGTTTTTTTTTCCGTCTCCCCGTGGGCCGTCTCCCCCCCCCCCACCTCTAAATCCATGCCGTCCCGAGTTTATCGACCGTAGTAGGTAGGTGTGTAGCGATTTTGGCGGGTAACGATATCGCCACTGATATGGACGAGGATACCTTCCTTTTCCAGGATGCGCCGCAGGTCTGGCAGGTTGATATCGTTACTGGCAATTACCTGGCGCGAGCCAAGTTTGCGCAGGTTAAAGGCTTGTAATTTGGGCGATGTGCAAATTTCGTCGGCTACTGCCTCGCTCGACACTTCCAGCAGCAGAACCTGTGAAACACGCACATCTTTATAGAGCTTCACCCAATCTTGCAGTGTATAGGCCACGTTTTGCGGCACCTCTTTTTGACTATGCTCAGCCAGAATGTGCAATATCTGCTCAATATCCAGTCCCTTTTCAATGCCGTGCAAGACGGAGGCGCGAGTAAGCGTGAGGCGACTGACCATCTCAATCTGGTTAACCTGTACGAACGGTAGCACGCTGTATAAGATTGGCATATCCGGTTGCAGGAGTAACATTTCAAAATTGGGTTGCAAGATCAGCACACGATGACCGTTCGACGCAGGTGCTATGGCTGATGCTGGGGGTACTGGAGCGTCAGCAGCATTGGTTTTATTTTTTTTGTCTTTTTTGGGCGCGGTGGTTTGCGTCTCGCTTGATGCGAGGGCGGCGGCTCCCAGTTCGGTGAGCATGAAGTAGGTGGGATTGGCGGGTTTTCCGGGGACAGGTGGTAGCTCGCCCTCGTAGCCAAGGGCGACAATGCCCAGTTCGTAGAGGGTGGAGGCGAGCAGGCCAACGTAGACCTCGCCTTCGCTGGTATTCCATTTTACGCGTAGGGCCTGGGTTTTCTGTTTTTCGGCGGGATGCATATTATAGCGTGTTGGACGTAGTTCGAAGGGGTCTTTGTCCCACATGGTTTGCAGGAGACCGGCGGTACTGTACCACTGACCAGGGATGCACTTACGCAGTTGTTCCAGGATGGAAGTACGCGATGGCATAGGGTTCCAGTAGTACGGGTCTGACTGCCTGAAGTGTATGCCACGAATATCCAGCCAGCTAAAGCTTTTAATCCAGCATGCAATTAACTGTCGAGTTTGTTCCGCCATGTCCATACGTGACCAAGCAGCCAGTTGGGGGCCAGACTCAAAATGGGGTTTCACACCATCCAAAACGGGCTTGACGAGGCGTAAGATGCCAAGCTCTTGCGCGATGTTATAGACCATCTCAAGATATTCATTCTCGACATCCATATAGCGCGTGCGCGGCTGACCATGCAGCAGAGGTTGAATTTTGTTGGCGATGCGCTTGGGGATAGTTCCAGCTTGCGTCGGCTCGATGGTTTGCTGGTAGACCGCGCCTACAATGATAGCCAGATCGTACAAGATGGGGGTCATCTCGCTACGGATAGCTTGCGGTGGGGTAGCCAAGGGGTGCAAGCCGACGGGTACTAATGTAGCCGGGTCTAGCGTCGTGGCCTGTTTCAGGCTTTCCAGAGTCGTTGACGGGATAAAAAGTACCCGTTCCTGTTCCGAAAAGGTATCGAAGGCAAGTACGTATGCTTCCAAGGTGCTGAGTATGGTGTAGAGTGTCGAATCGTCGCTACCGGTTTGTTGCCTGACAGACTGCATGGTTACTTTGCCACCTTGCGCACAGAGCCACTTGAGCAGATCGCGTTGGGTGGGTTCGAGCTTCTGGAGTATTTCATAGGCACCGGCAGGTTGTATCAGTTCTTCCTCGATCTTGGCACGAACTTCCACGCGCGAATAATAGTAGCCCACTGGAGTGCCAACGCCATACAGTTCCGCGACCTTATCCAGCTCATTAGCAGGATAAGACGCGGCTAAAATCTTGTCCAGAGTCATTTCTGAGCGGTCGGACTTGGACGAGAACATTTCCTTGCCGCCGGTATAGAGGGCGTCCATGCTTTCTTCATAGGCATGTAACAAGGAAACATCCTCGTAGATAGTGGTCACTTTACCGGTGGTACGCGTGGGTGCTTTTTCACTGCGTATTTTGGTGGTATCTTCCCAGATGAGGGCCTTGCGCTTGAGTGCTGTTATGGTCGCGTCAAAATGCTCAACTGGCATTTGTAATTTCTTCAGGGTCGCATCGCGTCGCACACCTGAACGTGCGGAGGTGGTGAGCGTGCGATATAAGATGGAGCTTTCGCTTGGCGAGAGGTATTCCCACACAAAACGGGCTGCGATAGGGTCTTTGATGCGCTGCTCCAATAGTTTGAGGCGATTGCTGTCGGTCAGGCCATCCATGCCCCACAGGTGAAAGATGGTTTCAAGCTCTTGTTCTGTATACCCTGCTACTGTTTGTTTAAATGAATGCATATACTACACCTACCTCTAGGTTTCCGGGTCATATTGTTCGAGATAGCGGATGACTTCTCGTGTCAACTGGCTGGGTGTTGATGCGCCGGCGGTGACGGCCACGCGCTTTTTCCCTTTGAGCCATGCCGGGTCGAGTTGTGAAAGGTCTTCGATACGGACCGCTGGGACGCCAGCCAGTTCCTGGGAGACCTGTACCAGGCGATTGGTATTATTGCTGCGTGGATCGCCTACGACAATGGTCAGGTCGGCCCCTTTAGCCTGGGCCACGACGGCTTCCTGGCGCGTCTGCGTGGCGGGGCAGATGTCGATATGGACTTCCGCCTGTGGATAGTGGGTTTTAATATAGGAAATGACGCGACGGGTATCCCATTGTGAAAGAGTTGTCTGGGTCGAAACGGCCAGTTTTTCTAGTTGTGTGGGTGTGAGGTGCAATGCGTCAACATCGGACTCGTCTTCGATCAAGCTGATATGGCCCGGCACTTCGCCCAGCACGCCTTCGGGTTCGGGATGTCCCTTTTTGCCGATATAGAGTATATAATAGCCTTTTGCGACGAGGTCACGGACGAGGTCGTGCGTCACTGTGACATCGGGGCATGTGGCATCAATACAGTGTAGTCCGCGCTCCCTGGCCTGCTGTTTGACGAGCGGGGAGACGCCATGGGCAGTGAAGATGACGGTACCCTCTGTGACTTGTTCCAGGATGCTGGCCCGATCTGGTCCATCCAGGGTGATGACGCCCAGGTTGGTCAATTCCTCAATGGCATGGCGATTGTGAACAATCTGACCAATAATATAGATTGGACGCGGTTCATTGGGATTTTTCGCGGTCTGGCGCACTATTTGTAATGCATCAACAACCCCGTAACAATAGCCACGGGGTGAGATTTTAATAACTTCCATGGGTTCCTCAATACTATATTAGCTAAAAACAGAAGGGTGCGAACATCCTACCAATCGTAGTTTACCATAATATGCAAGATGCTGTTAGGATGGAATGAGAATCATTTGATGCCTAATTTAGCTAGGATGTGGCGCAGGTCTGTGGGTGTGTAGAGGCAGACGGCGGGTAAAAGTCCAGCCAGTTCCTCGACGGAGGAGGCTGGTACGGATGCCAAATCTAAGATGAGCAGGGGGGTGCGTCGTCCGATGCAACCTTTGGCGATGGAGGATGCGGTGAGAAGTGGCACGTTAGAGGTAGGGTCTGGGCTGGGGATGCTGATCAAGAGTTGTATGTGTGGAAGAATGGGGGAGACGTGCGTGGGTGCGGGTGTATCTTCCTGGTAGATGTATTTCATGCCTGCTTGTTGTAGTAATATGCTGTAGGGGTGGCGTTGCACGGATGGTCCGATCAGTAGGGCTGACCGTCCGTGCAATCCGCCAAGGCAGGCGTCGGCGATAGAGATTATTTCGGTGGTGACCTTTACCTTTTGATAAGGTGCGGAATTTGGCATGTGGTCTTCCCCCTGGCGGCGTATGGTGTAATGTTTTACGATGAATTTTTCTGCTATTTCATACTATAGCAAATTTTGCTGATAAAGCATCAGGTAATTACCCTATTTTTCTTCTCGGTGTGTTTTATCTGCTTGCCGCCTGCGGCGGCTATGAGAGAAGAAGAGTTTTCTGGGGACACCCCAGTCCCCGGCAAAGGGCGCTGCCCTCTGCACGCCCGAAGATGTTATAATGTGGTGTGAACACTCGTTCTTAAGGTTGTAGGATGTCTATTTTGTGTTGGGAGAACTGAGTATGGCAATTCGTCAGCTTGCGCCGGATGTGGCGGCGAAGATTGCCGCGGGCGAGGTCGTAGAACGACCCGCGTCGGTGGTGAAAGAACTGATTGAGAATAGTATTGACGCGGGAGCGAGGCAGATTCGTGTGGATTTGACGAACGGGGGGCTGCAACTGATTCGTGTCGTCGATAATGGCTCTGGTATTGCTGCCGAGGAGTTGCCGTTGGCCCTGGCACGTCATGCGACGAGCAAGGTGGCGCAGATTGATGATCTGGAGCGTATTCGTTCGCTGGGCTTTCGGGGCGAGGCATTGGCGAGTATTGCGGCGGTGGCAGAGGTTACGCTGCTCAGTCGCTATCGGAGCGCGGATCAAGGCGCACAGATCAGTGCGGCAGATGGGCTTATTTCTAAGGTGAGCGCAGCCGCTTCACCGGAGGGGACGACGCTGACGGTGCGCAACCTTTTTAGCGCGGTACCTGCTCGGCTCAAGTTTTTGAAGGGTCGCAATACGGAGGTGAGCCACTGTCACCATATGCTGGAACAGTACGCGCTGGCCTATCCCGAAATTCGCTTTAACGTGTTTAGCGATGGGCGGCAAATCTTTGCGACACCTGGCGATGGGCAACTGGTTAGCACGTTGATAGAGGTCTATGGTTTGCAGGTGGCGGAGCAGATGGTGCCGATTAGCAGTCTGGACGGCGACGAGCGCGATAACGATCCAGAACGTCCGATTGTGAGCGGCTATACCAGCCTGCCAGCCTGTTATAAGAGTACGCGGCAGCACATCTCTTTCTTTGTCAATCGGCGTTGGGTGCTCAGCCGTATGCTGACCTCGGCGGTCGAGGAGGCGTATCATTCGCTGCTGCTGGCGGGAAGGCATCCGATCGCGGTGATCAATATCGCGCTCGATCCTGCTTTGCTGGATGTGAATGTCCACCCGGCTAAAACGGAGATTCGTTTCTTGAGGGAGCGACGCGTCTATGCCGCGGTACAACGGGCGGTGCGCAATGGGCTGCTGGTGGAGGCGGCGATGCCTACGTGGGGCGATGGCAATCGGGCAGGGAAGAGCAAACAAGATATTGAGGCCCAAACTGCTGGCCCTGCGGTAGCGGGAGAGGTGATTGCCGACAGGGATGATGATGGGCTGGACGAGCGTGAAGAGCAACCTGCGGCAGTTGATAACGATGAGAGTGAAGCGAGTGAGAGTGATACGCCGACCTTTCCGCACGACAATCCCTGGCTCACCGTGACTGAAGAGGAGAGTGGGAGCAAGCCGCCGCTGCTGTCGCGGTTGTGGCAGAGCCATGTTAGGCAGGCGGAGCCAACCAAGCCAGCCCAGCACCACCCCATCCCCAGGACACCCGTAAAGGGTGTCCCTACCATGGACGGTAGTACGCCGCAAGCGGCGAAGCCGACGGAAAGGGAGCAGCCTGAGGTTCAGCACCCATTTGAGCTCACCAGGGAATCTCCGTCCATGGTAGGGGAGCCGCATCCGGGGGATGATGAAGGCCCCCTTGCGGGTACCCTGGAAGTGGGGATGGGAGGGCGGCGGTTGCCTGCGTTGCGGGTGATTGGGCAGTTGGCGCAGAGTTATATTGTTACCGAGGGGCAGGATGGTTTGTATTTGATCGATCAACATGCGGCGCACGAGCGTATTCTGTTGGAGCGCATGGTGGCGGCATTGCAGGCTAGCAGTCCGATCTCACAGATATTGCTGACGCCGTTGCAGTTGGAGCTTGCGCCGACGGAGGTAGAGGCGATAGAGGAGCAGTTGCCGAGACTAGAGCGCATCGGCTTCGCGTTGGAAATTGGGGATGTGAACATGTTAGCGGTGCGAGCGGTACCCGGTGTGCTGGTCAAGCAAATGAATGCACGCTCTATGCATGAACTGTTGGGAGATTTGACCGCGCCCGAACACGCAGGCGAGGGGCATACAGAGACGTGGGAGGAATACGCGTTGGCGAATGTGGCCTGTAAAGCGGCGATCAAGGCCAATTATTTTCTGACGGTGAGCGAGATGCGAGAGATGATTGAACAATTAGAGCATACGAATGCACCGTATAGCTGTTGCCATGGTCGTCCCACAATGGTACATATGAGCCTGCCCGCGCTTGAGCATGAATTTGAAAGAAGATAACATGGTGGCCTACGTGCTGACCTCTGCCGCCAGTTGGCACAATGAGCAACCATTGCTCAGTTATAGTGTGCCAGCCGAGCTAGAGGATACAGTTCGCCCCGGTCAATTGGTGGCGATTCCGTATGGGGATCGGCTGGTGCAGGGCATTGTCTGGCGCATAGCGAGCGGGTCGGAGGATGAGATACTTGAGGATGGGGATGAAAATGAGAACGAGAGAGAATATGAGCTGAGGCCAATCTCTGCTATCCTGGATGTGGAGCCAGTGTTGTTGCCACACCAACGCGCCCTGGCGGAATGGATAGCGGAATATTATGTGGCACCACTGGCGCAAGCGGCTTTTATGATGTTGCCGCCGGGCTTGACGCAACGTTCGCAGGTTGTGTTGCACCTGGCGAAGAGTAGCCAGGTGGAGGTGGGAGATAGCCTGGGTAACTCGGATAGCTCGGAAAACGCGCAGCCAACCTCGTTGCGGTTACAGGCCTTGATTGGTCTGTTGCTGGCGGATGGGGAATTGGATATTGAGCAGCTCAAAAAGATGCTGGGAGTGAAACGGGCGAGGGAGGTGCTGAAAGAGGCACTGGAGAGCGGTCTGATCGAGCGCGAGGCGCAGTTAACGGCGCCGCAGGCGAAGAAACGGCGGCGGCGGATTGTGCGTTTGGTGGCTGAAGGCGAGGTGCTGGCAGCGTGGCAGCGGAAGACCGAGGCGGTGTTGCAGCAGAGCTACACACCCGTGGAGGTGCCAATGTCTGCTGACAATGTGCGCAAGCGGCCTAAGAAGAGTATGCCAGATCCGTGGGCGTTACCCGCGCCGACGGCGACGCTGACGTTGACAGCGCAAGACCATGTCGCCCTGCTGGCGCAAAGGCAACTGGCGGCGGTCGGTTTGTTACACTATGGCAACAATGGTGCTGGCGATAACGCGTATTGGGCGCCGACCAAGCTGTGTAAAGCGAGCAAGCTGACAGCAGCGCAGTTGCAGGCATTGGTGAAAGAGCAGATTGTGGCGATTGAAGATGTGGAGGTGCAGCGTGATCCTTTGCGGGGGCGTACTTTTCCGGCAAGCAAACCGTTGCCACTGACGCCCGATCAAAAAGATGCACTGGCACATATTTTGGGGTTGCGACCTATGCAGGGTGCGATGTCCAGGGACGTTCACGCGAATAGGCCCATATTGCTGCACGGCGTTACCGGTAGTGGTAAGACGGAGGTGTATCTCCAGGCTTTAGAAGCCATTATCGCGCAGGGCAAACGCGGCATTGTGCTGGTGCCAGAGATTGTGTTGACGACGCAAGCCATCGAGCGTTTCGCCGGTCGTTTTCCGGGACGGGTGGCCATTATACACGGCGACCTGTACGTGGGGGAGCGTTACGATGAGTGGCGGCGAATTCGTGCTGGCGAGGTCGATGTGGTGATCGGGTCGCGCTCGGCTTTGTTCTCGCCGGTGCCTGAACTGGGCATGATTGTCCTCGACGAGGAGCACGAGCCAGCGTATAAACAGGGCGAACAACGCCCAACCTATCACGCTCGCGAGGCGGCGATTACGCTGGGGCATATTTTGCAAATTCCGGTTGTGCTGGGTAGTGCGACCCCTTCCGTTGAGACGTTCTACCGTGCGGAACAGGAAGAGTACGCGCTGGTAGAGTTGCCGGGGCGCATTGGGGCAACGCTGCCACCGGTAGAGATTATTGATCTGCGCAACGAACTCCATGCCGGTAACACCAGCATCATCAGTCGCCGTTTACAGTACGAACTGGAAAAGGTTTTGAGCACAGGTCAGCAGGCTATCCTCTTTCTCAATCGGCGCGGAGCGGCAAGTTGTGTGCTGTGTCGGGATTGTGGCTATGTGGCGATGTGTGAGCGGTGCGATATACCGCTGACCTACCACTCAACGGAGGGCATCCTGCTGTGCCATTACTGCAATAGCCAGCATAAGGTATTGCATGCCTGTCCGCAATGTGGGAGCGCGGGCATACGCTATTTTGGGCTGGGGACAGAGAAGGTGATGGATACTATCCAGCGTGGTTTTCCCACGGCGCGGTTGCTGCGCTGGGATCGCGATACCGCCAGCGACCATCGCGCCCACCGGGCATTGCTCGACCGATTTGCCAACCGGGAGGCCGATATTATGGTCGGGACACAGATGATTGCCAAGGGGCTTGATCTACCCGGTGTCACCCTGGTGGGCGTCATCTCAGCCGATATCGCCCTCAACTTGCCAGATTTCGCTGCCGCGGAGCGAGCGTTTTCACTGTTGACGCAGGTGGCGGGGCGAGCAGGGCGCGGCGCGGAGGCTGGACGAGTCATTATCCAGACGTTTAATCCGCAGCACTTTTGTATTGATACGGCCTCGCGCCACGATTACCACGAATTCTACGCCGCCGAGATCGAGGCGCGGCGTCGCTATGGCTATCCACCCTTCCGCCAGTTCGTGAAATTCACCTATAGCCACGAGAACAGACGCCGTTCGCAGAATGAGGCCTTCTTATTGCGCGAACAGGTGGACGCGTGGATTGAGCGATTGGGGTTAGCCGATACGGACGTGGTGGGACCCGCTCCGGCGTTGATGGAGCGGGTGCGCAACCAGTACCGCTGGCAGATGATTGTACGCGGCCCCGATCTGCACCCATTACTGCGCGTGCTGGACACGCCGGGCTGGGCTGTTGATATTGACCCGGTGAGTACGTTATAGAGGAACTCGCTATACCACGTTGATGAGTCTTGTTGGTGTAATGCGGATACCCAGTGAAAAGTCTTGAGCCATGGTTTCGGCAGTCCAGCCCATGGCCTTTAATTCTGCGGCGTATTTTTCGGAGTAGGCGGCGATAGTAGAGTTTACATCGGGATCGGTGATGAGTTCCGCTGTACCTTCAATGACGATAACATCGCTGCCATTGTCGGTGTTGTCGAGGGCCAGTACGACATGGGGATTTTGCCGTACGTTGCGTACCTTCTGGGTTTTGGGGCGGCTGAAGATCAGAAATTGTTCGCCGTCCCAGAGGAACCAGACGGCGACGCTATGGGGGCGTCCATCGGCACGAACCGTGTTTAACCAGACGATCAGCTCTGAGCGGAGCCGTTGGTCAATATGGGCGTGTTGTGTTTGCGAGAGATCAAGAAGCATACTGTGTTTCTCCATTTTTCCAAATAATCTAAAGGGTATTTCCAACTACACAGTACATACAATGCTCTTCGTGAGATTTATTCCATCGTGCCGACTTGGTCTATTCCTCGCCGCTGCGGGGTACAAGATGGATATCGATATGGGTGCCGAGCCGTAAAACGCGATTGATGATCGAACCACGGAGTAGTTCTTCCCAATGGCTGCGGGCTGGCTGGCCCAGCACAAGCTGTGTCACCTGGTGTTCGCGGGCCACCTCGACCAGCTTTTTGGCAATATCACGGCTACTGGTGCGGATGACCTCGGCTCCCAGGTCTTCGGCGAATATGGCATGTTCTTCCAAGCGACGTTGTGCGGCGGCGCGATACTTATGAGCCTCTCTACCAAACTTGATGAAGCTGATGAGCTTGCCAGTGAAGGCGAGATATCCTTCGGGTTGGATAGAGACGGCGATCAGGTCGGCATGCAGGCCGTGTGCCAGTCGCCACGCGTCGCGTAGCACCTCGCGGGTATGCGAGCGGTGATCGAAGCCCACGAGGACGCGCTCACTGGCGGGCCATAGTTGACTGATGCCATGATCGACCATATATTCTTGCAATTGCGACTCTGTCTTTTCGGCAGTTCGGCGCAAGGCCAGCTCGCGCAGGGCTGTCAGGTTGCCTTCGCGAAAGAAATTTTTGAGGGCGGTGTCAATGCGTTCAGGGGGATAGATATTGCCGTGCTTCATACGCTGGCGCAGGGCATAGGGCGAGATATCGATAAGTTCTACCTCGTCGGCCTGATCGAGGATACGGTCAGGCAAGGTTTCGCGCACACGCACACCAGTGATACTGGCTACCAGGTCATTCAGGCTTTCCAGGTGCTGGATATTGAGGGTAGTGACGACGTCGATGCCAGCGGCAAGGAGGTCCTCAACGTCCTGATAGCGTTTAGGATGTTTTGAACCAGGGGCATTGGTATGAGCGAGTTCATCGACGAGCACCACCCTGGGATGACGGGCAATGATGCCCTCTGTATCCATCTCTTCAAGCGTGACGCCCCGATAGCTGATTTGTCGGCGCGGCATGACCTCAAGATCGCCCAGTTGGGCCTGCGTCTGGGGACGATTATGCGTCTCCACATAGCCCACGAGGACGGCGGTACCGCGGCCCTCGCGGCGATGTCCCTCGTTAAGCATGGCATAGGTTTTGCCAGAGCCAGCTACCGCGCCGAGGTAGACGCGTAGCCTTCCGCGCTTGCGCCGATGACTGTCTTGGTGAGCAGCAGTGGTCGCGGGGGACGCAGACATATCATTGTCTGCGTCCGCGTCCTCGTCCTCGTCGTCATCCTGCAAGCTATAGCGTCTGAGGAGTTCCTCGGGATCGGGTCGCCCCTCTTCGCGTTGTTGTTCGTCAGGTTGTTGCTTCGCCATAATACCCTTATTTTAAAGCATCAAGTGCCAGATTCAAATTGAGGACACTGACATAGGGCTCACCAAAGACCCACAAGAAGCGTCCTTGCTCGTGCTGCATGACGAGCTGAGTGACAGTGTCCTGGCTGAGACCACGCACCTGCGCGATGCGTGGCACCTGGTAAAGTGCAGCGGCAATCGTGATATCGGGATCGAGTCCTGACGCGGAGGTCGTGACCAGGTCAATCGGCACTGGACCGGCGGGCGCGTTTGGGTTCTCCTTCTTGAGGGCGGCAACGCGCTGCTGTACGGTAGTGATCAGGCTTGCATTGGTCGGCCCCAGGTTGGAGGCAGTCGAATAGTCGGCAGAGTACGGCGCGGGCTTACCAGTCGCCGCGCTCAACGTCGCCGAAGGCCGACCATGGAAGTACCTGGTAGATGTCCAGTACTGCCCAATCAGATCGGAGCCGACCAGCTTCCCGTTGACGGAGTGCAGGCTGCCATTGGCCTGATAGGGGAAGATGAGTTGGGCCAGTCCCGTGATGACGCCAGGATAGATCAGGCCAGTCAGCACGGTCAACAGCAAGGTGAGTACCACCGCTGGGCGTATATATTTGTTCAAAAATGTTTTCATGATGGATTTTCCTTTTTTAATGCTGGGAACGCTGGGTGCATTGAATTGCGTCCATATCGTCCCCCCACCAGGGCGACCGCACGGGTCGCCCCTACTATATCCGGTTGCCCCTTTCCCATGGAAAGCGGCTCTGCGAGCCGCCTCGTGTATAGTAGGGGCGACCCTTGCGGTCGCCCTGGAAACCGCGCGGCATCGCTTAAGTGAAGCATCAAAGCGTCAGGTGTAAGACTTGCAAGATCAGGTCGATGGCTTTGATGCCGATGAATGGGACGATAATGCCACCGAGGCCATAGACTAACAGATTCCAACGCAAGAGCGCACCCGCGCCGATGGGACGGTATTTCACTCCGCGCAATGCCAGCGGGATCAGGACGACGATGATCAGGGCGTTGAAAATCACGGCTGAGAGCACGGCACTGTGCGGCGTCGCCAGGTGCATGACATTGAGAGCATTCAACTCTGGATACGTCACGGCGAAAGCTGCCGGGATGATCGCGAAGTACTTGGCGACATCGTTGGCGATACTAAAGGTGGTCAGTGCGCCACGCGTAATGAGCAGTTGCTTGCCAACCTCGACGACCTCGATCAATTTTGTGGGGTTGGAGTCGAGATCAACCATGTTGGCGGCCTCTTTAGCTGCCTGGGTACCCGTATTCATCGCCACACCGACATCGGCTTGAGCGAGGGCGGGAGCGTCGTTGGTGCCATCGCCGGTCATCGCTACCATGCGCCCACCGCTCTGCTGCTCACGGATGAGTTTCATCTTCGTCTCAGGGGTGGCCTGAGCCAGGAAGTCATCAACACCAGCTTCTTTGGCGATGGCGGCGGCGGTGAGTGGATTGTCGCCGGTGATCATGATCGTGCGAATGCCCATGCGACGCAACTGATCGAAGCGTTCGCGCATACCGCCTTTGACGATATCTTTGAGTTCGATGACGCCCAGCACTCGTGCTGTCTCGCCCGCACCGTTAGAGCCAGTCTGCGTTTCCGCGACAACCAGGGGCGTACTGCCAGCACTGGCGATGCTACTGACGATGCTTTGCAGTTCGTCGCTACTCGTTCCACCGTGTTCCGCGACATAGGCAGCAATCGAGTCGCCGGCTCCTTTGCGTATCGTTTGATGAACCTGATTCGTAGCGGATCCATTGAGATCGACGCCACTCATGCGTGTCATCGCCGAGAAAGGAATGAAGGTAGCGGAGATAGCCACCTCGTCGGTCAGGCCATAGTGCTCTTTCGCCAGCGTCACAATGGAACGGCCCTCCGGAGTTTCATCCGAGAGGCTAGAGAGCATGGCGGCACGAGCCAGGTCTTGCTCGTCCACGCCTTTGAGGGGAACGAAACGGCTTGCCTGGCGATTGCCAAGGGTGATCGTGCCAGTCTTATCCAGTAAGAGGACATCCACGTCGCCAGCCGCTTCGACGGCACGTCCGCTCATAGCCAGCACATTGCGCTGCACCATGCGGTCCATGCCCGCGATACCGATGGCCGAGAGCAGGCCGCCGATGGTGGTTGGGATCAAGCAGACCAAGAGTGCAATCAGCGTGGTGACGGATACCGCCGCCCCGGAGTAGATGGCAAAGGGTTCGAGAGAGACCACGACTAGGACAAAGATGATGGTCAGACTGGCAATGAGAATGTTAAGGGCGATCTCATTGGGGGTTTTCTGCCGCTTCGCGCCCTCGACCAGCGCAATCATGCGATCAAGGAAGGTCTCGCCAGGGTTGGCGGTGATCTGCACGATGATCCAGTCGGAGAGGACGCGTGTTCCTCCGGTCACGGCACTGCGGTCGCCGCCGCTTTCGCGAATGACGGGGGCAGATTCTCCGGTGATGGCGGACTCGTCAACCGAGGCCACGCCCTCCACCACTTCGCCATCGCCGGCAATGACATCCCCAGCCTCGACCAGCACGAGGTCGCCCTTGCGCAGTTCAGGGGCCGCGACCTCTTGCGTCGGGCTAAAGCGGTCACGACTACTGAGGCGTTTGGCGAGGGTAGTGGAACGAGCTTTACGCAGCGTATCGGCCTGTGCTTTGCCGCGTCCTTCAGCCATAGCCTCGGCGAAGTTGGCAAAAATCACCGTGAACCAGAGCCAGATGGCTACCGCCAGCACAAAGAGCCGCTCAGCAGTTAATTGGCCGCTCGTAAACGAGGCGGTGGGCTGCGTAAAAAGCAGGCGCACGAACTCGATGGTGGTGACTACACTCCCGATCTCCACGACAAACATGACAGGGTTCTTGACCTGCACACGCGGGTCCAGCTTCTTGAAGGAGTCCGGCACTGCGCGGCGAAAAATCGTCGGGTCGAAGATGGAGATTTCTCCTTTGCGGCGCGTCTTCCATTGTTTGACTTCTGGCTGGCTTGCGCCCGCATCAGGCTTCATATCCGTTTGCATTTTAGAAAGTCCTCCCCGCTTGCATCAACAAGTGCTCGACAATGGGTCCAAGGGAATACGCCGGGAAGTAGGTCAAGGCACCAACAATGAGGATCACGCCAATCATAAGTGCCACGAAGAGCGGACCCGTAGTGGGGAAGGTACCCAATCCCGCGGGTACGATCCGCTTCTTGACCAACGAACCGCCAAAGGCCATGAGCGGAATGATTTCGGCGAAGCGACCAATGAGCATAGCAAAGCCTAACGTCCAATTGTAAAAGGGCGTGTTACCATTGAGGCCCGCGAAGGCGGAGCCGTTGTTGCCGTTGGCCGAGGTGAAGCCGTACAGGATATCTGTCAGCCCATGCGGACCCATATTGCCAGCCCCCGTAGTGAGGCCGGAAATGCCAGCGGGCAGCACCGTTGCGAAGGCGGAAAAACCCAAGATCACGAGGGGCGAGACCAGTAGTGCGAGCACCGCCATCATGATCTCCTTACGCTCGATCTTCTTGCCCAGGTACTCTGGTGTGCGTCCCACCATCAGACCCGCGATGAAGACGGCGATGATGGCGAACATTAGCATGCTATAAAGCCCCGCGCCGACACCTCCAAAGATGATCTCCCCCAATGCAATATTGCTAATCAGCACCAGTCCACCAAGGGGAGTGTAGCTATCATGGAAGCTCATGACGGTACCCGTCGAGGTGGCCGTCGTGGTTTCTTCCTGGATGGATGAGACGGTGATGCCGAAGCGCACCTCCTTGCCTTCCATATTGCCGCCGGCCTGCGTGCTACTGACGACCTGGTTGGCACCGACTTTTGTCAACAATGGATTGCCGCTCTGTTCGGCAGGGATAATGATCGCAATGCCGATGACGAAAAGGATGGCTGAAACAATCCATAGTCCCCAGCCCTGGCGGGTGTTGCCCACCATCTTGCCGAACATGTAGAATAGACCTGCGCCCAGCGAGATTTCACAGAGCATGATCAGTAGAGCAGTGAAGGCGTTGGGGTTCTCAAAGGGATGGGCCGCGTTGACGTTAAAGAAGCCACCACCGTTGGTACCCAGGTCTTTGATGATTTCCATCGAGGCCACCGGCCCCTGAGCGATGAGCTGCGTCTGCCCATCGAGGGTATGCACGACCGTGTAAGGATTAAAGTTCTGGATCATGCCTTGCGAGACGAAGACGAGTGCCCCCACCAGACAGATGGGTAGCAGAATGTACAGGGTGCAGCGCACGAGGTCCACCCAGAAGTTGCCCAGATGCTGTGCGCTCCGCCGGGAGAGTCCGCGTACCAGTGCTACAGCCAGAGCGATGCCAGCGGCTGCGGAGACAAACTGGTGAAATGTCAGACCTGCCATCTGGGTCAGGTAGCTCATGGTCTGCTCACCCGCGTAGTTCTGCCAGTTGGTGTTGGTGGTGAAACTGGCTGCGGTGTTGAAGGCCAGTTGTGGCTCGACATTGGGCAAGCCCTGCGGGTTGAATAACGGCCCATGCCATTGTTGGGTGCGCTCAAGTAGATATAGGAGCAGCATCCCCACCAGGCTGAAGACCAGCAAGGCGATGACGTAGCCTGTCCACTTCTGCTCTTCCTCGGGGTTGACCCCGGAGAGCTTGTAAAAGAGCCGTTCGACGGGCACGAAGACGGGCGAGAGCCAGGTGCGATCTCCCGCGAAAACGTGAGTCATGTAGAGGCCGATCGGCTTGGTGAGCAACAATACGATGACCAGGAAGATCAGCACCTGCAGGACACTATTGAGTGTTACAGGCATAGGTGTACCCTCACTTTTTTAGCATGAACAAAGGTAAGAATAAACATTAAAATTTCTCGGGCGCGAGTAGCGCAATAAACAGGTAAACGATAATAGCCAATGTCACAATGCCGACCAGGATGTATTCAAGCGGCGAATTCATCGCAACCTCCTTTCAATTGTCATTCTGAGACCGCATAATTGTCATTCTGAGGCCGCAGCCGAAGAATCTATTCCTTTTTTACAAGCGCTCGCAGCCCTCAGTGAAGACGGCGAACACGACAAATGTGGCAATAGTGACCACAACAATGAGCAGATCAAGCATGTAATTCCTCCTAGGGCCCTACGTTTCATCTGCATAGATGGTGGCCCCGCTAAAGAGCGTGGTACCATTTCTGCGACTGGCTGCCTCCGCAGCCATGCGCACAAGAGCTTCCATGGGAAACGGTTTGGGCAAGTACGCCAGAGGGCGAAATTCCATCAGGCGGTGAGAGCTGACGCGAACGGCGGAAAGGACTACGACGGGGAGCCGTTGGGCCTCGCCATCGATATCTCGTGGCAGTAGCCAGCCCTCCCGTTGTGCGGCACGCAGGATATCCCAACCTGTTTGATCAGGAAGGTTGATATCCAGCACGATGAGATCGAACGACGCGGACTTTAGATGAGCCAGAGCGGTATCGGCATCACCCGCGAGATAGACCTCATGCTCACGTGCTTGCAGATTGCGCCTGATCAGATCGCGCAGCACTTCGTCGTCTTCCACTAGTAATATTCGTGCGCCCGGCATATAACTTGCCTCCTTTCTTCCTTCACCCTACGAGTGTAATACAGGACTGCTCAATGTGCGTTCTGGATAGAGCGATTTCAGCACAGGATGTTCTCATGGGGCTAGCAAAAATGCTCAAGAAATACTCAGTGGAATGAGTACACTTTTCAATTGTCATTCTGAGGCCGCAGTAGCCGAAGCCCTCGAGCGAAGCGAAGGGCGAAGAATCTATTCCTTTCCTTGCAGAACATGGTATTCTATAACCCTGAGGAATAGGCGATAACCCACAAAATGCAAGAGAATACGAAAGAATACAGGATGGCACCATGCCAGATCAATCATCGCTGTTTGGGTCGGACGAGGGGCAAGAGAAGCCAGCAGCCACAAAAAAGACGGGAGCCGCGCAGGCTTCACAATTTCCGGTGGCAACGGGGGAGCCGCTGGCGGCACGAATGCGTCCACGGACACTGGATGAGATTGTTGGACAGGAGCATCTGCTGGCGACAGGACGGTTACTGCGTCGCAATATCGAGGGCGATCACATTACTTCGATGATCCTATGGGGGCCGCCAGGGAGTGGCAAAACGACGCTGGCGGATGTTATTGCGCGGCAGACCAACGCTCGCTTTGTGACGCTCAGTGCTGTTTCGGCGGGGGTTGCCGATCTGCGTAAAGTGATGGATGAGGCACTGAAGTTGCGCCAATTCTCCAAACAGCGCACGATCTTATTTATTGACGAGATACACCGTTTCAATAAGGCGCAACAAGATGCCGTGCTGCCACAGGTGGAACGTGGCGTGGTGACGCTGATAGGAGCTACAACCGAGAATCCGAGCTTCGAGGTAAATGCTGCACTGCTGTCACGCAGTCGTGTGTTTACACTCAAGGGACTGAGCGAAGAACACATTCTCACGATCTTGCGGCGTGCGCTAGCCGACACTGAACGAGGATTGGGCCAGGCGCAGATAACGGTAGAGGAGGGTGCGCTGGAGCAGATAGCTATCTTTGCCAATGGCGATGCGCGTACGGCCCTCAATGTGCTGGAACTGGCGGCGCAAGGTAGGGAAAAGAGCGGAGATAGTGGGAGTAATGAGAGTAATGAAAGTAGTGAGACCAGTGGGAAGACGACAGGTAAAGCGGACAATTCTATTACGCTTTCTTTAATTGAGGAGGTGATGCAGCATCGCGCTTTGCTGTATGACAAGGGCGGCGATCAGCATTTTGATACGATTTCCGCGCTGCACAAAGCTTTGCGCGGCTCTGATCCCGATGCTGGTTTATATTGGTTGGGACGTATGATTGAGGCGGGGGAAGACCCTCTGTACATCGTGCGCCGCCTGATTCGTTTTGCGTCAGAGGATGTGGGGATGGCTGATCCACAGGCACTGCTGGTGTGTGTCGCGGCGCAACAGGCTGTGCATTTTGTGGGCTTGCCGGAGGCAAATCTTGCCTTAGCACAGGCAGTTGTCCACCTGGCGACGGCTCCTAAAAGCAATGCGCTGACGGAGGCGTATGCTCGTGTGCAGGCGGATGTGCAGAATACACGCAACGAGCCGGTGCCGTTGCAGATTCGCAATGCGCCCACGCAGTTGATGAAAGATATGGACTACGGCAAGGATTACAAGTACGCGCACGATTACTATAAAGAGATGCAGATTGACGATCCAGAGAGGCCACCAAGTGTGCGTTTGCAGGAGTATCTGCCGGAGAGTTTGAAGGGGCGGAAATATTACGAGCCGGGACAGCAGGGGAAAGAGGCGGGTATTAAGAGGTGGTTGGAGAGGAGGAGGGGGGAGGAGTAAAGGGGGTGGGTTTTTGTTGGCTAAGTGATCATGAAGCTGCAAAATGCATGGTGGTGTATGCAAAAGTGATTGAGTAGCTCAATGGAAGGTCATATCGGTAAGCTTATAGAGCGTTCGGCTAGTCAATGAGTTGGCGCAAGCGATGAAGATGGAAGATTGGATGAGTGAGACGATAGAAAGAACTGAAAGAGGTGGTAATACATGAAGAAAAGACAGGTCATAAGGATATAAGTGAAGAAATTATAAGGTACGTACTCCTTGGTTTCGTACTTATTCAGAGGTTCGAATGCTGCTTACGCTTTTACAAGGGGTATAATGGACCCATAGAAAGAGACCAAAAAAAGAGGCCGGGTAAGATACACTGAACGTATGAAAAAACACTATACAGCAAGCTTTAAAGCTCAGGTAGTCCAAGAACTGCTCAAAGAAGAAAAAACGATAGCCCAGATTG
>JBBQXY010000121.1:0-18648 GCA_038209195.1 Ktedonobacterales bacterium | reverse complement strand
GACCGCGAGATTCTTCGCTTCGCTCAGAATGACAAGGCTGAACCTTTCTGTTGCGATCGACCGCGAGATTCTTCGCTTCGCTCAGAATGACAAGGCTGAACCTTTCTGTTGCGATCGACCGCGAGATTCTTCGCTTCGCTCAGAATGACAAGGCTGAACCTTTCTGTTGATGAGAAACTGTCAAGTTCGTTTGAACCTTGCCTTACAACACCAATGCTCCTACCATGACCAGCGCGACTACGGCCAGCGTGGTGTAATCGATCTGGTGAAACGAGGTCTCGTGCAGGCGCGTTTGCTTGCCCTCGGTAGCGTAGCCGCGAGCTTCGAGGGCTGTAGCTAGTTCTTCGGCGCGGCGCAATATGCCTTGCATGAGGGGGACAAAGAGGGCAATCATGCTTTGCACGCGTTCGCGCAGTGAGCCATGGGTATAGTCGGCTCCACGCGACATTTGCGCCTTGATGAGTTGTTCCACCTCGTCGATAAGGGTGGGGATGAAGCGCAGGGCGATCAGTACCATGAGGGCGAAATCATCGACGGGGAGCCGTAGCCAACGCAATGGTGTTAGCAAGGCAGTTAGTCCCTCGATCAAAGCGATGGAGGCTGTGGTAGTCATCAAGAGCAGGGCGAAGATGTAGAGGATGATGAGGACGGTATAAAAACTGAGCAGCGACCAAACGCCCTGGTCTGTAACTAGAAAAGGGCCAATGGGAAAGGTGCTGAAGGCAGGCATATTGCGCGTAAAAAAGAGTACACCTAGTGCCAGGAGGGTGAGGAGGATGAACGGAAAACGAATGCGTTTGCCCCAATTGCTATGCATGAAATAGCGCAGAGATGGGATGGGCAGCAGGTGCAGTACGAGGTAGAGCACGAGGACAATGCCATAGGCGGCAACAAGCCAGTGAAGTTGCGTGTATGAGACGTTATAAGGGCCAAAGGCATAGATGACCTGAAAGGTGCTATCGGTGGCGTAGAGCGATGGAATGGCCCCCAGCAGCATGAGCAGGAGCAGCAAACGCAGGCGACGCCAGATCTGCCCTACGGAGATACCAGAGAGGACAATGCCGATCAAGGCCAGCACTGCCAGCGCGATATAAGGGGCGAAATGCCACTGGCGTTGATTGGCGATGAACACGCAGATAGTGAGCCAGATCACGAGCAGAAACTTCGTTCTGGCCTGTAAGCGGTGCAATAGACTATTGCCAGGATTATAAACTCCCAGCGTGATGTTTTGTAACATATTACTTCTCTTGCTGTATTGTGCTTAGCTGACGGAGGAAGGTAAAAGCCTCATCGAGTGTCAAAATATCTTCAGGAATAGCCACGCCTTGCTGTCGTAAACGTTGTAGTAACTCGCTAAGGGGTGGCACCGTCAGCCCCCACTGTCGTAACGTGCTACTACTACCCTGGGTAAAAATCGAGCGCGGGGTGCCTTGCATGACGAGGCGTCCATTATGCAGGACAAAGAGCCGATCTGCCAGGGAGGCTACCTCGCTCATATCGTGCGATACCAGGACGATAGTCACACCCTGCTCTTGCTGGATGAGGCGGATATAGTAGTAGAACTCTTCGCGCCCATCAGCGTCCAGTCCCGTAGTAGGCTCATCGAGTACCAGGACGGTGGGCGACATAGCGAGCACGCCAGCCAGAGCGACACGCCGCATTTGCCCACCACTGAGCCCGAAAGGGGAGCGTTGTGCGTACTCGTGTGGGGGCAACCCGACCGCTTCCAGGGAGGCGAGAACACGTTGGCGGATCTCCTTTTTGGCAAGTTTCATACGCTGCGGCCCGAAGGCGACATCGGCATACACCGTATGGGCGAATAGTTGCGCCTCTGGAAATTGGAAGAGCATGCCCACCCGTTGCCGTAGCAGGTGTAGATCACTGTGCTTGGTGACGGCTATGCCATCCACCGTTACCGTACCTGACGTAGGCAGGAGCAGTCCATTGAAATGTTGTACCAGCGTGGATTTGCCAGAACCAGTGATGCCAATAATGGCCGCGCAGCTACCGCGCTCAATCTCTACGGTGATATCCTCCAGGGCTATTTTTTGTATTGAACTGCTTTGATATGTGTGGCTCAAGTTTTTCGTGCTGATGATTGGCTCGGTCATGGCAGTATCTCCCGCGCAATGGCTTCGGTGGTGAGGGCCTCGGCTGCGATAGGTAGACCCTCGTCGCGAAGGCGAGCCGCCAGGGCTATCGGCTGCGGGATAGCCAGTTTGAGGGAACGCAATTGTTCTTTCCGCGCGAAAATCTGTGTGGGCGCACCTTCCATCACGATCTGTCCTTGTTCCATGATGACGATCCTATCGGCTTCTACAATCTCTTCGAGCAAATGGGTGACATGGATGATTGTCAGGCCGAGTCCTTGATTGAGTTGATGGAGTAGTGCCACAATCTCGCGGCGCGAGAGCGGATCAAGCTGTGCGGTAGCCTCGTCGGCGATAATACAGCGCGGCTGTAGTGCCAGTACACCAGCTATCGCGACACGCTGGCGTTGCCCGCCGGAAAGCTGATGGGGCGGAAGTTTGCGCAGATGTGTAATGCCAACTGCTGCCATAGCTTTAGTCACGCGCTCTTGAATCATCTGAGCGGGGTAGCCGCGCACTGCCAGGGCCCAGGCCACATCGTCTTCAACCACGGTGGCGATGAGCTGGTTATCGGGGTTTTGGAAAATCATGCCGACGGTATCGCGGATAATGCGCAGGTTAGCTTCATCGCTGGTAAGATAGCCGGCCACCGTGGCTTGTCCGTTGTTAGGGATGAGTAGGGCGTTGCAGTGGCGAGCGAGCGTCGATTTGCCACTGCCGTTGTGGCCCAGCAGTGCCAGATATTCTCCTTCCGCGACCTGCAAGCTGACATCTTGGAGTGCAGTGACGCGATGGGCTGTGCTATTGCCGACTTTTTGCACGGGATAGGCATAGGTGATGTGTTGTAAATCGATGAGCGGGAGGACGTTCATAGGGTTGTTTTTTGCCTCCCAAGTCCCATACTTTGGCGGCGCAGCTCCTTGATGAGCGTGCGTGTGGCCCAGTACTTGCCTAGCCCCAGTTTCAAGGCTATGCCGATGAGCAGACGGATCAGCCATTGGATGATGCGATTGAGCACACCGTCGGGGAAAGAACGCACATCGTAGCCCATGAGCCGTACCAAGAACGCCGTAATATAGTAGACGACAATGACGACTGGTATCAAGATCAGCAAATTGCTGAAAAATACCACGGCGAGCCAGTATTCTAGCGATAGCGTGGCTAGATGTTTGATCGTGGGAGCATTGGCATGCCACGCTGTAGCCAGTCCAAGCTGTGGTGTCAGGAAGTCCAGCAGACGGAAAGCGGCGTCGTAGCTCTGGCGCAATCCATTGAGCATGACGGTGAGAAAGGTTGGCCCCAAGAGTAAGATGCTCAACAGCGTGAGGCTGGTCAAGCCAATGGCGCTACCGGTCGCACCTAGTAAGATCAACGGAATATAGTGCAGGCGATATTTCATGGTGACGCCCAGGAATAAACCTGCCCCCACTTCCAGCAGCATGATTTGTACCTGGGTCAGACCGACGATCAAGCTAAGCGTGAAAAGAGCCACAAACATGCCCATGAGTGCCGTATAAAATCCACGGCGCAGCACCAGGATGGTGAAGAGGGCTGGCACGAGCAGGGTAAAGAAGATGCCTACAAATGGTACATAATGGACGATGAGCTGAAAAACGACAGCAATATCTGCCAGTAGTGCGCCTTCGGCGATCTCGATGGCGCGTAGGTGGCGCAGGTTGCCGAGCTTGTGTTTCCCCATGTGGGATTGTTTCATAACGTATTTCCAGTAAGTTTGAAGTAAAGTGTCATAATCGCATTGTAGCGGTTTAGCAACGAATGGACAAGCCTTATTGTATACCAGGGGAACACTTTGCTACGCGCACTCAAGTGCTTGCCTTGCTGTACCCGGACACCATTGCTTTGTCAAACTTCGATTGAGGGTAGCTACGTAGTCCGTCACCCTAGAAAGGCACAAGGCCAAATACATCTCACTTAAGGTCAAATCCAAGGCGTATGAATGGTCTGTGGGGGCCGCTTTAGCGCGCCCCTACGGTTGCTTGCTGTATCCTTGAGTGAGATGTATTGGGCACAAGGCCTCAGCCTCACTCGATGTTGGAGCAGGGAGATTCTTCCCCTTCGTTTCACTCAGGGCTTCGGCTACTCGACGCTCAGAATGACAAGGCTATCTTTTTATATGGTACTTGGTAGGAACATTCTCCTTTCATTAGCCCTCTTGACCTAAAGTATGATAACGTATGCGTGTAATAGAATAGTAAGAGCCATTGGCTCAATTTGTTCAAAAAGTACTGCAAGAAGGAGCAAGCAAAATATGTCACGTTGGAGTAATCTCCCTGTACAAGAAGTAGGGCATCGCGCCAGGGGAACGTTGAATGATTTTCAGAAGTTTATCCTGCGTGGGAATGTCGTGGACCTTGCTGTCGGTATTGTGATTGGTGCGGCTTTTACAACCGTTGTGACAGCATTTGTCGCTGATATCATCACGCCGCTGATTGGAATTTTCGGTAATATAGATCTTTCCAGGTACGCCTTTACTGTGCATCACAGTACATTTCTGGTTGGCACGTTCCTGAATGCGGTAATAAGTTTCATTATCGTTGCGCTGGTGATATTTTTCTTTGTGGTTAAGCCCATCAATGTGTTGACCGCGCTACACAAATCAAAGACGCCTGATGCACCGAATACGCGGGATTGTCCTTACTGTCTGAGTAGTGTACCCCTGCGGGCTACGCGTTGTGCCTATTGCACGTCTCCGTTGCAACCGCTCGATCCGCAGCAGCAGCAAGCACCGCGGGTGTAGAAGCGACTACAGTCCAGGGGTGGTATACTGCTTGCAGGAGTGTGTGGGCTGGGGTATACTGCAAATGCGCGGAGGACAGTCAGATAGAGTTTATTTTGCTGCTCTACGCCCATCAACACTTGTCACCAATCCTGGCATTGATGATGACGAAGGATTAGTTACGCGGGGGAGAGCAGAGAGCTTACTGGCTACCCCCGATGTTGTTGTCTATTTTCACGTTGAGGAGAGCTTTAGCTATGTCATCAACTCCTGAAGCTATTCGTTTGGAAGATTGGGTGCGCGATATTCCTGATTTTCCGCAAAAAGGTATCCTGTTCAAGGATATTACGCCATTATTGCAAGATGGTGCGGCTTTTAGGTCAGCGATGGATCGACTCGCCGCCCATTATGCCGGTGCAGGTATTCAGGCGGTCGTAGGCGTGGAGTCGCGTGGCTTTATTTTGGGTGCGCCTTTGGCCTACCTGTTGAACTGCGGTTTTGTGCCCGTGCGCAAATTTGGGAAACTCCCATCGCAAACGGTGAGCGTGGAGTATGCACTGGAATACGGCACCAATGTCGTAGAGATGCATACCGATTCGATCCGCCCCGGACAGCGCGTGTTGATCGTGGATGATCTTCTTGCCACCGGTGGCACGGTTTCTGCGGCAATGGAGCTGGTAGAAAAGCTCGGTGGGCATATCGCTGGCATTGCCTTCTTAGTCGAACTGACCTTCCTAAAAGGGCGCGAACAACTCAACGGACACGATGTGTTCGCGCTCATCAAGTACTAGGCTGACAGTAGAGCCGCGAGGTATCGCGGCTCTACGCTTCCCACCCTAACCAAGTAGTTTTTTCCGTGGCAGGGATGGGATGGCGTTCGAGTTTAGGGATAGCGGGGTAGCCCAGATACACGAACGCGACAATGGTATCCTCCGGTGTGATGCCAAGCCATTGCTTTACCAGGGGATCGAAAGCCGCGTCACCTGAACGCCACATGGCAGCGAGCCCCATTTCTTCGGCAGTGAGCAGCATATTTTGTACGGCAGCAGCGACGGCTTCGATATTTTCAATCTGCAATACGTTGGGTTGCGTGGGCTTTTCTGCTATTGCCACGATGACAACGGGTGAGCGCAACAGCTTGGTGCGCTCTTTTTGGAGTATAGCAGGTAATTTATCGTGTGTTGTATCCCCTAAACGGGCTGCCAATGCCTCTGCCATGACCTCGCCCAAGGCCGCACGGGCCTCCCCTGCCAGGACAATAAATCTCCATGGTTCCACTTTATGATGATTGGGCGCATGCGTTGCCGCCTCTAAAATGTGCTCAATTTGTTGACGCGTGGGGCGTTGCTCAGTCATTTTGCCAATGCTGCGCCGATTGATAATGGTCTCGAATATATTCATGTTTTTGCCTTGTGCCGATCTTTCTCTATGATAATTATGTAAGAAGATCATAGCATTTAGCGTCAAGCTCGTGCTGAAACTAATGGGAATGCTTTAAGGTAGCAGGGTAGAACTTAGTCTGCGCGCTGCAAAACGTCCTCCTGTGCCAGGCGAGAAACCGACTGGCACAGGAGGACGTTTTGCAGCGCGTATGCTAAAATTTGTAGGTCGTAAGATCACTTTTTATCAGTTGTATTGAGGGAAAGCAGATTGCCTTCGAAGCCGACGGAAGGCAATAGCTGTACCTGAGCCTGGGTTGTGAGCGGCAGTGCCCACAGCTTGATGAAACCCAAGGCCGCGTTGTGATCGAATTGATCGCCGCTATCGTAGGTGGCGAGACCGTGGCTGTAGAGCGAATGCTCGGACTTGCGCCCGACAATGGCGCAATGCCCATGAGTGAGCTTTACACGCACGGTACCAGTGACAAAGCGTTGTGTACTATGAACATAGGCGGCAAGGTCTTGGTGCAGGGCACTGTACCATTGACCGTTATAGATCATGCGAGCATACTCTGTAGCGACCATTTCTTTGAAACGGGCCTGATCGCGGCTCAATGTGAGGGTCTCCAAGGCTTGATGGGTGGCGTGCAAGACCACTGCTGCCGGTGCTTCATAGATTTCGCGCGATTTGATGCCCACTAAACGATTTTCGATATGGTCGATACGTCCGATGCCGTAGCTACCTGCCTGTTTGTTGAGCGTTTCAATCAAGACGGATCCATCAATTTCCTCGCCGTTCAACGCGACAGGGATGCCTTGCTGGAAGGAAATTTCCAGGTAGGATGGCTCGGTCGGTGTATCTCCGCTCGGCGACGTTGTCCAATCATAGACATCTTCCGGCGGCTCGGCCCATGGGTCTTCCAGAACGCCGCATTCAACACTGCGCCCCCACAAATTTTGATCGACCGAGTAGGGGCTGGCATTTGTCGCCGAGATGGGAATATTGTGCTCGTGGGCATAGGCAATCTCGTTGTCACGCGTCATGCTCCACTCGCGCACAGGGGCAATAATCTTCAAATCGGGGGCCAGGGTTTGAATGGAGACATCGAAACGGACCTGATCATTCCCTTTGCCGGTGCAGCCATGAGCGACCGCGACCGCTCCCTCGGCACGCGCCACCTCGACCAAGAGCCGTCCAATCAAGGGACGGGCCAGGGCAGTGGCGAGCGGATATTGCCCTTCGTAGATGGCTCCCGCTTGTAAGGCTGGCCAGACGAAATAGCGCACAAAGTCAGCGCGTGCATCCACCACCATAGCCTTGACCGCGCCAATCTGCTCAGCCCGTGCCGCGATGGCGGGTAGGTCGCGATCATTGCCCACATCGATGGTGAGCGTAATGACGTCCAGGTTATATTGTTCTTTAATCCACCGGATGGCGACGGAAGTATCCAGGCCACCCGAATAGGCGAGTACGACAGTTGACATAACTTACTCCTCTTGTGCTGTGCTGACCAACTTCTCAATGGTTGCGGCGAACGTGGCAGCGCGTTCTTCCCAGACTGCTTGTACATGTGCCAGTTGATTCCGGTCCTGTTCTAAGCCAAGGTTGCCAGCCCCGCCCAGATGACTGCGCTTTGCCAGTCGCTGGACAAGCTGTTCCTGGCTTTCGGCCTGGAAAGGGACATGGCGATCAAGCTGCGCGGTCACTTCTGCCCCCACGATGCGGTAGGCATCGCGGAAGGGCAGGTTAGCGGTCGTGGTGAGTTCATAGGCACGATCGGCGGCAAAGAGTTCAAAACTACAGGCCGCGACCAACTTCTCGATATTCACGTCAAGCCCTTGCACGACCAGGGTACAGATGTCCAGGCTGTCCTGCACGAGGGCCAGAGCCTCCATGAAAGGTCGTTTGGTCTCCTGGTAATCCATGTTGTAGCCGGAAGGCAGTCCACTGACAATGCCGAGGATCTGTTGTTGCAGGGCCAACATCGTCTGTGTGCGGGCACGTACTAGTTCCATGACGCCCAGGTTGCGCTTTTGCGGCATAATGCTGCTACCTGTGCAAAGCTCCTGCGGTATCTGGAAGAAACCGTACTCGACAGTGGTGAAGAGCAGGATATCCTGGGCCAATTTGCTCAGATCAAGCATGACTTGCGACAGTGCCTGCACAATTGCCGCCTCGATCTTGCCACGGCTATTCTGTGCATAAATGACGTTGTTCTGCACACGGGCGAAGCCGAGCAATTTAGCTGAGTATTCGCGATCGATAGCGATAGGGACGCCATAGCCAGCGGCGGAGCCCAGAGGCGACTGGTCGTTGACAACATAGGCTGTCGAGAGCAACTGCTCGTCATCCAGCAATGCTTCGGCGAAGCTACCTGCCCATAGTCCTACCGAGGAGAGCATCGCACGTTGCATATGCGTGTAGCCAGGCATCGGTACGTCGGCATGGGCCTGGGCGAAATCCAGTAGGACGGCGCAGAGGTCAGTGAGCTTGTAGGCTATATCGTGCAATTGCTCTTTGCCAAAGAGGCGCAGGTCTACCAACACCTGGTCGTTACGCGAACGCGCCATGTGAATCTTCTTCCCCGCTACCCCGGCCTCTGCCACGAGGTAGTTTTCGACGCTGGTATGAACGTCCTCGTCGGCAGGGGAGATGGTGAAGGCATTGTTCTGCTCCAGAGCCAGGATGTTGCACAGCGCTTTTTGCAGTGCCTCGTATTCGGTCTCTTGTAAGACGCCAATGTGTTGCAGCATAGCGGCGTGGGCGAGCGAACCCCAGACATCGTGGCGAATCAGTTTGCTATCCAGCAAGCTGTTTTGTGCGCCCTCGTAGCGTTCCACTTGTTCATTGAGGCGATAGCCTTTTTGCCAAAGTTTGGTCATTGTTGTGATCCTTGCGTGGAGCCTTCCCAAGCGATACCGGCAATTTTGTTGCGCCGTGCGATCAACTCGTACGGGAGGCCGCGAATGTGTGCGGCGGGTGCGCATTCCTTCTGGTTGAAGCTCGCGCTGCTAATCGAGCGGATATCGGGGAAGAAGAGACCGCTGGACGCTGAGCGCGTGCGAATGTCGATGTTTCCTTTATAGAGATCAACGGTGTATTCGCCATTGACCGCTTTCTGGGTGCTGGCAATAAAGGCATCGATGGCATCTTTCAACGGGTGGAACCATTCGCCATGATAGACCATTTTGGCCCATTGGGCATCCAGTTGGCGTTTCAACTGAATTTCCTCTTTGGTCAAACAAAACTGTTCGAGGTCGCGATGCACTTTGAGCAGGATGGTGGCAGCTGGTGCCTCGTAGATTTCGCGTGATTTAAGGCCCATGATGCCGTCCTCAAACATGTCAATTTTGCCGATGCCGTTCGCTCCACCGATGACGTTGAGTTGCTCAATGATGGCATCGAGCGGCAACTGCGTGCCGTTGAGGGCAACGGGCAAGCCGTTTTGCCAGGTGATGGTCAGAGTGGTAGGCTGATCGGGAGCCTTGGCAGGTGGGGTCAGCCAGAGCCAGATGGAGTCGGGCAGCACGGTGTCGAGACCGATGCCGCCACTGGCAATCGAACGACACCACATGGTTTTGTCGTCGCCACCAACGATGATCTCTTCGACGGGTGCGCCGTAGTGTTCCATCAGCAACTGTTCTTCACCACGGGTGAGATCAAAGTCGCGCACGGGAACAAAGATCGAGAGGCCAGGGGCAAAGAGACTGAAGACATTGTGCATACGATACTGGTCGTTGCCTTTGCCGCTAGAACCCTCCATGAGGGCATCACAGCCCAGTTCAAGAGCTTTTTGCGCGACACGGGCGGCGATAAGCTGGCGGGTCATAGATGTTGAGACGGGATAGCCATTGTAATCAGAGTTGGCCTGGATGGCCTTGCTCAACCAATGTTCGGTAAATTCTTGTCGCACATCGATGGTGATGGGTTCAATGCCTAACTGCTGGGCGCGTGCCAGGCTCTCCTGTATCTCGTCCTCTCCCTGGCCCACGTTGACGTTGATGGCGATGAGCTTTTTCGCGTGGTATTTCAATTGGGAGAGTTTGACGCAGAGAGTCGAGTCGAGACCACCAGAGAAGGCCAGGGCGATAGTTTTGCCTTGTGGGACATCGACCGAAGAGATTTTGTGCAGGGCCAGGTCAGTTGCGCTACTGGTGACGGCGGTTGTGCTGGTCTGATTGGTGCTTGCCATGGTTTGATACTCCTTCAACGGATGAACTGTTTGGAAGGAGATGGGCAATAAAAAATCCCGCCCCTTCCGTGACATTGAAGAAGGGACGAGAGTGTAGAGCTAACGTTATTTTGCCCGCTGGAACGCGTAGAACTGCATTCCGATACACACCCGTGGTGCCACCCCGTTTGTCTTTCTCTATTTCAATCTCATTGAGATACCACACATTGGTGACGCCCATACTTACCGCGTTGTAGTACAGGTGGAAAGACCTCTTTTTGCTGGTTATCTTGCTGCATGGGAACCACCCACCTGTGCCTACTTGTCTTTCTGTAACGGGAAATATGCTGGATATGATCCGTTAAAAAAGGCTTTCTTCGGTCAGCCGCTCACGAAAGCGTTCTGAGGAGGTGTAGCCATTCCGAACTTCCACTCTGTTTCGGATCGCTGTCGGTACCCTGTCTCATACTATTTTCGTTCAACGCGGGTCAGTCTTGTACATCGTCTATAGTAAGGATACCAGCATAAGGGGGGATTGTCAATGATTGGAGAAATTCAAAAAATCAAAAGAGAGAGGAAAATGGTATTGATCCAATGCTCCTCTCTCCTCTATTTGCCATCAAGCCGCTATTGTATCCAAAAGCCAGCGAGCGGTGGATTCATCAGGGGCGGTAGCAATTTGTTTGGTCAGCAGGTTGAGGATATCCATGCTTCTGATGAGTGTCACTTTCTGCTGTCCTAATTCCGCAAGAGATGGGAATCGAGCCTCCAGGAAGGTAACGACTATCTTTTGTGCTCCGTGCAGTTCACCTTGTAGTTCACTTTTGGCCATCTTTTCTTTAATCTGTGGGTCTTCATCCAGTAAGCTGTCATAATGGTATTCCATGTAATCCTCCACAATGCGCTTGTTTTGCATCGAGATAGTGTTTGATCGGTTTAAGATGGTTTTAAACCGACTAGCGTGACGGACAAACTCAGGTTGCGTATAATGTTGCTTCATCTCCTCCAGTGCTTGTATGAGCAATGAGGCATTTGCATCTTTCATCGCCGGTAAAAAGGTATACATGACTATGAGTCGCTTTTCGATGTATTCTCTTGCATCAAGTGTCCAGAGAGTGAGTACACGGTAGTGTAACGTCAGAAGCTCCTCTTTCGCAGTGCCGCTGGTTTCGCGAAAAGGTGATTCTGGAATGTTCGCCTCAAATAAGTATAACACAACGGAAAGAACAGGCAGCCGATAGGCAACGAGCAATTCGACGTGGTAGCGCAACATCCGTAGTGCCATATCTTCATCGGCATTGGTTTGTAATTCGAGGTTCAGAATATGGGCTTCATCCCTGTATTTTACTAGATAGACGAGGTCAGCACGCAGCATTTCGCGCTTGATTTCCACGTTTTGCTCACGGACGACTTCGGTATCGGGTAAGAGTTGTGGGATGATCTCTGCTGCGTGATCGCCCATGAGCGATTTCAACGCATGGTCATATGATTGATGTTGGGTCATAGTAGGATACCTCTGCCATATTTCTTGTGCAGATAATAGCATACCGCAGTTTGGCATACAAGAGTTCGAGGGAGCATAGCTTCTTTCTCATACGACCGCTTGTAATGCATAGCATGCTCAAATAATTAGAAATGGTTTGTATCAAACCAATGGAAACTAAAGTGAAACTCCCATAATGATTCTTATGAGTTACGAGGGCCGATGCGCAAGCTAGCCAGTATTGCGTACGCCCGCGGCAATGCCGTTTATGGTTAGCAAGACAGCGTAGGTGAGGTTGGCCCGTTCGCGTTCCTGGTCGGTGGCAGTCTCGCGCGCAGGCTCATCGAGGATAAGGGGGCCACCAGCGGCGCGTAGTCGGCGCAACAAGGAGACCTGGAAGTAACTCAGTGGGTCAACGTAGGGATTGCGCAAGCGTATTGAACGTTGGAGGACAGGAGAAGTGTCAAGCAGGGCCTTTCCGCCCACGATGTGCAGGAGCATGCGCTGTGTGCGTTCGTATTCTTGCACAATCTCAGTAGAGATGCGTTCGCGTAACGCTTCGTTTTCTACTAGTAGCGCGTAGTGATGGGCGATATGCATATCTGCTTTGGAGAGCGTCATTTGCAGGTTGTCCAGGAAGGCGCGTAAAAAAGGCCAGCAGCGGTACATCTCTTGGAGTTGTGCAAGGCTTTCTGGGTGTGCTGCCTGATATGCTTCCAACGCGCTGCCCACGCCGTACCAGCTTGGTAGGACGTAGCGGCTCTGCATCCAGGAGAAGACCCAGGGGATTGCTCGTAGTTCCTCAATGCCACGTCCGTTGGTGCGGCGAGCGGGTCGCGAGCCAATGTTGAGCCACCCTAGCTCTAAAATAGGGGTAGCTTGCTCAAAAAAGCGCAAAAAGTCGGGATTATGATAGATCAAGTCCTGGTAACAGGTGAAGGCATGGGCCGACAGATGGTGTAGTATATCTAACCATTCCTGCGGGGGTTGTAACTGCTCCTGCTGTTGATAGGCATCAGGCAAACTGGATTGCGCGACACCGACCACGACGAGTTCCATATTGCGCAGCGCAATCGCATGCAATCCATACTTAAACGAGAGCATTTCGCCCTGTTCGGTGACACGAATACGTCCATTGACGGTGCCAGCAGGTTGTCCCAGAACAGCTTCGTAAATAGGGCCACCGCCACGTCCAATCGCGCCACCGCGACCGTGAAAGAGTGTAATCGCGACGCCGTAGCGGGTGCCGAGGGCGGCCAGACGCGTTTGTGCCAGGTAGAGCTCCCAACTGGAGGTCAGAATGCCGCCATCCTTGCTGCTATCGGAATAGCCCAGCATAACTTGTTGTTGGTTGGAGCATGTGGCGAGCCATGCTTGATAGTTGGGGTGGATGAAGGCGCGCTCCAGAATAGCGGCGCACGAGCGGAGATCGTCAATGGTCTCAAAGAGTGGCACAATGGGCAAGGCAGTAATGCCGGCCTCTTTGCAAAAGAACTGGACGGCGAGCAGGTCGCTGACATTGCGGGTCATGCTGATGATATAGCAAGAAATAGCTTTTTCCCCGAACTCTTCGCGTGCCAGGCGAATTGTCTCGAAGGTTTGCAGGATATGTTCGGTCTCCGCGCTGAGGTGGAGGCCGTGGCGGGGTAAGACACGGGGATCGCTGAGCAGGTTGCTGACTATTTTTACACGTTCAGTCTCGTCAAGCTGGGTATAATCAACAGTTTGTAAGCCAGTGACCAGCAGCAGTTCAGCCAGGGCGGAGGCATGGCGTTCGCTATGTTGCCGCACATCCAGGGCCGCGAAATAAAATCCGAAGACTTGCACCTGGCGGATCAAGGTGGCAAGTTGTCCGTGGGCGATCTGTTGTTCGCCATCGGCTAACAGGCTATGTTGCACCAGCAAGAGATCATTGAGTAGCTCTTCCGCGCTGTGGTGTGGGCTCTGTCCTGTGCTGTCACGCTGTGCTCGATAGTCGGCGGCTTCGCTATCCGTGCTAACAGGTGGTGATAGGGTGGCTCCCAGGCGTTTCCACATGAAGGAGAACATACGGCGGTAGGGTTCTTGCACTGTCTGCTCACCAAGCTCGCGATCATACTCTGGCAGAAAGGCAGCATCTCGTTCAATGGCTTCCTGCAATGCGCGGGTAATGGAACAGTGTTTGAGGGATTGTGAATACTCCTGTGCCAGGCTCTGGATGGATGAGCGATAGTGTTCTATCACTTGCGTTCTTTGCCAGCGTAGGGCTTCCAGCATGGTAGTGGCATGTACATTTGGATTGCCATCCTGATCGCCACCAATCCAGGAGCCGAGGCGTAGAAACGGTGGGATGTTCAGGTGCTCTCGTGGATATGCTTCGCTCAGGAGTTGTTCCAGTTCGGCATAGAGTTCAGGAACCGCGTCGAAGAGCACTTCATTGAGGTAATAGCCGCCCATTTTGATTTCATCAATAGGTTGTGGGCGCACGTGGCGTACCGCGTCTGTGCGCCACAAGAGTGAGATTGCGCTTGCCATTTCACGTTGCCAGGCTGCGCGTTGGCGCGGCGTCATATCGTCCATATGATCGTGCTGCTCTAGTAAGCTGGCGATTTGACGTGACTTGGTAATCAGACTGCGGCGTGTGGCCTCGGTGGGATGAGCGGTAAAAACCAGTTCGATAGAGAGTTTGTTGAGCAGTTGTTGTGTGGTGTGCGCGTTCAGGTCATGCTCTTTGAAAAAACTGATCAGAGCCGCGAGTGAACCGCGTGGCGGTGTGGCTTTCGTGTTGATTTCATAGGCGAGACGGCGACGAATGCGTTGGTGTTGCTCAGCAGTGTTCACCAGGTGAAAATACACGGTAAAGGCACGAATCACGTCAATGGTGGTATCTAGATCACAGTGCTCTACGATGGAGGTAATTTCCTGATCGAGCATAGCAATTTCATTGTGCAGTTGAGTGGCTGAGCCTTTGGAGGCATAGGGTAGGGTTTCGGCGCAGCTACGGAGACGTTTGCAAGCCAGACGCAGTTGCTCTACCGTCTCGAAGACGGAGTTGCCACCATGCTGTTGAATAGCGTTGCCTAGCGCGTCCCCTAAAATGCGAATGTCTTGGCGTAGTGGTGCATCTTTCTCGATGCGGTCAACTTGTTCTGCCATCTTTGAAGTTCCTTGGTGTCGTAGGATGTATCCTGTTAAAAAACAGTAGAGTCGATCCACCACTTCTTTGTGACAGACAAGCGTTAAAATGGGAAAGTGTTCTTTAGTTCGTTTCCCGATCAAGTATCAAGCCGCAAATGTATTGAGTACCCAGCGAGCAGTAGATTCGTCCGGAGCCTTATAAATTTGTTTTACCAGTTAGCGTAACATCTCAGGCTGCTTGATAAGTAGCACACGCTCATGTGCCAATTCGGCTAACGTAGGATATTGATCGTTTACTACTTCCATGGCCATTTCTTGCAAAGCCTCAACTTTGCCTCTAGCAACCCGCTCTTTAACCTCCGGGTCTTCATCAAGCAGGCTGTCGTAGTGGTAATCCATATAATCCTCCACAAGGTATGACCATATGGTTGATGTTGGGTCATAATTAGAACACCTCTGCCATATTTGTTGTAAAGATCATAGCATATCTCTGTTGAACGTACAAGGAGCCTTGCTTCGCAAATGTAATCACTTCTTTTTCAAACAAGTATGTTGTTTGGAAAGTTACCAGTTAGTATATTTTGATGGAAACATTTTATGCGGGTAATTACCTTGAAAGTTACTGGCATATCTGCTATACTGGCGATGCTTGGAGAAAAGGAGTGGAGAGATGACGGTTATGTATGAAGAGGGGAGCAAGGTTGCGCCAGGGGAACTAGCTTTGGTGCAAGCTCTCGTGAATACCCAATATGGACGAGAACGACGTGCGCACGTCGAACTGGCGAGTCCTGAACAGCTTCGCGTCTGGCTGGTGGCGCATAGTCTGCTGGCGGATGGTATTGCGGTAACGGGGGGGGATTTTCGGCGTGTTTTACTGTTGCGTGAAGCACTACGCAGTCTCTTGCGTGCCAACAATGATGCAGGAGTGCTGGCTGAGCAGGTCGAGGTGCTCAATCATCTGGCCAGCAATGCGCCACTCACGGTTCGCTTTCAGCACGATGGATTGCCTTTACTCACACCGGACATTGCCGGAGTGGAGGGCGCACTTGCCCGTTTAGTTGGCATCGTATTCACGGCGATGACGGATGGCACCTGGGTGAGGCTCAAAGCCTGTCGTAATGACCGCTGCCAGAAGGCGTTCTATGATACCTCCAAGAATCGTTCGGGGGCGTGGTGTTCGATGGCCGTTTGCGGTAGTCGTCTCAAGGCGCGTGCGTATCGGCACCGACACACCGCACCTATAGAAGAATGAGCAGTACTTACATAAGTATATACTTATAGGATCGGCATGGGAATACTTTCATTACAAGAAATCAGGCTTCCAACGAGCGTTGGGGGCCTGATTTCTTGCTTTTTGCTTGCTTGCAGTAAAGCAGTAGCACAACCCTTGCTCAGAACGAGAAAAATATGCTATACTTTGGTTTACAGAGAACACCGCATGTTTTGCTGTGAGCTATGTTGCTCTCCTGGACTCAATGCTGCCCCAATTTCGGCTTCAACTTTATACCAAAGCATCCTCGTGCGAATTTTGTCATGAAATGATCCAGGCGAGTGCTGTTTGGTCGTTGAGTATCTACTGGCCCCAATGAAGGTGCCTTCTGATCTGATCCTGTGCAGATTCATTTGCTGGGAGGGCAACCGATGAACAATTCTGATACTGATCCTGCTTATCCTCTATATGATGCTCGTTGGGAACACGATGCCTGTGGTATCGGTTTTGTCGCCCAGATCTCTGGTGTTGCTAGCTATAGCGTGGTTTCAACCGCGCTGGTAGCACTAACGCATCTCACGCACCGTGGAGCGCAAGATGCCGACGCGCAAACCGGTGATGGTGCTGGGCTGCTGACGCAAATTCCGAAAACGCTTTTTCGCGACGAACTGCTGGCCCGCAACATCACGGTAACTGAACTTGATGACCTGGCGGTTGGTATGCTATTTTTGCCTTCATCAAGTCGTATGCCAACAGAGTATGTGGAGAGCCGTTCGATCATCACCGAGACATTGGATGAGCTTGGGCTACCCCTGCTGTGCTGGCGCGACCCACCGATTAACACTAGCGTTCTGGGTACGCAAGGCCTTGCTACTGCTCCCACTATTGCACAGATTCTGCTCAAGCGACCAGAAGCACTAACGCTGGAACAGTACGAACTGAGCTTGTATCAAGCGCAACGTATGATCGAGCGGAGGCTATTAGAGGCAGAGATAAAAGATTGTTATATCGCCTCGCTTTCGCTGCACACTATTGTCTATAAAGGCCAACTCGCACCCGGCGATTTAGCTCACTTCTATCTTGACCTCGCCAACCCACGCTATACCAGTGCTTTTGCTCTCTTTCATCAACGATACAGCACCAATACTTTTCCTTCATGGGCACTGGCGCAACCCATGCGTCTGCTGGCTCACAACGGTGAAATAAACACTATTCAGGGTAATCGCCATTGGATGCAAGCGCGAGAGTCGGCGATGTTTTCGCCGCTCTGGGGTAGTAAACTGCAAGAATTGTTGCCCATCATTCAGCCAGGTGGGAGCGATTCGGCACAAATGGATAACGTGTTAGAATTGTTAACGCATTCCGGGCGCGATCTGCTGCATAGCATGCAAATGTTAATTCCACCAGCCTGGGAGCAGGACGCCGCTTTACATGGTGTTCAACAGGCGTGGTGTGAATATCACGCTGGCTTGGTCGAGCCGTGGGATGGACCCGCGGCACTCGTCTTCAGCGACGGTCGCATCGTGGGAGCTGCCCTGGACCGCAATGGGCTGCGCCCTGCTCGCTATACCTTGACCTCGCAGGGATTGCTCATCCTTGCCTCGGAAGCAGGTGTTATACCCACTGATGCACACGATGTCGTGGAGAGAGGGCGGCTGGGTCCAGGTGAAATCATCGCTGTCGATACCAAATTTGGCGTGTTGTTGCGCGACTTTGAGGTAAAAGCTGCTCTCGCACAGCGTCAACCTTACCAGCAGTGGTTGGATCGCTATTTGCTGCGCCTGGCACACCTGGAGCATCTGCCACAATTGCAGGTATCACCCCCTGTCGAAGAGTATGATGCCGCGAAATTGTTTGCACAGCAGCAACTTTTTGGGTATACCCATGAAGATATTGAAATGGTGCTGCGACCCATGCTGCAGGAAAACAAAGAACCTATCTGGAGTATGGGTGATGATACCCCATTAGCTGCCCTTTCGTGTCAGTCTCGTTCATTGGCAGACTATTTTCACCAGCGTTTCGCCCAGGTGACTAATCCGCCGATTGATCCTTTGCGCGAGCGCAGTATGATGTCGTTGGACTGCTACCTGGGGCGTCGGCAAAACTTCTTGACGGAAACACCACTCCACGCGCAGCTCCTGCACCTGGAAACACCGCTCTTGACCGAGTCGCAACTGGAAACGATACGCAACCTGAAGGCCAATGGATTTCGCTTGCGTACACTGCATGCTACCTTTGAGGCCGCTGGCGGCCCCAAAGCCATGGAAGCGGCTCTTGATAGTCTGGAGAATGAGGCTATCTCTGCTATTGCTGACGGTATCAGCCTCTTTATCATTAGTGACCGCTCTGCCAGTTTGACGCAAGCTCCAATACCGATGTTGTTGGCTGTTGGTGCTATTCATCAAACGCTGATTCGGCGTGGGTTGCGTACCTACGTCTCATTAATCTGCGAGACTGCTG
>JBBQXY010000120.1:0-18651 GCA_038209195.1 Ktedonobacterales bacterium | reverse complement strand
GCCTCCATAAACAAGACCACTGCCAACCTCGACAGAGGAAAAAGGCTATGGTACACTTGAAGGAGGATATGATATCGTATGCTAGGAAGATGGGATCGTAGTTCGAAACGGCTGGTTGGGGAAAATCCAGACCATTTTATTCAATGGCTGTTTCCCGAAGCCCAGTACCAAGGAGTTCCGAAACCCAAGACGACCACGATGGAGCCGCGTGAAATTGAAGCGGATAATCTCTTTCAGATTCTACTCTTTGGAGTGCTCTGTCTGGTGCATATTGAGTTTCAAAGTTACTATGACGCAACGATG
The DNA here is from genome assembly GCA_038209195.1 of Ktedonobacterales bacterium. GTDB lineage: Bacteria > Chloroflexota > Ktedonobacteria > Ktedonobacterales > Ktedonobacteraceae > JBBQXY01. Next base: position 18,348 of record JBBQXY010000120.1, on the reverse strand, counting down.
GCGCAACGAATGTGGGATTACAACACATTGTCCACTTTGACGTATGACCTGCCGACCGATTCGTTTGTAGTCTATTTACGACCATGTAAAGTTCCTGAACCATTCTATAAGAAAGAGTTTCCGTCGGGAAAACAGATTCATCATTTCTGGTTCACTGTGATCAAGTTGTGGGAGTTGAGCATTGAGGAGATCAAGCAGACGGGGTTAGTAGGTATCTTCCCACTGATGGTGCTTGCCAAGGATGGCAAACGACCGGAGGTGGTAGAAGATATTATTCAGCACGTTGAGGCGAGTAAAAATGCGTCCTCCCGCGAATTATTAGCGTTGACATATGTTTTAGCATCGATGGTCTTTGAGAATGCCACTGATCGTCACTGGCTTAAAAGGAGGTTTTCCGTGTTACATGATGCATTGCGTGATGCGTGGGCCTACCAGGAAATTATGCAAGAAGGTTGGGATGAGGGAAACAAAGAAGGGATCAAAGAGGGTTTACAACAAGGGCGGCAAGAAGAATTGCAGAAAGAACTTCAGGCCCAGCGTTTAACGCTACTGGAGATTGTGCAGTATCGCTTTCCAACCGTGGAAGCATTGGCACAGAAAACAGCAGAGGCGATCAACGATACTGCTGTTTTACGCCGCTTAATTGTTACAATCAGTATCGCACAAACGGAACATGATGTCAGGCACGCTCTGCTTGCAATAGAGCAGAACGTGCAATAACCCTCTTCCTTATCTCTTCTCTAATGAGCCACCGGTCATCAGAATACCCAGTTCTTCCTCGGTCGCCTCTGGTGCGACAATATCTACGATGTTGCCCTCGTACATTACCGCGATACGATCTGAGAGGGAGCGGATTTCATCTAGCTCTGCTGAAATGAGCAGCACTGCCTTGCCAGCATCGCGCTGCTCAATGATGCGCCGGTGAATAAACTCAATCGCGCCAATATCAACACCACGGGTGGGCTGTGACGCAATCAAGGCTTGTGGGTTCGCAGAAAATTCACGCGCAATGATGATCTTTTGCTGATTGCCGCCCGAAAGCGAGCGTGCCGAGGCTCCAGCAGAGGGCGTGCGCACATCAAACTCTTGAATCAGCTTTTTTGCCCACACGGCAATGTTGCGCAGTAGCAATACAATACCTGACCAGGAGAACTGCGGCCAACCTTGTCGCCCTAGGATCATATTGTCTTCAATAGAATCGGTGAGCACTAAACCGCTACCACGTCGATCTTCGGGGATATGAGCTACGCCCGCCAGACGTTCTTCACGTGCATCCATCACCGTGATATCCCGTGTCTGGCCTACTTGACCATCTTTTACCTCGGTGATGGCAATCTTCCCACTGGTGATCTTACGCATTCCGGTCAGAGCTTCGACCAGTTCGGATTGTCCATTGCCTTCGACACCTGCGATCCCTAGAATTTCTCCGGCATGCACATCGAAGCTTACACCGTGCAATACTTCGAGGCCGCGATCAGACTGCGCATGGAGGTCTTCTATATGCAAAACTACCGGCCCAGGATGGGCCGGCGTCTTATTGACGCGCAACAACACTTCGCGGCCCACCATCATACGCGCAATCTCCGCTTGGTTTGTTTGTTTTGTAATGAGCGTACCGGCATTCTTACCACGGCGCAGCACCGTAATATTGTCCGAGAGCTCCAGCACTTCGCGCAGTTTGTGCGTAATAAAGATGATCGTTTTGCCTTGCTCGACGAGGCCCCGTAGCACGCCAAAGAGTTCAAATGTTTCTTGTGGCGTTAACACCCCCGTTGGTTCATCCATAATCAGGATATCGGCGGCGCGGTAGAGCACTTTCAATATCTCCACCCGTTGTTGCAGGCCAACGGAAAGTTTTTCGATGCGTATATCGGGGTCGATAGGCAGACCATACTGCTTACTAAGTTCAAGTATGATGCTTCTGGCCTTTTTTACATCGTAGACCGAGCCAATGCTGCCCGGCTCATGTCCTAGAACAATATTTTCTGCTACCGTCAATGGCGGTATCAACATAAAATGTTGGTGTACCATACCGATGCGCAGACGAATAGCGTCACGCGGCCCCGCTATGTGTGCGTGTTCCCCATTAATGAAAATCTCTCCACTATCGGGCTTAATCAAGCCATAGAGAATATTCATCAAGGTAGATTTCCCCGCGCCATTTTCTCCCACCAGGGCATGGATTTCGCCGCGCCGCACTATCAAATTCACATGGTCATTGGCAACCACCCCTGGCCATGCCTTGCTGATCTCCCGCAGCTCCACGGCTAACGGCATCTCGCGCCCTTTGGTTAACGTCTCGACTGTACTCTCTTGCATGGGGCTATCTCCTGTCTGCCTTTCTCGTCAACGTTCCGACAACTAGCTCTACTAGCAGCAGCAACACTGGCTGAGTGGCAGGTAATTGACCTGAGTTCAAATTTACTCTGTGCCGGGCTCGTAAGGAATGCCATCAGCCGCTGGTGCTACGGTTCGACCAACCAGGCCAACCAGGGCAACAAGCGTCAAGAGATATGGCAGCGTACTGAGCAGGTTGGATGAGACGCCCGTATCCTGTAAGCGTACACTGAGCGCCTCACCAAGGCCAAAGATAAGACAGGCACCCGCGGTACCAAAGGGATTGTATTTGCCAAAGATCATAGCTGCCAGAGCAATAAAGCCGGTACCCGCCGTCATATTCGAGTTAAATATGCCAGCAATACCCATAGAAAGGAATGCTCCCGCCAAACCAGAGAGCAGGCCACTCCCAATGACGCACAAATAACGCACTAGACGCACGTTCACACCAGCAGTATCGGCGGCATGGGGATGCTCACCGACCGCACGAATGCGTAAGCCAATGTTTGTGCGGAAGAGCAGGAAGTTGATCACCAACAAGATGAGTATAGCAACGTAGAAGATAATATTTTGCTGAAAGAGCACGGGTCCGATAAACGGAATACTACTGAGCGGTCCCCAGGAGGTCGTTGGCAAACGCAAAACATTGGACAAACTGGGAATGCCCTGACCGCCCGTTTGAATAAAGAGCAGATAGTTTGTCAGGCCCAGGGCCGCAATGTTGATGGCGATTCCGCTAACAATCTGGTCGGCCTTAAAATTGATCGACACAATTGCATGGACCAGTGCCATCAAGCCTCCTGCAATCATCGCTCCAATGACACCTACCATTACGTTATGCGTCGCCAGTGCCGTCATGACGCCAGCATACGCACCTGTTAACATCATACCTTCCATCGCTATATTGACAACGCCACTCCGTTCGGAGATCACGCCGCCCAGCGCTGGCAGCAAGAGTAACGCGGCGAATTGGAGCGTGGATTGCCAGAGGTCACTGGACGACAGCACCCGCAACAATACTTGTAAGAACACGTTTATTCCTCCTCGATTCGTTGTGAGCTACTCTCACTGCTAGCGTCGGGCAATGTCGAGCCAGCTTCAATCGTGCTGACTTTATCTTGCTCTAACGCCGTCGAACCATTTTGTGTGAGACCATTACCTTGCTCAATACGATCAGTTACCACAACATCATTTGCCATTGGCACAAGTGAGGGTCTGCGACTACCAACACTGGCAAACCGTTTGGAGAAAGTGCGCTGGATAGCTGGTAAAAACTCGGTAGCGATACTAAAAAGCACCAAGGCCTGGATGATATAAACGAGGTCACCGGGCACATTGGCATTCAACTGCATAATCGTACCGCCCTGGCGCAGGCCACCAAAGAGTAGGGCACCGAGTAGCACACCGATAGCGGTTGTGCGTCCGAGTAGTGCGACCCCAATCGCATCGAAGCCAGTGGTTTGAATGCTAAAGGTCTGGGCAATCAACTGATAAGGGAATTGACCCATCAACTGAAGACCACCTGCCAGGCCGGAGAAGGCACCAGCAATCGCCATAATAGCAAAGATGTTGCGTTTAATCGGAATACCAGCATAACGGGCAGCCTTGGGATTTTGTCCAATGACACGCACCTCGTAGCCGAAGGTGGTACGGGCAGTGAGAAACCAATACACTACCATAGCCAGTAGCGCGAAAAAGATGCCGACATCGACCAAATACTGCGAGGGCTGGTCAATTTTGGGCAAAAATGTGCCCAACGTCGAGTTATAGAAGTCAGCCACATGCGGTAGTGTCGCCTGGTGGGGCAAAGCATCAGTCTGGCCTGCCAGATGAGGTGCTTTAAACGGTCCATTGATGAGATAGTCGGTAAAGTAAAAGGCAATCCAGTTTAACATGATAGTGGTCACGACTTCATGCGCGCCACGCCATGCTTTCAGAATGCCCACGATACTACCCCAAATCGCACCTGCCAACATACTGCCAATAAGCATCAATGGGATGAGTACCCAACCGGGCCAAGTTTTTGCCTCGAAGGCAATCACACCAGCCGTCATTGCGCCCATCGCTAATTGACCGGCAGCTCCAATATTAAAAAGACCCCCACGGAAGGAGAGTGCTACAGAGAGGCCCGTTAAAATAAGCGGCGTAACGGCAGTCAGCGTAAACGAGAAGTTTTGCGGATTGCCAAAAGCACCAGTGAAGAGGGCCTGGTAGGCGGCAATTGCCTCGTTAAAGCGATCTCCCAGCGAACCCGGTTGGGTGATCATGATGACTATGCCCCCGGCAACCATTGCCAGCACTACGGCAAAAATAGGACGCCCCATTGCTTGACCAAGCTTACGCATTTGTGTCGCTAGTTTCGTCCCAGAAGACGCGATTGGTACAGCCATAATTCATTCCTCCTGTGTAGGAGGCGGCGAAGCCGCCGATGATCTTAGCCAGAAATATTTTTTGTATCATAACATCGATACACCTAAGACACAAGCATTCTCAATTACCGAAAAGTAACTCTTCCCAGTTGCAATAAGCAACACGCCTCCCTTGTGAGAGTGTGAGAGTCTCTCACACTCCCACAAAAACCTCTTACGAACTGCCGTAGGCCGTGAGAAGGCAAAGTCTAAAAGAAGAACGAACAGGGCGCGCCCTGTTCGTTCTTCTTTTAGACTTTGCAATCACATGAGCAACAAACGCCTACGGAATATTCTCCGGAACAACAAGCGAGCCAGAGGTGATCTGCGTTGCAAAATCATCTGCTTTCGCTTTCGCATCGGCTGGCACGGCACTGCTTACTGGAGCGTAGCCAACACCATCATGCGTCAGGTCGAACTTCGGTGGAGTGTTGGTAAAGGCATTATCTTCCTCGTCCTTGATAATGGTGTACACGGCTGTATCAACACGCTTAAGTGCGCTGGTTATCACACTGGTATGGACGGAACTCTGGTCAGCATCAACTCCAATGCCGAAGACATGGTTCTGGTCAGCGGCGTCGAGTGCGCCGATACCGCAACCACCAGCAACCTGGAAGATAATATCAGCTTGATGTTGGCTGATCTGGCTCTGGGCAACATCTTTACATTTCGCCGTAGCGGCAAAGTCATTCGAGTAATTGACCAGCACTGTAACGGTGGGGTCAACTTTCTTCGCGCAGAACTTGTAGCCAGCAATATACCGATTGACAGGAGGGATGGAAAGGCCACCAACCGCCGCAATCGTGTTTTTACCGAGTAGCCCAGGAACTTTTGTTTTGCCATCCACTTCCATTTGGCCCGCGATTGCGCCAACCAGACAACCAGCCTGTTGTTCTGTAAACAAAAGGGGAGCAACATTCGGCAAGGTCTCACAGGCTCCAGAATTAGGATCAGGTACAGCACAACCATCGACAATGGCAAATTTCTTGGTCGGAAATTGCTTGGCTACTTGATCTAATGGCGTCTGCATCAAGAAACCAACGGCAATCACTTCGTCCGCTCCCTGGGCGGCGGAGGTCAGGTTCTTCACATAGTCATTTTGCGATTGAGTCTGAATAACCTGCTCTTTGAACCCATACTGAGCTTCGGCTTTCTTGTAGCCCGTGTAAGCCAGGTGATTAAAGCCATTGTCATTGAGACCACCAATGTCTGTGACCAGTGCCACTTTCAACGTAGATTTTGGCGTGGTAGTAGCACCCCCGGTAGTCGTTGTGCCTGTGCTGCCACCGCAGGCGGCCAGTAACATGGCAAATATGGCAAGTAACGAGGCGATATGGACTCGATAGCCAATTTTCCGCATGTATGCTCCCTTTCTCTTCTCCGTATTGAGAAATAATATCGGCTTAGCGCACTGGTTGCCCATGTAACATGCGCAGAGAAACCTCTGAGATAAACCTAAGGTTCACCCCAAATAAAGAACGGCGGGGGAAAAAGATTTCTCTGCTGGTGCCAGTATAACATGAAAAACACAACCTGTGGAACTATTCCGAAAGACGGAACGGTTCAGTTAAAGTAAACTGTCAATACCATACATACGTAATGAACAGGTTATTTCTCACACAGATTTTTTAACAATACACCAATGAGACACTACAAAAACACGGCCCCCTCAAGGAGGCCGTGTTTTTGTAGTGTCTCACGGATACCTTTTACGCCCGAATCTCTTCCAGCATTGAGAGGTTGATGAACAGGTCGCAACTTTGGCGCAGGGTTCCGGACATCGCCTCGTCAAAGGCGGCAATTTCGACACGCACACCGTGATCGGAACAGTAGTCCAGCATGGGCATGAAGTCGCTATCTCCGCTCACCAACACGATGCAATCGACAGCTTTACCATCGACCAAGCGCACGACATCCATGCACAGATCGAGGTCGAGATCGGCCTTTTTGGCACCACTGGAGAATGTTTTATAGTTCTTCGTCGTGATGCGATAGCCTAATCCTTTAACCGCTTGTAGGAACATCTGCTCGTCGCCCGGTTGTGGGCTCGTGGGACAGTAGGCATGGGCACGAATCAGTCTGCGATTACCACGCAAGAAGTCCAGCAGTTTGCCAAAATCGACGGCCATGCGCAAGGTACGCGCTGAATAGAGCAGGTTCGCTACATCTACAAAGACGCCAACGCGTTCGTTAGACGGGAATGGTGGCATGGAGACCGAAATGTTCGTCGGGCTCTGGTTCGCCCTGCGCAATTCTGAGACCATACGATCGGTCTGCGTCTGAATAGCCGCTGACACAATATTAGCCAACTGGTGGACGGAGGCAGAGGTGGCCTCTGTGGGGCGTACTGGATAGGACGGCGTCCGTTGCGCATCGGAACGCACCGAACGCACAGTTTGCGCATCCAAAGTACCTCGTGCAGGCGATGGCTCTGGCCCCATAAAAGGATTCTTCCCTTCATGATTCTGATTCATTTGACCAACGGTATAACCCGAGGTAATCGAATAGGAAGTGGCGGGCGGAACAGCAGCGTTGGGCGTGGCTGAAGGACGCGCCATTGCGGCAGGTGATGCTGGCGTTGGTATTGCGGCAATAGGAGCCAGTGTGACCGGGGGGAGCAACGTTGGTGTTGATGGAACTACGACTGGCGCGGATGGTAGCTCCGGCGTTACGGCCTTAGGTGTTACCGCCAACGGTGTGCTGGCAGCAGGGACCGGCGCAACCGGCGTATTAGAATGGCGGCGGCGGCGGCGGCGCGAATTGGCCTTCTGTAATTCTGCATATTCCAACGGTGGTAAGTCCTCCGGACTTACCTCATCATTTTGTGCTACCACTGGTGTTGAAACAACGGGTTCCACCTCTACTGCGGGTACGGGTACGACCGGTACAGTAAGAGGTGTAGCAGTTGGCTGTTCTTTGCTGCGCTGCCGATCCTGTCCGTGGCGGCGACGGCGATCTTCTTGCGTCGGAGCAGCAACTGGTGGCGTGGTACTTTCTACCTCTGATGGTTCCTGCGCAACTGGCTGTTTCGCTGTGATTTGTTCCGCCACCTGTTGAGGAACCGCGGTTGCTTGTTTCACCGACTGTGGCACTACTATCTCCTTCTCGCTCGTCTGCCCATTGAACATATGCCCATTATTCGGGCGAACAGAGGCATCCCTATTTTCGTCAGTGCGAGCCTGTGGTGTGGCGATTGGTGGCGCAACTGGCGGGGTTACTGGCGCTGTGACCGATGGCGTCGGAGGGGTTGATGTATCCCCTTTTGATGGACGATCAAAACGATAGCGACGAGCTGGGCGCGGCGTTTCTTGCACAGGTTCAGATACGATCGGTTCCACAGGCGGTGTTTCCTTCGCTGTTTCAGATGATTCCACAGATACAGGGGGAAGCGTTACTTTCTCGATGGGATGGTCCTCATGATGGCGTCCAGTTGTATGGCGCGGAACACGGCGCGGTGTAGCGGGACGCAACAGTGGTGACACAGGGCGGCTGGTAGGTGGAACAGCGGCGGCCCCTGACTCTTGACCCACGCCTGAAGTAGGGGTCAATACCTCTTCAGCAGCAGGTGTCGCAACAGGAGTAACCTCCATGTCTGGGGTCACAACCGTTTGCTGTTCTCTAGCTGCGACTTCATCGCTCGTGCTTGTCGTAGTATCAGCGAGGACGGATTGGTACTCTTGTAATGAAGCCGAAAAACGTGCTTCAGACTGGCGAAACTCCTCGATAAAATCTGTGAACGGGCGGACATCTTCTTCCGCAGAAGGAGCACTGACAGCGTGCTGCTCTACAGGTTCAAAAGGTTCAAAGGTTGAAACATCTTGCTTCTCCTCTTGCTGATCATGTTGGCTATCGTCAGAGGAAGTCCCGCCAGAAGCATCAGCTTGTGCCTGCTGCTCATCAGCAGAAAAGGCTGTGGCATCTTGTGGGGGTAAAAGCGCAGTCTCGGTTTCGGAGACAGGTAAATGCTCCACGACGTTTATTTCAGCGTCGCTGTGTTCAGAATCAGTGTGTTGTGTTGTCACTAAGATCTCCAGTCTCAGTACTGCGGACCGGAGCGCAGGTGATCGCCACAGAGAATGTTCGACTGAAGATGGTTAAGTTTCTACCTAAATCCTCGGGCAGTTTTTTTCCACTACGCTTTTGTTCTGTATGACCCGGTCCGTTTGAAATTGTCTATGCCGTTATCTTCACTCTTGATGCACACCACCATTAAACGGCGGAACACTGGTGGGCATAGGGAGTACTGCAGGCTCTCTTGCCTCGTTCATTCCCACGGTAGTTGGCACGGGAAGATTACCCGCACTGGTATCTTGTACGTTGGTAAGCGCATCGGAGGGGAGCTGTCCCACTTCATTCGTTTGTACTGTTTGGCTAATAGTGCGCCAGACGTAAACGATGCGCTCGATAACTGTCACCTGCGAAAAAATTGCCAATACGATGACAGCCCAGATACTAGTGCCACTTAAAAGTCCAAGTGCCAGGATAACGACACGTTCAGGGCGAGCAAGCAAACCAGTTTTGCACTCTAACCCCAGCCCTTCGGCGCGGGCTTTCACGTAACTTACCATCAACGAGCCAACCATAGCTATATAAATTCCTGTAATCATCCAGCGTTGCTCATTCGCAAAAGGCCAGAGCAAAGTATGTAAGTCCGGTCTCTGCAAAGTATAGAAGAGCAGTCCCAACAAGATGATACTTTCCGAATAGCGGTCAAGCGTCGAGTCGAAGAATGCGCCAAAGGTCGTGGCGGTGTTATTAACACGAGCCATCGCCCCATCGAACATGTCAAAGATGCCAGCAAACAGCACCAGCAAACCGCCAGCTACCAGGAATCCTTGGGCAATCACCATAGCTGTCAATACACTGAGCAGCAATCCTATTACGGTTAACGTATTCGGCGTGACACCTAGTCGGGCTAATGGTTGCATGAGTTGCGTAACTAAGCGTCTAGCTTGTTGCTGTATGCGTCTGCTAAACATATTTCTATTGTATCATACTTGACTATACCAGGACTAGTCCTTTTTGCTCTTCTACAAAACCTTTTAGGCAATACGTTTTTTTCGCGCTATCTGGCCTCGATACTGTATGCGGTGACGAGCCAGGTGCAGATACTCGTTCATTCTCCATAACTTGCCGCCTGGTGCGCTCAGACCTGCCTCGATGGCGGCACGAACATCCTGCGCCGTTTTTCCTTCAAACCAGGTGCGTCCTCGACCGATAGCTCCCAATGTGTGGGCATCACTGTTCCCCACCTCTGCCCAACCATAGACCTCGCGATTGACACCCATCGCAATCTGGTTCGCTCGAATGCCACAAAAACTGGCATTCCAGGTCTCAATGCCGTCGAGCCAGACATCGTTATTCGCGTAAATGCGCTCCAATACCTCGCGCTGACAGCTATGGCGAAAGATGGGATTGAGCGGATGGGCGACAATAGCCAGCCCACCCTGCTCATGTACAAGATCAATGGAACGTTCCATGCTCAAACCACGAGGAATTCGTTGCTCAATGAAGAGAGCCAACAGGTGGCCCTCTTTCGTGCTGATCTCTTCGCCGACAATAAAATCAAAACGATAGCTGCCTTGTGACCAGAGGTCTCGTGCGCGCAACGCTCCCTCGATCACGTCGTGATCGGTTAAGGCAATGACATCCAAATCAGTGTTGTGTTGTACATGGTGCAGAATTTGCTCAACTGTCGCCATCCCATCACTATAGGTACTGTGCATGTGTAGATCGGCCTTGCCTAGCTTTCCTGAGTAAAAAGCCTGCTGTTGGGTCATCTGCTTCCGTTTGGGTAACATCGCAGTCCCCATACACGTGCTATCCGCTATATTCGACACGGTATCAGCTTTGCTTGTAATCATTCGTCTCCTCTTTGACGCCTTCAAATCTCCTCGTGGAGTCCGAGCTCCACTTGCTTGATGCTCAGGGGTTACTTTGCATAACCTTTACTCTAACACTACCATAGGGATATTAAAAATCAGCATTAACGACAGGTAAAACTCTTAATCTTCTAACGCCACTTCAGCTTCGATGAGCATAGGGCTATTGCATCCCTCGGCAATCTATGCTATAATCATCACGTCGACAAGCCTCTGTGGCTCAATGGTAGAGCAATCGACTCTTAATCGATGGGTTCAGGGTTCGAGTCCCTGCGGAGGCATCTTCTCCAATTCGTAATCCTTCGCCCAGCGCACATTCTTCTCTTGATTATTTTTCGATGGGGTCAGCCGCAGTGTTCCTTTTGTTGCACCAACCTCATTGACAGGAATGAAATATACTTTGTTTAACGCTTCCACGTATATAGCGAAGTATTCGCATTGTCCTCGATAGCTTCTAGTTCCTTTGTGTTTTACCGTATAGTTCATGGAGCTTGATGTGGCAAAGCGGATGACAGATTGCTCTTCGTTCAACCAGCCTGTTTTGACTTGCACACGCCAGAACTTTCCAACTACATCTTCAATGACCAGATCGTAACGATGCATTTGTCCATACGGTAGAAGGACTTCGTAGCCACATTGCAGTAGACGTGTGACAACTGCCGATTCACTGATATCCCCCGTTTTTTGTGTGTGGCGTTTCGGATTGAGTATTCCCATCATATACTCCTTTAAAAACTGATTGCAGAGATTATAGCATCTCTCTTTGTAAAAGAGTATCAATTTGGTCTTGTTAGATAGCAATAGACGTGATACACTACTATATAGTATTCAAACCAGAGCAATAATGTGAATGACAGGAGGCAACGTCTCTCCCTGTGCTTTTTTGCACAGGTGGTGCGCTGATGCTAAGTGACAAAACGAATACTTGTTGTTGATGACAAAAATGAGCTCCTTCATCTCATGCGCAGAGTCTTGGAGGATGAAGAGTACCAAGTCTCTATCTTGCAAGACGGAAGAGACGCGTTTAACCGTGTCAAAAACCAGTTGCCAGATCTGCTCATTCTTGACTTGAAATTGGGCGATATTTCTGGACAGGATATCTTGAAGCAGTTGAGGGATGACCATGTCACCAGCGATATTCCTGTCATCGTTTACACCGCTGCTGTACTTGAGGCCGAAGAGGTGACGCACCTGGTTTCAAGCAACCCAGGGCACTACCAACGCGTACATGTAGTACAAAAACCTTTTGAATTGGAGAACCTCCTGACCCTGGTACAGCAGGTCTTAAATGAACTGGTGAGCTAGAGAACTGTTTCACTTCATGTGACGAGTGGGGATGCAAGGGGCGACAACCCCTTGACGGGGTTCTAGGGCTGTGCCCTAGTCCTCCTCTCTTCCTCGCCGCCGAAGGCGGCAGAGTGGGGATGCAAGGGGCCGCGCCCCTTGACTGGGTTCTAGGGCTGTGCCCTAGTCCTCCTCCCTCCCATTAACCGCCGCCTTTGGCGGCAAAGCAGGGATGCAAGGGGCGGCGCCCCTTGACTGGGTTCTAGGGCTGTGCCCTAGTCCTCCCTCTCCCGCCGCCGAAGGCGGCAGAGTGGGGATGCAAGGGGCCGCGCCCCTTGACTGGGTTCTAGGGCTGTGCCCTAGTCCTCCCTCTCCCGCCGCCGAAGGCGGCAAGTCAAATGAAGTGAAACAAAACACTAGAGAACTGGTGGTTTACCGGAAAACGCTCCGGTTATTTTTGTGTGATAGTTGATGAATTTGGCAATTGCCAGAAAGGATGGGCATTTTATGAAATTCTTTTGGGGACTTCTCGCAGGCTTCCTTTTGGGTGTCGCGGCTGGACTAATACTTGCACCACAATCCGGCGAGGCGACATTGGCGCAACTCGGCGAGCAGGGTATTATGCTACGTGACCGCTCCGGTGGTCTTACCGGTGATCTGCGCAACCGTGCCGGTAGCTTGACCGGCGAGGTTCGTACTCGCGCCAACGATGCTTTGGAGCAGGGACGCGAAATTTACTCCCGCACCAAGGACGATCTATCTAGCCGCTATTCAAAGGCTAAGAGCGGCGACCTGTAATAACGGAGCCTTACGCACTCGCAATACATTCGCGCATAAAAACAGAGTACCATCGCTGTGTTCCGGCACAGTTCATTAGTCAACGCGGGGATGCAAGGGGCTGCCGCCCCTTGACTGGGTTCTAGGGCTGCGCCCTAGCTTCCCTCCCTTCCCTGCCGCCGGAGGCGGCCTGACAAATGAACAGTGTCAAAGCATTAGTGATGGTGCTCTGTTTTTTAGACACATTATTTATCATGTTGCTTGATAAGCTTTTCTACCATATTGCCGATCTCATGCCAGACGGTATGTTGATAGTCCAACATTCGTGATTGATTGACATCGAACTCGCGATTGGAAGAGTCTCGTTGCGCATTCTCGGCAAACTGCTTGGATAGACGCAGCGTTTTGTCTCCCCGCTTATGCAAATAGGTAGCTAGTTCATGTAAATCCGTGATCAGTGTCGTAAATTTATCGTCTCCGTTGTGGTTATCGGTTGCCATTATCTTATTCCTTTGCGTCAGAGGTGCCTGGCGGCACAATCTGCAATGCATCCGCGAAGCGATTAAAGAAATTGAAGAGACCAATTACGGTCGCGAGTTCAACAATTTCTCCATCGTCGAACTGCGCTTGTAGCTCGTCCCACAGCGTTTCATCCACATCGCGTGCGCCCGTGGTCATTATCTCCGCGAAATGTACCGCCACCAATTCCTGCCCTGTGAAGAGTTGACGGTGGTCATCAATATGATACAGCGCGTCTAGTAACGCCTCACTCACCCCTAACTGCCTTGCCAAGGCAGTATGCGCAGCCATTCAGTAAAAACAATGGTTGACCTGCGAGACACGTACCGCCACCAATTCTTTCAGCCGGGGATCGACCGTGCCTGTTCTCATTGCCGTCTCTAAAAGCTGCATGCTCTGCCGTGCCAATTCCGGTCGCTGCCCCATGACCCGGAAGAGCATCGTCATGGTCTCAGCACCCTGCCCTTCTTGGAAAGCCAACTCTATATTCTCAACGGGTGCAATGCGTCCCATCCTCATCTCTCCTCGGACTGGATTCTACTTCTCCGACACACTACATTTGTCAAAGCAGGGATGCAAGGGGCCGCCGCCCCTTGACGGGGTTCTAGGGCTGCGCCCTAGTATTCCCCCATCCTTGCCGCCGAAGACGGCCTGTCAAATGCAGTTTAACGGTGTATTACAAGCCTATTGTTCTCTTCATGTCACATTCTAAAGGACAGGCAGGAAACACGCAAGCGTTTCTGCGGTATACTAGTGTTGACAATGTGTTTCCCGCATTATGAAACGAGATCAAATATATGTCTCAGGCAACATCACCAAACAAACCACAGACAACCAACCATAAGATATTCGCTCGGATGTACGAAAGGCTCTCGCGTGGCGTTTCTGAGAGCAGCTTTATGGAGCCACTGCGAGCAGAAACGGCGGGCCAGGCAAGCGGTCTTGTCCTGGAGGTCGGCGCGGGCAACGGCCTGAATTTCTCTTTCTACGACCCTCAGAAAGTTGAACGGGTAGAGGCAATTGAACCGGATACCGCCATGCTGCGTTATGCACAACAACGGATCGAGCAGGCTCGCGTACCCATTCATCTCACACAAGCTGCAGTTGAAGCGTTGCCTTTTCCCGATGCCACCTTTGATAGCATCGTAGCAACATTGGTATTTTGCTCTGTCACCGATCCTGCCAAGGGGCTACGCGAGCTCATGCGCGTGCTCAAGCCCGGCGGCATTCTTTTTATGGCCGAGCATGTACGTTCTCACCAGGCTATAGCCGCAATGGTGCAGGACATTGCCACGCCCATTGCTCGGCTCGTCTCCGGCAACTGTCACTGGAACCGCGCTACTGCCAATGCTGTGACCACGGCAGGTTTTCAGGTCACATCCAAACGCGACCTGAGCGGACTACTGCTGCCAATGGTGATCTTGCAAGCTACTCCTGGCAAACAGTAAAGGGTGAGGTTCATTTTTTTACGAGCGTTCTGCGGTGTGTGTAGGGACAGGGGACGGGGCGGCGGCCGATGGGGGGCCTTGGGCCTGTCCTGGTGGAGATTCTGCACTCCCATCAGGGACAAGCACAAGGCCCCCCATCGGCCGCCACATCTTCCCCTTGTCCCTACGCCACACTGCCACCTTCCCTTTTGCAAAAAAGAAACACACCCAATTGTAAATTGGTACTCGACCACGCCGCCCAATTCTGCTATAATGTGAACATGGCGATATAGAACACTAGTTTCATTCTGGTAGGAGTACAGCGCATGAGTGACCGACTCGTCTCACCCAAGATGAGCGAAGAAGAGCAGGCCATTGAGGGTAGTTTGCGCCCTCGTCGCCTGGCGGAATATATTGGGCAAGAGAAAATTAAAGCGAATCTGAGCATTTTGTTGGAGGCGGCCCGCCGCCGCAAAGAGTCCGTCGATCATGTCCTGCTCTATGGGCCACCGGGGTTGGGCAAAACAACACTCTGTAACATCATCTCCGTCGAGATGGGCGTCACCATGAAAACTACCTCCGGGCCAGCGATTGAACATGCTGGCGACCTTGCCTCTATTCTGACCGCTCTCCAACCGGGGGAAGTGCTCTTTATTGATGAAATCCATCGCCTCTCGCGGGTCGTAGAAGAACGGCTGTATTCCGCGATGGAAGATTTCGCGCTCGACGTCATGATCGGCAAGGGGCCTAGTGCGCGTGCGCTGCGCCTCTCGCTACCTCCCTTTACCGTTGTGGGTGCGACCACGCGTGTCGGTTCGCTGACGGCTCCCCTGCGCGATAGATTCGGGGCCATCTACCGCATGGAATACTATGAGCCTTCTGCGCTGAAAGAGATTCTGATTCGCTCGGCGCGTATCCTCAAAGCTCCCGCCGACATTGCCGGTGTCGAGGAGATAGCTGGTCGTGCTCGTGGTACGCCACGTATCGTCAACCGACTCCTCAAGCGTGTACGTGACTATGCGCAGGTGAAGGCCGATGGTGTCATCACCAAAGATGTGGCAAAAGCAGCCCTGGATGCCCTTGAAGTCGATCAGATTGGACTTGACCAGACCGATCGCAACCTGTTGCTCGCCATCATTCAAAAATTTGGCGGTGGCCCCGTGGGACTGGATACCCTGGCGGCAAGTACCAGCGAAGACGCGGAGACGATTGAGGATGTCTACGAGCCATACTTGCTTCAACTTGGCTTCATTGCACGTACCCCCCGTGGACGCATCGCTATGCAGGCCGCCTATCAACACCTGGGACTGACACCACCGAATGGGGGAAATGGAATAGGCTTGTGGACAACACCTTAAAGATCAGCGATTTTGACTACAACTTGCCGCCAGAATTGATCGCCCAGACCCCCATTGAGCCGCGCGATGCCTCGCGTCTACTGGTGGTCAATCGCGCCACTGAGACGCTCTCACATCGGCACTTTCGTGATATTGGTGACTATCTCCGTCCCGGTGATCTGCTGATTGCTAACCAGAGCCGGGTCATTCCAGCGCGCTTGCTGGGCCGCCGACTTGGCACGGGCGGGGCTGTCGAGGTGCTTTTACTGGCGGAACGTCCTGACCTTGGTCCGCACTGCTGGGAAACACTGGTGCGCCCAGGGCGCCGTCTGCACTCTGGCGACCGCCTTGTTTTTGGCGATGAAAGCGCAGAAGCGGCCTCTTCACCGCTCCTGCAAGCCGAAATTGGTCAGCGCACCGAGGCCGATGGACGCATCGTCTGTTTCTCAGTTCCCGTAGCGTCGCCAGATGTCACCGTGTCTGCACTCATCGAACGACTGGGACGAATGCCATTGCCGCCTTACATTCACGAAACATTGACCGATCCGGAACGCTATCAGACCGTTTATGCGCGGATCAGCGGCTCGGCTGCTGCCCCCACTGCTGGCCTGCACTTTACACCACACCTTTTAGCGCAATTGCGTGCCCAAGGTGTGCGTGTTGGTTTTGTGACCTTGCACGTCGGCCTGGACACGTTCAGGCCAGTTGAAAGCGCAATGGTCAGTGAACATAAGATGCACAGCGAAGAGATTGAGCTGGACGCGCCCACCGCCGCGCTTATTCGCGAGACGCGCGAAGCCAGTGGGCGCGTTTTCGCCGTTGGTACTACCTCGGTACGCGTGCTGGAAAGCGTTGCCAGTATGTACGATGGGCAAGTTGAGCCATACCGGGGCCATACGCGCCTCTTTATCACGCCTGGTTATCGCTTTCAGGTGGTGGATGCCATGATTACGAACTTCCACCTCCCGCGCTCAACCCTGCTGCTGCTCGTCAGTGCCTTTGCTGGTAAAGCCGTCATTGAACAAGCCTATCAAGAGGCCATTCGCGAACGCTATCGTTTCTTTAGCTTTGGCGATGCAATGTTAATGCTCTAACGGCTTTACCGTTTGCTGACGAGCATTATTCGCCGATTAAAGCGTCGGCCTCTATCTCAATAAGCATTTTAGGATCAATCAAGCGGCTGACTTCGACCATGGTAGCAGCAGGACGATTATTGTGGAAGAATTCACCGTGCGCCTTGCCAATCTTCTCCCAATGGCGAATATCAGTCACGTACATCCGTGTACGCACGACATCATTCATCGTAGCTCCCAATCGGCGCAGAGCCGACTCGATATTTTGTAGCACTTGTATCGTTTGCGCATAGGGGTCGCCTGGGCCGACGAGCTTCCCTTCGCTATTGGTGGCTGTCGTGCCTGCAACGAATATGGCTTTACCAACGCGCACCGCTCGCGAATAGCCCACGGCTGATTCCCATTCAGTTCCGCTTGAAATGTTCTGCCTGTGCATCTGTATGCTCCTTTGCATCCGTATGCTTCTTCTTACTTAACTCCAACACTCCCTAACTAGCATTTCTCTAAAAGGAGAAATGTCTCCCCGTATTGTATCCCACTTTCAGATCACCAACAAAACATTCTCTTACTATTGCTCCGTCAATCTTCATGTGACGAGCGGGGATGCAAGGGGCCGCGCCCCTTGACTGGGCTCTAGGGCTGCGCCCTAGTTTTACTCTCTTCCCTGCCGCCGTAGGCGGCATTTCAAATGAAGATCAACAAAGCACTATTGCTCTGACACACTTCATGTGACGAGTGGGGATGCAAGGGGCCGCGCCCCTTGACTGGGTTCTAGGGCGCAGCCCTAGTTCTCCTCCCTTTCCTCCGCCGAAGGCGGCGGGACAAATGAAGTGGGTCAAAGCACTATTAGCCTATTTCACTTCATGTGACGAGTGGGGATGCAAGGGGCCGCGCCCCTTGACTGGGTTCTAGGGCGCAGCCCTAGTCCTCCCTCTCTCCTGCCGCCGAAGGCGGCAAATCAAACGAAGAGAAACAAAGCTCTTATGGCATAACCACCGCGGGAGAGGACTCTACTGGCCCACCAGCCACATAGTGCCATGTTAACACGCTGGTTGTTTCATTGAGCGCATACAGATTATGGTCATCAGAACCGAAGTAGATCACACTACTCGTAATAGCCGCGCTAGAGAGAATATTGCCACTCGTCTGATAATGCCAGACCAAGCTCCCGTTTGTAGCGTTGAGGGCGTAAAGATTGTGATCGTAAGAACCAACGTAGACAACGCCATTATCGAAAGTCGCTTGCGCACCAATGCTTCCTTTTGTGTGGTAACGCCAAATTTGTGCGCCGGTCGCGGCATTAA
>JBBQXY010000119.1:0-18740 GCA_038209195.1 Ktedonobacterales bacterium | reverse complement strand
TCGCCCCTACTATATACCATTGGCCTTTCTCTTTGCAAAGCGGCTCGCAGAGCCGCCTCGGGTATAGTAGGGGCGACCCTTGCGGTCGCCCTGGCGGGGAATTGAAGTGCTTATCAATCCTTAACTTAATGCGTATGGGGCGCGGTAAACCGGCCCCTACAGAGCATTTATATGCGCACATTACCTTATACTATATAATGCAGACAATACATTACAAGAAATGAGGTTCACAGTATGGCTAATCCACCGATACGCACTATTACGATAGGGATTGAGGAGGCTCATCCTCTTACTGCTACGGCTATCAGAGGGGCTGCCGCGCTATTACGGAAGGCGAGCAGTCGTTTCGCGGAGGAGGGCTATGAGGTGCAGACGGTACGCATTTCGACGCGATCAGTGTTTGATGATCTGGCGGACTGGTCGGCAAAAGATTTGCTCGCCTATGTGCAGCAATTGCAGCGCATGTTGGACGAGGCCGATATTCATTTCTGTTCGTTGGGAACGGCGCAAACGCTTCGTCCAGGCTTTCCTTTGGAGCGGATAGCTGAAATAGCTGATTGGCTGGCCTCAACCAGTGCTATGAATGCGACTGTCCAACTTGCCACGCCGACTGCCGGAGTGCAGTCGGCCGCAGCTTTGCCAACGGCGCGGGTGATGCAACGGTTGGCGCGTGAGACGGAGGAGGGCTTTGGCAATTTTCGCTTTGCGGCGTTGGCTTGTGTTGAAGCTGGTAGCCCATTTTTCCCTTCGGCGTATCACAGTGGCCCTGCCAGTTTGTCAATAGGGCTGCAAGGGGCAGGTATTGTCGTCGATGCACTGCGCTTGTTGCAACGCAGTAATTCTGCCTCACCGCTCGATCTGCAGCAGGTGAGTGAGGTGGTGAGAGCGGCTCTCCTACAGCAAGCTGTGCCTATCGTTAAGGTGACAGAGGCGCTAGCGGAGTCCAGCGGTTTGCATTACGGGGGGATTGATCTATCGCCTGCGCCGTTAGGGGAGGATAGTATTATTACGGCATTCGAACTGTGTGGCTACGGGCCTTTTGGGTCGCCGGGTACGCTGGCTGTGGCGGCGGCTTTGACGAGAGCTTTGAAGGTACCCGCTGCTGTGCTGGCTACTTGCGGTTATTGTGGGTTAATGTTGCCAGTATTAGAAGATGCCGTGCTGGGGCATCGCTGGGAAGAGGGCCGGGTACACGCACATCAATTGCTGCTCTACTCTGCTGTCTGCGGTACCGGTCTGGATACACTGCCACTAGCGGGCGATACTCCGGTGGAGGAGATTGCTCATCTATTGCTGGATGTGGGTACTTTGGCGGCGCGCCTGAACAAACCATTGTCGGCACGACTCTTTCCCGTGCCAGGGAAACGTGTCGGCGAACGTACCACATTTACATCGCCTTATTTGACCAACACAATGGTCAGATAAGAAGAAATATGAGTGAGGTGGTAGGGAGTCCTACCACCTCACTCATATTTGCCGATATAGCTTTTACATTCATGGGCGGTTAACGGGCGGCGCTGCCCCAGAGGACGTCCATTACGCCGTCATAGGATTGTTTAAGGCCGTCGTAGAGGCGCGCATTGTCGATGGCCAACGCGGATAAGGCGGCGAGCAAGGTGAGAAACTGGATATCGTCTTCATGAAAAGTGCGGGGTTCACCGGTGTAGACGCGCATGACGCCGATGGCACTCCCGTGAACGGCGAGCGGGACGCTCAGTACGGAGACGATGCCTTCGCGCCTGGCGGCGGCTTGATATTGGAAACGGCTGTCAGTGCTTACATCCGGTATGATGACGTGTGTACCCTTGAGGGTTGCGCTATCGATGGGGCTATGATCCACGTCGACAGGACCTTTTGCCAGATAGTCGCCACTTAGACCGTACATGGCACTCATTTGGAGTTGCCCGCTGCGTTCATCAAGGAGACGCAGAGAACAGGCTTTGATCTGCATCGCTTCGGTTATACTGGTGACGACACGCTGTAAGACTTCCTCTAACTCAAGGCTTGATGCGATGGCCAAGGCGGCCTGGTAGAGGGCGGTGTAATAGTCTTTATGGGTACGGCTTGGAGAACCGGACGATTGCGATTGTGTTGTCATCTAAACTATCCTTTCCGTAGAGGCGAATCTGGATACATGGGCATAGCAGGTAAAGTGGCTAGAGTACGTGACGAAAGTAGGAGGAACAATATCAGTCTATAGTAATTATATCATATTTCGTGCAACGAGTTTTGGAAATACATAATGCCCCATGAGCGAGCGTTCACGGGGTACATTATCGAAAATTAGTGGATGCACATAAGCAAGGTTATGCTAAGAATGTTTTTTTAGGTAGACTCTTTCGGTATGGGGTCCTGGACAACCCAAACACGGCAAGGGGCATTAGTGAGCACGTATGGAATGGTCTTGCCCAGATCGCTGTGCTGTTTTGTGGGGTCGCGTACCAGTCCTAGCAAGATCAACGCGCAGGCGTGATCGCGTGCTTCATCAACGATGGCTGTGCCGGCGTCACGGGCCTGCACGACTTCGGCGACGGCTTCACAGCCAGCTTCTTCTGCGATGAGCAGGGCGGTGGTCAAGAGTTTATCGGCATTATCTGACTCTTTGGTGAGAACGGCCTTCAGTGGTAGGGTACGTGGGACTTCAATAATATGTACAAGGTGAACTTTTCGTTTTGCTTTTTTTGCCATGAGACAGGCCAGACGTACCAACTCGTTATCAAGCTTTTTGCCGTCGATAATAACGGCAATATCGCCTGTCGCCCCAACCCCTGGAGCTCCTTTGTTGCTTTCTGCCTCGTCTCTGGCTTTTGGTCGCCATAGATGAACCATGATTTCTCCCCTCCTGGTGGAGTATGATAAACAGCATCATGTGTGCAATCTTCAGTTTTCTGCTTTTTCAGCGGATCGTCGTCGATGCGTTCCACGCAGGTTATACTGATTCTATAACCAAAAATGTGTGTAGTCAATGGCATTTTCGCACAATGAAAATGATAATTTCTATCAGTTCAACCACTCATCCACTATCACATGCTATTTTTGGAACTTGCCGCCTCCGGCGGCAGGTGAGGAAGGGAAACTAGGGCTGCGCCCTAGGACCCAGTCAAGGGGCTGACGCCCCTTGCATCCTCGCTTTGGCTTGCCGCCTGCGGCGGCAGGGAAGGGAGGGAGGGAAGCTAGGGCGCAGCCCTAGGACCCAGTCAAGGGGCTGACGCCCCTTGCAGCCCCTATTCCTTGCCACCGCAGGCGGCAAGGAATAGGGGTACGCCTTGTCAAACGAAGGAACCTGGCACTGCATGGAATGCGTGCCAGGTTCCTTACGATGCTTGACGGTATGTGCGAAGGCCAGATAGAAAGAAGTCCAGGGCAAGCGAGAGTGATTGGCGCCCTTACTCAGGTTCGATGGTAGCAGTGAGACCATAGTTTTTTAGCCGCTCCTGGTAAAATTCTGCTGTCTCTTTGGGGCAGACAGCAGCAACAGCGCTTCCCTTCAGGTGGGCCGTGAGCATGATGCGCTCGGCCTCTGGTTGGGTGAGGTTGTTGATGGCGTGGAGCAGGACGAAAATAACATAGTTCATCTCATTGTAGTCATCATCAAAGAGGACAACACGAAAAGGTGGGAGGAGTTTCGCACGTAGGCGAAGGAGCTTCTCTGTGTCCACCTCTTGATCAGGGTAGGCAACATGATTCAATGGCATAGGTAGCTGTCTCCGAAATAATATCAGTAGAATGTATAGTAAAGAACCTTCTTCCTCTATTGTAAACGAGCCACCAATAGATTACTAGCTTTCCAGAAAAGAGTCCTATTGCTGGTAGGGATTTACACAAAGTTTCTATTCATCTCTGCCGACGCTTCTGTCGATCTTCCCTCCGGTGGTCAGTAGGATAGCGCGTGCTCGCGATTTGCGGGTGATGTTCTCGGCGGCGGGGAAGCGCACGGCAACGACAGTCAGTTCATCCTGTGATGGTTTTTTACTGGTGGGATTGACTTTTGTCATGTCCTGTCCAATGGCACCCAGCACACGCCCACGCCTCAGTAACCCGAGGGCGGCCCCCAGAATGACGCCGACAATGACTCCAGCTATTGCCGATGTTGGTTCTGGGATGGCGGCAACGGCAAAGTGTGAGACGAACAAGAGCGCGCCCAAGACCAGACCAAAGATGACGGCGAACAGGACAACCAGCGCTGGATTTGGCCCTGCACGTCTTGTTTGCAGAAAGACTGAACTGCGATTACGGTTCGGCCCATGATCAAGAAATTCGCCGTTTTTCACTACGCTACTTGCCAGGCGAAAGACCTCGTCCGCGCCAAAGCCTTCTTTATGAAGTTTTGCCTCCGCTGCCTCTGCTTTGGTCTCATCGCTGAAAACGGCTAACAGATCAAAGTCGGCAAACTGTTGTTTTTGCATGCATATCGCTCCTGAAATAACGGGGTGCAATACAATTCACTGCACCGATTGTCCAAGATTATTATAACCAAAGAAGTGATCAATAGGGTAGGGGCAGCAGTTTTTAGTGTTGCCGTATGGTTTCGAGTAAGGTTGCGATTTCACGGCGAATACGATCATTGTTGATGATCTCGGAGTGGACTTTCTCGCAGCCATGAATGATGGTGGTGTGGTCACGACCGCCAAGGGCTGCGCCAATTTGGAAGAGAGAGGCATTGGTCTCTTCGCGCATCACATACATTGCTACCTGACGCGGCCAGGAGATATCGCGATCACGTTGTTTCCCTTTCAGGCGTTCGGCGTCAACGTTGTAGAATTTACAAACGCCGTCGAGAACTTCCTGAATTGTCAGGTTTGCGAGTGACTTTGGCTCGGAATAGAGGTGTTCTAACGCTTTGGCGGCCAGGCTCATCGAGAGGGGTGCATCATGCAGGGTGGCATAGGCGATGACACGGTTGAGCGAGCCTTCTAGTTCGCGCACGCTGCTACACTCGGGCCGGGCAATATATTCGATAACGGAATCAGGCACGACAAAACGCAGTGTTTCGGATTTGGCGCGTAAGATTGCCAGGCGGTGCTCATAGACTGGGGCTTGGACATCAGCCAGCAAACCCCATTCAAAACGTGAACGCAGACGGTCTTGCAGGCTATGAATGGCCTTGGGTGGTCGGTCGCTGGTGACGACAATCTGTTTATTTGCATCATAGAGGGTATTGAAGGTATGGAAAAATTCTTCTTCGGTCGACTCTTTGCCTGCGATAAACTGGATATCGTCCACCAGTAATATGTCAATTTGACGATATTTGGTGCGAAACTCTTCTGTTTTTTGATAGCGGATCGCGTTGATGATCTCATTCGTAAACTTTTCCGAGGTCACATAGAGCACGTTCAGGCCAGCCAACTCGCCTGTGTGACCAATGGCGTGGAGCAGATGGGTTTTACCGAGGCCGACTCCTCCATAGAAAAAGAGCGGATTATAGATATGGCCGGGATTGTCTGCGACGGCTAGGGAGGCGGCGTGGGCCAACTGGTTTGATTTGCCGACAATGAAGGCATCAAAGGTGTAGCGCGGATTGAGTAGGCCCTCACCCTTGCGTGGTGGCAATCCTTCGAAGATTATTTGCTGGGCTGGCGCGTCATCGAATGCCTGTTCATCTTCTCGTTGTTGGTCGTGGTTATCTGTGCCCCGATGGGCGGTGGAGCGGGCAATAGTTGGTGAGGTGGAGTTCATTGCCACTGGCAGGATAGTCGACTCTTCGTCGTCGTCAGGCTCCGCGGCTTGCTGGTGTCTTTGTAGGGAGACAGGGCGATTTTTAGGAAGGCGATAGGGTCGTTTTGTCGAGGGTATATGATTTTCAGGCGCGTCGTTTTCCTGCTGCTGTGCGCCATCTTTTGCCACCACAAATTGTACCTCTACCGGGCCGCCAGTGATTTCTGCGAGGAGGGAGCGAATCAAATCGATGAAGCGTCCTTCGAGGTGAGCTTTGGCAAACGTGGTGGGGACGCGTACCACAAAGATACCATTCTGGAAAGAGTGGGCAGAGGTACCTTGAAACCAGGTCGTAAAGACGGCTGGTTGGACTTTTGTTTGCAGTCGTTCTATTGTTGTTTGCCAAATTTGTTTCGCATTCACACGCACTACCTCTTAGAAAACCAAACTCGGTGTATTGTATGGCAAAATTATGCATTTAACATGTAGTAATGAGTCTACAGGTAACCAGGACAAAAAGCTCATGTATAGATCTGTTTTTTGATAGCAGAGGACAATGGTAGCACTAAATTCAAACGCTGTAAAGTCCTCTTTTAGTACCATTGTGGGCCGAGGGGTGTAGATTCCATGGATAGAGCGCGTTACTATGGTAATAGACGTTTCACCTCTATTCGTTATAATTTTGAGTTTGTTCGTTATATGGTTGAAGATGCAGACAGGCTGATAGCAAATTTGAGAGCTAGTTCATATTTTCTCGCTCATTTTTACGCTATACTAGTGTTTTGTTTCTCTTCATTGGACTTGCCGCCTTCGGCGGCAGGAGAGAGAGGGAGGACTAGGGCGCAGCCCTAGAACCCAGACAAGGGGTGGTGCCCCTTGCATCCCTGCTTTTCAGGAGAGGGAGGGAGGACTAGGGCGCAGCCCTAGAACCCAGACAAGGGGTGGCGCCCCTTGCATCCCTGCTTTTCCATTGAAGATCACAAAGTACTGGGCCAAAAGAGCAATTTGGGTATCATCGCGTCCTTATGGGGGGTAGTGAATGGACCCGTGTTGGGTTGTGAAGGAGTTGATTTATGTTTGTAGCGCAGCACTGTGCTGGTGTAGTGCATCGGCGACAGGTGTGGCTGAGTCTTTTCATTGGCTTCCTAATGTCTAATTTTTTTCTGGTCTCATGCTCCGTTTTTAGTGTTGGTGGGAGTGCAACGCCAACGGCGCAGTCTACACCGTCACAAGTCGCTTTGTCAAAGCTCCATTGGTGCAATAAACCGTTTATAGTTTTTCGTGACGAACATGCTCCAGTGACCGTTACGCCTGGCGGAAGCAGTGCTACCCCTACTGCTACAGCGACAACGGGAGCTACTCCTGGCGCGACGTCTACGGTTGGCAGTACGCCAACCGCGACACCCGCGACGGGGCTCTCTCCTACTACCGTGACGGATTGGTCACAGGTTGCGCCAAATCTTGGTTTTACAACCTATCTGCCATCCACGTTGCCGCGAACTGCTTGTCTGGTAAGCGCGTATGGTACATTGCACGATCCCATCTTTGGCGGTAACTTTATCATTGGTTATCAGCTCGTAGATGGGACTCCTATTAGCCTATCGGAGGCTCCTATGCGTACCACCACTTCTAATTTCCAGTGTACCGTTTCTAAAGAGGCCACGAAAACGTCCTCTGGCACACCCGCAGCGACGGCTAGCGCGACACAAGTACCATTGATGCTCTGCACTGGCGCAAGAGA
This sequence comes from Ktedonobacterales bacterium, assembly GCA_038209195.1. Taxonomy (GTDB): domain Bacteria; phylum Chloroflexota; class Ktedonobacteria; order Ktedonobacterales; family Ktedonobacteraceae; genus JBBQXY01. The sequence continues at coordinate 11,344 of JBBQXY010000119.1, read as the reverse complement.
TACGACGAACATCGTTTTTTCTGCACGAGGCAGTGAAACTGCCTTAAAACAATTTTTTGATGGGCTCCAACCCAATGTAAATTGGGTACCGGCAACTTCGTAGGCTAAGGCAAGGAAGAGAGGAAATATGTTGCCTCTCTCTTTCTTGCCTCTCGACTCTGCACGTTCGTTTCTGCTATAATGGCAACAGTTTTTTGTAAGTACGTGCTGTTTGGCAGCGTACCATACACAGGGAGGAACTTCTATGATGAATAGTACATGTCCCTATTGTGGTGCCGAAACTCGGCCCGGGGATAATTTTTGCTTGAGTTGTGGCAATCGCCTGCTTTCTGCGACTCCCTCTCCTCAACAACAGCAGGCACCTGGCATGGGCGATGCCACTATTCCTTCGCAGGATGGCTGGGGGCAGCCGCAAGCGCAAGTACAATCGCCATATCAGGTACCTACCGCAGCAGCATCTGCACAGCCGAGTTGGCTTGATCCAGCTATGCCAACGATTGCTAGTAACAACAGTGCTGAGGAACTGCCAACAACCTTGAGTCCCCCGCAAGGTGCGGTGCAAACTGCTTCGCCCGCGATTGAGCATGCTGCCAAATTTATCCTCCGTGCTGATAATGGTGATGTTTTGCAGGAATATCCTTTGGAGAAGTCTGAGATTTCGATTGGGCGGGCTCCCAATAGTGATATTCTGCTGTCCAAGGACAAGCTTACTTCGCGCCGCCATGCCACGGTGAACTATAGCAACGGCAAGTATGTATTGCATGACGAACATAGTGCGAATGGGACGTTTGTCAATGGGCAGCAATTGGATGAGGCCTCTAGCCATGAGTTGCAAGATGGCGACCATATTGGTATTGGTGAGCATGAACTAATCTTCCGCGGAAGCAATTCTACCGCCTCATCGGAAAGCATGTTTGCGGACATGCCCACTGTCTCTGTTCCATATAATCCCAATCTGGGACAAGAGTTGACCTATCGTACTCGTGAAGATGATCTTGTCACTTCGCTTTCGAATGACGAGTTTAGTACCCGTTCAATGGATGAAAACAACGGTATACCGGATAGTAATGGTCAATCCGCGCTCCCCGCCCCAGCTCCGGCCACTCCTGTTGAACCATCACCAGTGACATCACAGCCAGAGGAAGTGCAGGTTCCTGCTCCAATGACAATGCAAAATAACTCTTCGGTCAGTGCCGCCGCGTCGACACCATCAATACCGTCAGTCGCCCAACCCGCTCCTTCTCCTGTGGCAAAGACGTCTGCTCCACAGCAGCCAATGATGCAATCTGCGACGTATACGCCTTCTGCGCAGTCGGACGCCAACGTTACCTTCAACCGACTCACCAGTATACCGCAGCCGGGCGTACCGGATATCTCTCCCTTGCTCGCGGCCCTCACAACTCTGGACGGTCAGGTTATGTCGTTGCAAGAGCAATTGAACGCGACGCAGGTAGCCGTACGCAATCACGAGACGGAAGTGGCACAGACCACGAACCAGTTGCGTGCTGGGGTGCGCCGCGTTTCCGAGCGCATGGATGATACTATTGCCGACGTGGCACGTAATCGTGAAGCACTTGCCTGGGCCGAACTGCTGCAGTTGATGGAAGATGTGATGAATAATCCGCGTGACATTGAGTATGTAACCAAACTGGCTCGTAAAGCGCGCGAGTTAAACAAAGTCTTCCAATTGCATCAGAGTGTTCTCAACACATTGGCGGAATGCAACAGTCTGTTGCGTAGCCTGATCGGTGATGATAGGCAGCAATAACTACATACGAGTGTTATGTAGTAGGAGGTTCCCGTGGAATCGCCCATGGGAACCTCCTACTATATGAAGATTCTTCGCTTCGCTCAGAATGACAAAGCTGCACAAGAAAGCGATCCCCCTATAGCGATTGTGCGTCTAGACGGCGCAATGGAGTGTTGAGCACTATGAGTACATGTTCTTATTGCGGGGCCGAGACAAGGCCAGGTGATAATTTTTGCTTGAGCTGTGGCAAACCGCTAGTGGCCCTCGATGCGCCTCCTACAGTGGAGGCAGAGTGGGCAGAAGAAGCCACGATGCTGGGTAGTGCGCTGCCAACTGCGACCTCTTATGCTAGCGGGCAGCAAGAGAGTGGTTACGAAGGAGCCACGGTGATGGTTTCGCCTCAAAGCAGGATTGTCGAAAACCCTGGTCAATTTGTGCTCAGTTCCTATAGAGAGAAAGAAATTCAGAACGGGACCTCTTACGGACTGGATAAGGTCGTGACTACGATTGGGCGTGCGCCGGAAAATGACATTGTCCTGCTGGATGAAGATAAGGTCATTTCGCGTTACCATGCTACCTTGCGCCATGAGAACGGAACCTACCAGTTGATTGATAATGGTAGTTCGAATGGCACGAGTGTGAATGGGCAGCAGATTGATAAACAACAGCCACACTTACTCAAGGATGGCGATCATGTCACCGTTGGCGAATATGAGCTGGTGTATTATGCCCCCATGAGCGTTTCTACGGAGGCGACAATGATTGGCATTAGCCCCGTACCAAATGTTGAAAATGGTGCTTTCGGCGATCAAGGCGAACAGCAGGAGGAGCCGGACGAAGCTCGTACTTCTACATGGAAGTGGGATCAGAACGGTGAGAATGGTATACAGGGTATGCCACAAGCATATAGACAACCCGCGTCCACTGTCTATGTGCCGGAGCATGTGCTAGAACCCGATACTTCTGCTGTAGCGGACAACCACGATACATCCCAACAATCTGCTATTCCAGTGCAATCAGAGGCGTCGGCAATAGAAGTGCCACCACCACCACCGCCTGCCGTATCTACCGATGTTACAACAGGAGTAACCATGCAACGTTTTAGTCATCTAGCCCATCCTTTACCGAACATTGCTGCGCTGATCAGCGCGGCCTCGGCCCTCAATAGCCAGGTCACAGTATTGCAAGGACAACTTCACGCTGCTGATGAAGCAGCGCAGGAGCATCAGACGGAGGTTAGTGAAACGGCTCTCCAGTTACGGGATGGAATGCGTCAGGTTTCGGAGCAGGTGGATATGATAGTGCTTGATGGCAACCAGAGCCGTGAGGCAGTCCATTGGGAACAGTTACAGACGATGTTACAAGACGTAATCAGAAATCCGCGTGATATCGATAATGCGCGGTCTTTTGCCGATAAGGCTGTTGATGTCAATATGATTATGCAGAAATACGATGCGCTCCTACAGGCACTGGAACAATGCAATAAGCAGCTACGCAGTTTAATGGGGGAAGGAATAGATTCTTCGGTTGCGGACTCAGAATGACAAAGGGAAGTGCGGCCTCAGAATGACAAACGATACATCCGGGGATACGTCTGGGGATAGGTTCATGCAAGATTCGAGATATGACGCGATTATTATTGGTGCGGGCTTAGGCGGATTACTCAGTGCGGCACAGTTGGTGCAGCGTAAGAAGCGTGTCGTGGTGTTGGAGCGGCTGCCGCATAGTGGTGGTCGTTTCACCGCCAAGACATTTCAAGGAGTGCAGGTAAGTACTGGGGCAGTGCATATGGTTCCCTTTGGCAGTAGCGGCGTCTTGGCAAGGATGCTGCGCCATCTGCATATTCCCCATCATTTTTTTGATGCCGATGTTTTTGGCTCTTTTCACGTTCACGGCAAGCAGGTGCGCTCACGCGGCTTGCTGGGCGTCTTCAAGTTTCTGGGGCTGCGTCAATTTTTCTGGTTTACGCGTGTAGGATACTTGATGTTTTTCCACACATTACCGCTAGCAGAACGCGAGCTACCGTTTGATGTCTGGCTGGCTCGGCATATCGATGTCAAGCGCAATCGAGAGTTAGTTGCGTTCTTTGAGCGTATCTCGCGTTTTGCGCTCAGCCTTGAACTGCATCAGGTTTCGACTTTAGAAGTGATACATACGACCAAAAATATGTTTCGTTTCGGTGCTCCCGGTATCGTACGCGGAGGGTGTGCCGCCTTAATAGGCGAGCTAGAGCAGCGACTGCGCGCACAGGGGGCAGAACTTTGTTTGCGGCAGGACGTGCTACAGATTCTGGCGGAAGATGGGCATGTGAGCGGTGTGCGTGTGCGAGATAAAGCGAGTGGCGAGGAGGTGGTACACTACGCGCCCTTGGTCGTTAGCGATATTGGGCCGCGGGCCACCGATGCTTTGTTGCATAATCGCCAGGTAACGCAGGCTCAAGTGCTCAAGCAACAGCGTGCAGTGGCATCCCAACACGATGTTGATGAGGGCGATGAACGAGATACGCTGCAAGAAGCCATCGGTCTCAAGGTACATATGCTCAGCGATGTTTCGTTGATTCCACATAAAGGGATTATGTATTGCCTAGATACGGAGCGCATTGCTGGTATCGTACAGCCTACTAACTGCGATCCGCACTTGGCTCCCGCTGGAAAACACCTGGTTATCAGCTTCCAGGTCATGCAGAGTGCCAATCTGGAGGAGGAGAAGGCGCTGGCACTGGCCGATTTGCGTACGCTGTTTGGCGAGACCTTTGAGCAGCATTGCCGCATTTTGACGATCAGTGCGTACCGTGGTGAATGGCCAGTGAATCGTATCGCGCAGGGTGAGGATGTTGCTGCTGAGACCGCTGTTCAGGGCCTGTATATGGTGGGCGACGCGGTAAAGCCATCGGGTTTTCTGATGGTAGAGGGCGTGGCGCAGAGCGTCAATCGGTTTCTTGACCTCTTCGACGCCAGCGAAGAAGAGAAGGGAAATTCTCACACTACTAGCACACGTTCCCATACGCGCTCACAGAGGAAGGCTCGACCGCCGCAACGTAATGTTATGCCGCCGCCATCGCGTTTGAATGCACTGCGCTGGTTGTGGGAAGCACCCGGCAACTCCTGAAAGACATGTTGGTGTCAGGGAGAAGCCGCTAGAAGAACATGGAAAAATACTGTGTCATATTATCTGATCAAAGGTGGTACTCCGCTCTATGGGGAAGTTTCTATCAGCGGAGCGAAAAATGCTGTCAGCAAATTGATTGTAGCCTCGCTTTTAACCAGCGAACCTTGCGTATTGCGTAATGTGCCGTTACTTGGCGATCTCGATCTGACCCTGGCTCTCTGCCGCGACATGGGTTCTGAATTTCACCTCGATGATCATACGCTATCGATTGTTACCCCCAAGATTCATAATTCGGTGGTATCGTCCAAGGTTGGCGGTTTGAATCGTATGGCTATTATCACGGTTGGCCCTCTACTCCAGCGTTGCGGCGAGGCGGATATTCCAATGCCTGGCGGTGATCGTATTGGACTGCGGCCCCTTGATTTTCATATTCAAGGTTTGCAACAGATGGGGGCGGAAGTTATTGAGCGCAACGGGCGCTATAATTTCCGCGCATCCAAGCCGTTGCATGGCGCAACGATTCGTCTGCCCTTTCCCAGTGTCATGGCCACTGAAAATTTTCTGATTACGGCATCCCTGGCTAAAGGGGTGACAATTATAGAGAATGCTGCCCTGGAACCGGAGATCATCGACCTGATCAAGTTCTTGCAAAAAATGGGCGCGATCATTGAAATGAAGGTGGACCGACGACTCGTGATTGAAGGGGTGGAGCGTTTGCACGCGGCCAGCCATACCTTGCTTGGTGATCGCAACGAGGCGGTTTCATTGGCGATTGCCGCCTATCTGACCAAGGGTACTATCTACTTGCGTGGGGCTCAGCAAGACACCTTGCTGACCTTCCTAAATACATTGTCTAAGATGCGCTTACGTTTCGAGATAGATGATGAAGGCATTCGTTTTCTGGGCGATGACCTCCTACTGCCACCGGCGATTGCGCTGGAGACGGATGTGCATCCGGGCTTTATGACTGATTGGCAACAACCCTTTACCGTGCTTTTAACGCAGGCCGATGGTATGTCGGTTATTCACGAGACAATTTACGAAGATCGCTTTGGCTATACCTCTACGCTGCAAGAGATGGGGGCGCATATTGGCCTCTATACGAAGTGTCTGGGCGAGGTGCAGTGTCGTTTCCGCGAAAAACAATATATCCATAGCTGTGTGGTGCATGGTCCTACTCCGCTCAGAGGGACACGTCTAGATATTCCCGATATTCGTGCTGGCTGCTCCTATATCCTTGCGGCATTGTGCGCTCACGGCACATCCGAAGTGTTTGGTATCGAGCATATCGAGCGCGGTTACGAGCATCTGGATGCCAAATTGAGGATGTTGGGTGCTCAGATAGAGTGTGTCCCCGAAGAGGATTAGCTCGTGTAAGAACAGTATTGCAACCATATGTTAGAATAGATTTATTCTTGAGCTAAATAGAATGCGGATTGTAGGTAAAGGAGTGTTTTATGCTAGCGTATATTGCCAATGCCCAGTCTATCACTATTACTACCAGTGAGATCGCCTATCTGGTGGTGGCAGCTATTGTCGGGATCATCGCGGAATTTATTGTTGGGTGGCGACTCCCAATGGGTTTTATTGGGGCAATTATCGCCTCGCTCATTGGCATTTGGGTATTCACCAATATCATTCCACTCTCTATCTCTGGTGATCCGGTGATTTATGGGGTATCTATCATCAGGACGTTAATTGGGGCAATTCTCTTTGTTATCATCTGGCATGCTTTAACCTTTGGTGCGTGGGGTCGTCGCGGTCGCTATTATCGTCGTGAACGTCGTGAACGTCGTGAACGTCGTGAACGTCGCTATTGCCGGGATCGATATTAGTAAAATGGTGCATCATGGGGTTTTCATACTAAACCAGATCGGGGGAAGGGCATGAATAACGAAAATCCTATTATAGATGATGCTCAAAATATTGATGCAGAGGATAGTTTGGGTAATACTGACAGTTGGCGTGCCGTGCAACCTCCCCCTTCTTTGATGCAGCTTCTCGAGATTTGGTTTAATGAAGACGAACAAGAGCAGCACGATACGTTGGAAGCTTTGAAGAACCTCTTTAATTAGCCTTTTCTAGTAGCTGTTCTTGCTCTTGTTCTGGGTAAATGTCTGGCTCTGGTGGTAGTTGAGGTGTACGGTATTTGAATTGCTCGAGGTCTTCTTGCTGGTAGTCTTTTCGGCCCACTGTACGTAGTAAAACAAGCGATGCGCAGAGCATTACTGCCGTCACTACCAGTGAGGCGATGACGAAATAGCGTGTTGCTGTCGCTGTATCCAAGTGAACTATGAGCGTGGGTAATGCAATGAGTATAGCCATACGCTCATTATAATTACCCTCACCTAATTAAATTTGGGAGTAGTGCTGCTTTGTTTCACTGTATTTGATAGGCCACCGGAGGTGGCCTATCAAATACAGTGAAACAGTGTAATAATCACCCTACCCAACTGGCACGTACCTCGCGTAATTGTTCGGAGGTAAGGATGCGGAAGAGGATGAGAAGATTCTCCAGGTCATATTCCAATCCGATAGAGTGTAACTCTTGGCGGATACGACCGAGCGCACTGATTTGCGCGGGTGTAATTAACCCATAGCTTACCAGACTAGCTGCCAGCAACTGGTCAGGAGTGAGTAATTTAAACATCAAGAGAATTTCCCCAAGTTGATAATTCATATCTACGCTCCGTAACATGCGTTGCATATTCAGAGCAACTTCCAAACGATTTTGTGGGACGAGGTGACCTTCGAGTAGGACGCTACCGAGAGAGCGGGTGGCCCGTCCCTGGTGTACCTGTGGTGGTTGCGACGATTGTGGTGGTGGAGTTGGCATCGGCGGTAAGCTTTGCACAATGTCGAACAAGAGAGCACTATCGGGCGTCTTTTGTGTTGGCTCAGCTACCGTAGAATGTGTCTTTACCACTGCTTGTATCTGTTCAGCTAATGTATTTTCCGTGCTTTCACTACTCACTAAGCTATCATTTTCGCCTTCACTTGTCGTGAGCTCTTCTGTTGTATCCGCGACTGGTAGTTGGGGTTCGATGTAGAAAGGAACATTTACAGCTTCGACTGGCTTGGAAGGGATGGTATCTTCGTGTGTTGACGGTAGTGGAGCGGATGCAGTCGCCGTGGTTGGTGGCGGTGCTGACTGAGAAGTTGGTGGTAAGACAGGTGGTAAAGGGGTTGGCTGAACAGCCGCCGCAATTGACATAAGTGTAGGGATAGGTGCAGTATGCTGAGTATTTGTAGCATAGGTATTCTTCGTAGAGGTAAGTTCATCGGAACGCCGAGGGGTGGTATCGCTTTGTCCAACATTCACTCGATCAATGGGCATATCTTGAATGGGTGATGCGCGCATAGCGATGGTATTGATGGTTGGCGCGTTATGGGGGTACACAGCCTGCTGCATGCTGTTTTCTTCGTGAGAAAGATAGGGAGGAGTGACAGGAATTTCCTGGGAGATATTTTCTCCTGTAGGAGTATGATTTTCTCGCAGCATGCGAGATAGTTGTGCGAGACCAGACTCCTTTGGAAGGCCACCTTCATGCGCGGGTTGTGTATCTCGTTCTTGACTCGTGCGATACGGGTCAAGTGCAGCGTTGCCAGGGCTTGGTGTCGTCGGTGGTACATGATTGCGGGTAGTTTCGGCTACATTCGATGGCAATGCTCCGTCCTGGGATGGCTGCTCTCGTGTGGAGGGATATTGACTACCCCGACTATTGTTATCACGCGTGGTACTCCAGGCGTGTTGATTGGGATAGATGACCGCTCGAATCTTATCCGTGTGATGTGGGGTAGGCGTTCTGGCAGCGTCTACCGGAGAAGAAACCGTTGGTTGAATAGGAGGGGGTGGAAGTGTGGGAGGTGTGGGAGGTGTGCCAGTGTTGCTGGAAGCAACAGGAGATGAATTGTTGGGGGTATGCGGTATCGCGGGAATAGGTATAGTAGCTTGTGTACCGAATGCCGTTTGTGTATTGGCGGTTGCATTAAGCCGTGGCATAGCAGCGGTATTGGAGACGACGATACGGGTGCGGATGGCATTGACCATGTTCATTAGGCCCAGCATTCCATCGACTTCCATGTCAGCCGGTATAGCTTGAGAGCGCTCGTCTTGCTCCTGCGAGGTAGGGCCATAGCTAGCGATATTCGTGCAATGAAAGCTGAGTACTTGCACGCCACGTCCGCGCCGTTGCGTATCCAGGGCGACCCAAAATTCACGTCGCGCGGCGGCCACTTGTGCCAGATTGACCAGAACGAGCCGTACAGGATAGCGTGCGATGGCATCAAATACTTCTACTGCTGTGCGAGCAGTATGAATTTCGTAGCCTGCGAGTTGCAGTTCACTGTTCAGTAAGGCGACAAGCTGCTGATCGCGCTCAAACAGAAGAATATGTGGTCCACCTGTGCTGATATTCATATTCATGTTCCCTCTTGAGGTGGTATGCGTCCATGTTCTAGCCGGGCTGGCGGAGGGAGTTGCATTATGGTTGGCGGTTGGCGAAGCTTCACTGACTGGTTGCCTGCTCGGCCCTGCTGTGTAATCCATTATGTTCGAATCTCCATTGTATCTTTATCAGCGTAATCGACTGTTGTTTCATCGATTTTATTTTTCCCCTGGCGATAGCCAAAATAAGTGCGAGATTGCCAGGAATAGGGAGCTAACTACTGCCCTGGGAGTACCGTTCTACCTTCATAACCTACGCCTCTGACCTATACGGGGCTAGTATAGCATACATTTCTTGCAACGTGATAGTTAACGGTACCATTGACATATCCTGGCACGAGATTTCAAGATATGAGAGAGATTTTGGTAGACTTGGGGACATCTATGACTTTCGTCATAACGGAAAAATAGGTCGTTGAGCACTTTACACTCGACAGTGGGCAAGGGTATGCTGTAGTGGTGGGGCAAAGAGATAGAGCAAGCATTAGCAGGAGGTAGAGATGCTCGGTGATGTTGAGCTGACATCCGATAAGCAATTTCAGCGTCGGTTTCGCCAGATGAACATTGTCTGGTTGTTCATAGCCATTGTTTACGCGAGTTCATTTGTGTATGCCGTGTTGAATGGCGAGCCAATGTATTTCCGTGATTGGCGCGGCATTGCTATTATTGGGCTCACGGCACTTATCATTGGCATCTATTCGCTCCGTATTTTTTCTGCCAATGAGCAATGGCCCGTGCCCTTGCGCTTCTCTTTAAGCATCTGGCTCAGTTTGTATTTGGTGGTCGTGTTGCTTTCACTGATTGATAACACCTTTTGCTGGCTACTCTATATTGTTTTTGGCATGAGTTTTTCCTTGTTTGGTTCGCGCCGTCTCCTGCTTGCCGTTGCTAGTATTGCCGTAACGCTCTTTGCGTTTCAAGGGCTTTTCCTTTTGCCGATAACTTCTGGACAGGTTATTTCGGTAGTTGGGCAAGGTATCAGTATTTTTGCGATGACTGCCGTGGCTATGTTGTCGCAACGCCTTATCGGCGATAGATATGCTCGTAACGAGTTGCTGGCAAAGCTGACGCAGAGCAATAGGGAGTTAGAAGAAGCGCATCACAAGCTGGCAACGTCGGTTATGCAGGAGCAGGAATTGGCGGTATTGCGCGAACGGACGCGTCTGGCACGAGATGTGCATGATACGCTGGGGCACGCACTTGTGCTGATTTCAGTCAAATTAGAGGTGGCACAACGTTTGCGTACTATCGATCCGGAGCGATGCGACCATGAACTGGAAACAACGAAAGAGATTGTGCGCGAGACAATGAAGGAGTTGCGGGCCTCGATAGCCGATTTGCGTTCACCAGCTCTGGAACACGAATCGGTCTACCGCGCTATCAGCCGCTATGCGCAAGAGATGGCCCAGCGTGCTGGCTTACGCGTGACGTGTGATCTCCATGCTGGAAATGTTGGCAGTGTTGAGAGTGAAGAGCTTCCAGAACAGGTAGAAGAGACGCTCTGGAAGGTCGGACAAGAAGCATTAACCAATATCGAAAAGCATGCGCAGGCTACTGCTGTAGTGCTGCATATCAGTCGCCAGGATGACCATATCTGTATGCGCATAGAGGATGACGGCATCGGGTTGACGCGAGAGTTGCTGCAGTGGCATGAAGATGGTAGCTCCGTTGTTGGCGCGAGTCCGATAGGGCACTATGGGTTGAGCGGTATGTTCGAGCGGGTAGAACGCATAGGTGGACATATCACTTTCCATCCAGGCAGCAGCAACGCGGAAAATGCCAAGGGGAAACCAGGCACCACCGTAGAAGTTGAACTGCCCCTCATTGAGGTTAGCTAAGCTGCATACCAACAGTTTGCCTTCTTCACAAAGACTTCACACTCACTGCCCGTAAAGCACGTTGGGTGTATGAAAAAGTTGTAGGCAATCAAGCAGCATATTCGAGTTTCCAGAATGAGTTGTAGGACTGGTTGAGAACGGAAGTGCGCAAAGCGAGGACCGCATCCAAGCCATCAGGAGTCCAGCGCATGCCAGATTTTT
>JBBQXY010000118.1:0-18770 GCA_038209195.1 Ktedonobacterales bacterium | reverse complement strand
TTTCGCGGCGCTAACCCTACTGGGGCCCGGGCCTATAATGGGGGGGGGGGCGCGTAAACCCGGCCCCTACTCACTATATCTTACGTTTCAAAAGCAATACAGGTTTTACTTAGCCTAGCGTTCTACCAGCTTTGCCTCGACTGCCCCTTTGCCTAGGATCGTTTCCAGGCGTTCGTGTACCTCTTTCGAATAGTACATGGTGTTGTCGCCGGGTGTGAGTAGTACTTGCCATTCGCCGTTCGCCACCAGGATTTCGTAGTGGTCGCGCCCCGCTTTGTCGCGTAGGCAGTTGTACACATCCTGCACGCGAATTTTGTCGTCGGAGACTGCCCTATCGTCGGAACCAGTCAGTTGCACGGTAATCCACACCTGGTACTGCTTGCGGTCCATTTCCTCTGCAACCGCCTTCAACTGCTCAACCCCGTTACAGAGAATGCCTGGCTCGTCACGTCGTACCTGGACCTCTCCGCGCACAAACACCACACTATCCTCGACCCATAGCGCGGCGGTCTCTTCATAGGTCTTGGGGAAGACCGTCACGTTAATGGTGCCAAACATATCCTCCAGCAGCACCACGCACATCGTATCACCTTTCTTGGTGGTAATGCGCCGTGCCTCTTTGATCGTACCGCCGATCACTACTTTTTGCTTGTCGAGCTCTTCGGTAATCTCCACAGTCGTGTGGGTTATCTTTTCCTTGAAGACATCGCTGAGATAGGACAAGGGGTGCTTGGAGATGTAGACGCCGATCAACTCTTTCTCAAACTGCAACAACTGATTGCGCGGAATCTCCTCCGCATCGGTCTTGAGGGCGAACTCAAAGGCGCTTTCCGTCTCTTCCAGCTCGCCAAAGAGGCTCATCAGGCCGTGCTCTTGTGAGGTGCGCTGGGTCTTGCCCCATTTCATCGCCGCCTCGATGGAGGCCAGCAAATGGTGTCGCTTGCCGAGCGAGTCCATGCCTCCGGCTTTGATCAGCGTCTCTATGGCACCTTTGCCCACGAATTTAGGGTCAACACGCGTGCAGAAGTCTGCCAGCGACTTGAAAGGGCCACCTTCGGCACGCCCACGCACAATCTCGCCAATAGGCCCTTCACCAATGCCCTTGATTGCCAGCAGCCCAAAGCGCACGCCGCCCTCTTCGACGCTAAAGCCACGCCCACTGGTATTCACGTCTGGCCCCAGCACCTCAACGCCCATCCGTTTGCACTCGGCGATGGCGTTGGCAATCTTCTTGGCATCGGCGGCTTCGGTCGTCATCGTGGCCGCCATAAACTCCGCCGTATAGTTGCCCTTGAGATAGGCCGTGTAGAATGCGACCACGGCATAACTGGCGGCGTGTGCCTTGTTAAAACCGTAGCCGCCGAACGGTTCGATCAGCGTAAAGAGTTCTTCGGCATACTCCTTCTTGACGCCATTTTTTACACAGCCCTGCACGAAATCTCCGCGGTAGCCTTCAACTTCCGAGACGATCTTTTTACTGAGCACCTTACGGAACTTATTAGCCTTACCCCAGGAGAAGCCAGCCAGCCCAACTGCGATAAAGAGCACCTGGTCCTGATACACGATTACGCCGTAGGACTCATTGAGCCATTCTTCCAGGCGCGGATCGAGATACGTCACCTTCTTGCGCCCATGCTTGGCGTCGATGAATTCAGGAATACTATCCATCGGGCCGGGACGGTAGAGTGCGATCATCGCCATCACGTCCTCGACACGCGTCGGTTTAAGCTGCTTGATATATTCACGCATCTTCGCGCCCTCAAGCTGGAAGACCCCCGTCGTCTCACCACTCGCCAACAGCTCAAAGGCTTTCAGGCGTTTGGCGTTCTGCGCGTCATCGCCCTCGACCGGGTCGAGCGGAATCTTCTCCAGGATGATATCCTCGTTGCGCGAGGCTTTGATGAACTTGACGGCGTTATCCAGGATGGTCAGGTTGGAGAGGCCCAGGAAGTCAAACTTGATCAGGCCCAGTTCTTCCAAGTGCTTCTGCTCATACTGGGTGATGCGCCCCTTACTGGGGTCTTTCGTGTCGCGCAATTGGAGCGGCACAAAGTGTTCGAGTGCCTCGTTAGCCACGATCACGCCTGCCGCGTGGATACCGCTTGAGCGCACCGAGCCTTCCAATTTTAAGGCCTGGTCGATGATCTCTTGCGCGGCCTTATTCTCTTTATAGAGATCGCCCAGTTCTTTGACCGAATCCAGCGATCCCTGGAGTGTGATTCTGGGGCCGACGGGAATGAGGCGCGTAATGCGGTCGCCGACATCCTGCACACCCAGGACACGCGCTACATCCTTAACTGACGCCTTGGCGGCCATCGTGTTGAACGTGACCATCTGCGCGACGCAGTCCACGCCATACTTGCGCGTGACATACTCGATCACCTCTTCACGCCGATCATCCGGGAAGTCCATGTCAATATCCGGCATGTCTGCACGTTCGGGGTTGAAGAAGCGTTCAAAGGGCAGTTGGTAGCGCAAGGGGTCAACATTGGTGATGCCCAGCGAATAGGCCAATAGGCTACCGGCGGCAGAGCCGCGCGCAGAACAGCGAATGCCGTGGGTACGGGCATAGTTCACGAAATCCCACTCGATCAAGAAATAGGGCAGAAATCCCTTTTCCGCGATCATGTTGAATTCGTAGTCAAGCTGCTTCTGAATGCCTTCGCTCAACCCGCCGAAGCGTTCTTTAATGCCCTCCAGACAGAGCGCGTACAGGTATTCTCCCTGTGAGCCATATTGCGGAGGCACGGCAAAGTCGGGGAGCTTGGCCTTGTAGGCCAGTGGGTCAACGCTGCACTGCTCGGCGATGCGCACGCTATTGGTCAACGCCTCGCGCAAATCGGGGAAGAGCCGCGCCATCTCCTCAGGACTTTTGAGGTAGTATTCGTGGCTATCGAACTTCATACGCTTGGGCGAATCAAGCTGCTTGCCCGTCTGCACGCAGAGCAGCACGTCATGCGAGCTGGCGTCGTGGGCATCGACATAGTGCAGGTCGTTGGTAATGACCAGTGGGATGTGCAGATCGTGGTTCATCTGGAAAAGCATCTGGTTGAGCTGCCCTTGTGGTGAAGGTTTGCCATCGTCAAAGATGCCGTGGTGCTCTTGAATTTCGAGGTAGAAATTCTCCGGCCCAAAGACATCAAGGTACCAGCGCGCCATCTTATACGCCTCATCCACCTTTTCCTTGAGCAGTAGCTTGGGGATTTCGCCGGAGAGGCAGGAGGAGGTGACAATTAATCCCTCGGCATGTTTCTGCAAAACGGCTTTATCGATACGTGGTCGCAGGTGATAGCCCTCGGTATTGGCGATGGTCGTCAACTTCATCAAGTTGTAGTAGCCAGTATTATTTTTCGCCAGCAGGAGCAAGTGGTGGTAGTCGTCGCTAAAGCGTTTGGAGTGGTCGTGCATATCCTCGGTTAAATACGCCTCGATCCCGATGATAGGATTAATGCCACCCGCCTTGCACGCCTTATAAAATTCAATCGCGCCATACATCGTGCCGTGATCGGTGATAGCGAGGTGTTGCATTCCCAATGTCTTCGCCTGCTGGACCAGCTTTTTCGTGCGGCTAAACCCGTCCAGCAATGAATATTCAGTATGCACGTGCAGGTGAGCAAAATCAGCACCCATAACCATTCCTCCATCTTTAGGTGTTCTCAATAGAGCATAAGAACAAAAGTTTCGCCTGTCAAGTCATCAGTCAAATAATTTTCAGGGTTTCTCAAAAGTCTTTTTTGCCGCCTTCGGCGGCAGAGAAGGGGGAGGGAAGCGAGGGCACCTCGCGCTCCGGCAAAGGGCTGCCGCCCTCTGCACTCCCGCTTTCCGCCTGCCTCGTGTAACTTTTGAGAAGCCTTGCAAATAATGTGATGCTACCATTTATTCTATAATGTCATTGACGATTCTGTACTAAGCAACGCTAGCAAGACCACTTTTAGAGGGACTTATGGGATTGGTCTGAAAAGAGGATGATAAGGAGAAATGCTATGAAATATGCCTTTAGTACCCTAGCTTGCCCGGTGTGGTCCGTCGAACACATTGCGGAGGCGGCTACGCGCATGGGTTACGATGGTGTTGAACTGCGCCTACTCGACGGTGAGGTCATCGATCCGGTGGCTGACCGTCTGAAGGTGATTAAGGCAACGGCCACCTGCCGAGATCACGGGCTTGAGGTCTGTGCTTTCGATACCTCGTGCCGCTTCAATCATGCCGAGCCAGCCGAACGTACACGGCAAATGGCGGAGCTGCGCCACTGGATACGGCTGGCTCACGATATGCAGGTCCCTCTCCTACGTGTCTTCGGTGGACCAGGACAGCCGGAGCGTGTTCCAGCACCCACCGATGATGAGGTGAACGAGTGGGTAGCAGCGTCATTGTGTCAAGTTGCGCCTGAGGCCGAGCAGGCCTTCGTCACTATTGCCCTAGAGACGCATGACGCATTCTCTTCTGCTCGTCGTGTGGCAGAAGTGTTACGAGCCGTGGACTCCGCGTACGTTGCGGCCCTCTGGGACAGTCATCATCCCTACCGTGTTGGCGAGACTGCCCAGGAGGTGATCGAGGTCCTTGGGAAACGCATTGCCCATGTGCATGTCAAAGATGCGCTTCGAGTAACACCGGATGGCTCGGACTGGCAGCTTGTGCTCCTGGGCGCAGGGGAAGTCCCCGTCCGTGAGCAATTGAAATTACTAGAGCAGCATGGCTATAGCGGTTATGTTTCGGTAGAATGGGAGAAGAAATGGCACCCCGAAATTGCCCAGCCAGAGATCGCTCTCCCACAGCACATCGCCTGGCTCAAAAGCATGAATAGTCTGTAGGGCGCGATTGACCAATCCTGGCAAATTCGCCAATCTTGAGCAGAGGATGTTCACTCATTCTTTTTCCTTCAGTAAGAGCATACACCCTCAGGTTAGATGAGAGTCAAGGAAAAACACGTCAATTTTGGTTCCACGTGTGCCAACCCACTCCCCGTATGCTTTTGACACAAAAGCAGGGATAGTGTATAGTTTTTTCAATTCAGAGCTACAGAATTCGGCAAACGGGACGGGCCGATAAATCGGCGGTGGCGGCGATAAATCGCGCCCTACAGGGCATTCATGGGCTTGCAGCGTAGTAAAAAGAGGAAAGCACTGTGTACACGTCTGGTCAAAAACAAAGCTCACTAGCCAAGGTAGCGAAACGCCTTGGCAGAAACACATATGGACTGATCGCCCTATCCATCATAGCGTTTGCCGTCTGTCTGCGCATGGTATTGACCGCGTTGGGCTGGCCTACTACCAACAGTGATGAGTCCACAATCGGGTTGATGGCTCGCCACATCGCCTACAACGGAGAACACCCCGTAGAATTTTATACTCGCAACTATTTGGGAGCGGTTGAAGCCTATCTTGGCGCGGCATTCTTTCGTCTCTTCGGCCCCTCACTCTTTACCTTGCGACTGGGCATTATACTGCTTGATGCCCTCTTCCTTGTTGGCATGTATCTGCTGGTGAGCCTGCTCTACAGCAAAAAGATGGCCCTTTTTGTGCTGCTCCTGCTAGCTTTTGGTTCCAGTGCCATGTTTCTGCGCGAACTGTATGCCACTGGGGGCACGACGCAAACCCTGCTCTTTGGAACGTTAGCGTTTCTACTGTCAGCCTGGCTCGCTCTCACCTATCGCCGGGACCTCCCGCGCAGTCGGCGCTGGCTGCGTTATGCTGCCTATGCTGGCTGGGGACTGGTCGTCGGGCTCGGTATATGGTCGGACATGGTTGTATTGCCCGTGCTATTGACCGCCAGTCTGCTGCTCGTGCTTTGCTGGCGTGACCTGCGTTCGCTGGCACCACTCTGCTTGCTGCTCGGTCTGCTCATCGGTATATTTCCCCTCATTAGCTACAATCTTCAGCCCCCTCCCGGACTGGACTCCTGGTCTATGATTATTGGACTTTTTCGGGGCACGAACGTGCAATCGGCCCACACCTTGCCAGGACTCATACACGGGATACAGAACACCCTCGATATAAGCCTGCCCACGGCTACTGGCGACCCATTCTGCCAGGTTCCAGCGGTAAATTATGCGACTGATTCTAGTCCGCACGCCTTACAATGCCTAGTACTACACGCTGGCTGGTGTAGCGGCTATATCATGCTCTGGATGCTGGCAGTCACGCTCACTATAAGGAAGCTCTGGCAGTTACGCACCCCGCGGCAAGCCAGTTCGCCTGAGCAGCGACAGGAAATCGTTCTGCACCTGGCCCGTCTCTCCTTGCTTGCCAGTGCCGCTATAGCCGTCGCTGGTTATGCCGTCAGTTCTGGCCCACAAGATGCACCTCATTCCCATGCGCGCTACCTCGTCACCTTGCTCATCGTTACTCCTGCCCTCATCTGGCCACTCTGGAACTTGGCTAGCACATCCCTGGCAAAACACGCGTCGCCACCACCTTTCGCCTGTTTCACCTATGCCCGTTCACTAACCCTACTCAGTCGTGGCATCCTTCTGCTCATCACGCTGCTCTTTCTGCTGGGCACGATCAGCATAGCCAGCGACATCTCCTCCTCGCAACAAGCCGACCAGCAGCAAGCTGCGCTCATCAGCCACCTCGAGCAAATGGGTATCACGCACATCTACTCTGACTTCTGGACTTGCAACCGCCTCACCTTCGTGAGCCAGGAAAAAATCATCTGCGGCGTCATCGACAACGCTTTGCTACCAACGCACAACTACTACCCGCCCTATTACTCCATCGTCCACGCCGATCCCCATTCATCCTACGTCTTCCCCTACGACATTTTCCAGCAGGCACCGCTCCTCCAACAGGCAGATCGTCTGGGCCACGGTTTCCGCCGTTCAGTCTTCGCAGGCTACATTATATATCAGCCTGTGTAGCACAGCTTTTCTCTCTAACCTCAGTCTTTCACAGGAGGCTATTGATAACCGGTAGTCATCAAGCTAACAACAATATCGTTTAAAAGCCTCCCACGGAAATTCGTCACCGTTACATTGCTATATTTACCGAGCACTAAAAATTTAGCTGTCGGAATAGAATTTTGTCTGGGCGCATATACGATAAGAGCCGTAGCATTTTTTTTAGCTAGCAAAATATCTTCAATTTTATTTTCCCAATCATCCCAATGAACTAATAATAACGTAGCTTTTTCCCCTCTACCTAAATCATTGTCGGAAGCAATGGTAATAATGTTCCGTTTATTGAAAAGTTTAGTGTCTTCCAGCAAACTCATCATGCTTGTTAAATTATCTCCCTTGGCAAAGATGGCTATTTCCCTTTTAGCGAGACCATTACCCAGTCTGTATAAAGCGGGAACTATTCCTCTAATCCAGGCAATTGCTCCAAGTATTATAGCCACCACTAAAAGCGCTGATGATACCCAACCTACCCAGTCTAAAAAAGTAAGCACTAGCATAAGAACACCTCACATGAAGCTTATCAGGTTTGCAAGAATCCCGTACATGGGAAACTGCCTTTTTTGTCTGCTACGCTTACAGCGTAGGAAGAGAAACGAAAGAAGTCATCAGTTTGTATGCTTCTCGGCTTGTTATCCTGGTACGTTCCAGGTATCGGCTATGCGTTTGCCCCGGCTGGCGGGCGTGTCGAACCAGTCGCGCTTGCTGGGATAGTAGTAGTCGGCAGCGGGGTCTGGCGGCCAGTGCCAGATGCGGCTCAGGTCATCCATCGCTATGCGCGACAGGTGCTGCTCAGTAAAGGCGTCGATATGCTCGTAGAGCACTTCGGTCCACATGGTATTGCCCTCGTAAACGGCTTTACCTCCCGTTGGGCCGGGCTGCCCGTAGCTCGTGTAGCGCGTAGCGTAATCTATGAGTGTCAGGCGGAGGGGGCGCAGCTCTACGGAGCCAAGTCCCATTGGCTTGCCATAGCCAATCTTGTGCCGCATCTCCTCTTCTAGTGTCAGGGCCAGCAGCAGCGCGCCAAACTCGTCTGGTTCAAGGTTGGTGAAATCGACGCGGAAGTGGAAACGGGACTCACTATCAAGTGGCTGGATAGAGCGATTCGCGGGTGTCTGATTTCTGCCGAAGTATTTCAGTTGCTTTTCGGTCAGCAACTGGTCGGGTGAGTGATGAAAGTAGAACTTACGCCCAGAGATATATTGTCGCTGCTGATCCAGGTAGAAGTCTTCGTGGCGCGGCTTCGGTTCCACAAGTACGGCGGTATAGAGCGGGTCGTATTTATACACTTTGTCCGGATACGAGACGGCATCCCCGATGTTGACCTTGCCGAGGAAGATATCGCCACCTTTGAGCATCCCGAAGATGCGACAGGCTAGACACAGATCCGTCGCGTCCCTACAGTGTTGAAAGCTTCGTAACACGCGCTCTTGATAATGCACACGATGCCCCTCGTATTCGCCATCGTAGAGCGTCAAGCATGTGTTGCCGAGCGTTTCAACGACCAGGCGTAGGATACCCTTGAGCGAACTGCCGGGAATGATGAACGCCCCCTGCTGGTTCTGCATCGATTGGGCAGGCCGCGTCGGATCAGTTGGCGCGACGCCAGAATTGGCGATGAAGAGAGGCGTCTCGGCGTAGATATCCACCTCTAGCGAGCCTGAATACAGCCGCGTGCCTGCTTTGACTAGCTTGTGATGCCACGTCGGTTTGCGGCGTTGCGGCGGCCTACTCCAGTCGATACGTGCAAAGTCATACGGGTTCATGGCTACTCCTTCGCTGGTATCAGACCCAGAAAGCGATACATGGGGCCTAGCTCTGGGTGATTATATTCACGTGCGACCAATTGTAGGCGTTGCGGCTGTCGCTCACGGTCCAGTCGTGGGTAGCGCAGCAGACGCGGGACACGCGTCTCAGCATACAAGCCCTCTTCCGCTTCTAATCCCATCTCTGTGAGCCTGTCCTTACTAAGTAGCTCACCGAACAGGTAGTAATTTCGCCCTCTACCTTCATGGTGCAACGTTGCTTTGGGCTTCAAATTCTCCGGTAACGTACGATCCAGGCCAATATAGACCACGCGGGTCTTGCCTACTGTCACAGCGTCCTGCTCCCAGCGCAACTCGAAGTCGCGGTGAAAGACGCGGCCCGATGTGTAGGCAGCAATATTGAGGTCTGCTTCACCGATACCGTCTTTCAGGTAAGCGAAGCGCAGCAGGTTCTGCCGTCCGTCATCTGCGACGAGCGTTTTCGGCTGCCGTTCGATCAGCACGTAAGCATCGGACGGGAAGTCACACGCCTCGACCAGTGCAACGATATCCGTTACTGTGCCGCTATAGAGTGTCTCTGCGGTCGTCATATCATTCTCGCTCCCCAACTGCTATGTGCGAGCGACCGGTCGCGCCAGCACCTTTTCCGGATCCTCTATCGACCATGCCTTTATACGGTTCACGAAATCGGTAATGGCGGCATCGCGCAGATTCGTAAGGTCAGTGCCATTGAAAGCACGCAGCAGGCGAATGCCACGCTGCTCGGCCTGTACTGGGGAGTTCAAGGTCAAGAAATCGTCGCGCCATGTGCCATAGCTACCATCGTCCAGCCAGCGACCAAGGCCCCACAATTGCTCAGGCTTTTCGTCACTCCCCCGCATGGCACTCACCACAAATCCGCCTGGCCGCCCGCCCACGCTCTTATCGCTGATTTCTGCCTTGACCTTGCCCAGGCCACGCGATCGACCAGAGCCAACGCGGATCAGCTCGTCCTGCATATCTTGCAGCACGGCGAACAGCATACCAAGCTGCCAGATCTCATAGTTGCGCAGGTGGATATCCGTTTCGAAGATCACGTCCGCACTGACCACCTCTAGCTCGAACTTCGCGCCGTGGCTCGCCCCGCCCGTCAGTCGGTCAATGCCGATGCCGTCGCGCAGTTCCTTAATCTCTTTCGAGACAAGATAGGCGTCGCCGATAGCGACGCGACCAATAAAGCCGGTCGAGCCAAACAGCCGACAGGTCGGGCAGGACGCCGCGTACACCAGATCGCTGCGCTCTTCCAGCCAGCGGCGGTTCTCTTCACGCCTGGCTATCTGATTAAATACTCCGCCGCAGGAGTCGCGGTAGTCGCGGCGACGCTGCTCAAGATCGGCCTGCTTGCCTTCGTTGCCCTCGAACGGATAGCAGACGACGCGCGGCTTCAGACTGCACGCGATCTTTTCCAAGTGGCTGCGGAAGACACCTTTGAGTGAACTACCCGGTATGAAGGCCTCCTGCTTGTTGTTACGCCACGTCAGTACGGGCGTCATATCTGGTCCGCTGACGCTGGCGTGGCCAGACTTAATCAACAGCGGCCCCGTCGTAGTGATGCGCAGCGTGAGAAACGCCTCGTTCACCAATTTTCTTAACATCGCGTCGCTCCTTCCCTACGCAAAAATGTCCTCTATGTATGCGGCCATAAATGTCGCTCCATCCACCTGATCTGAGAAGATTCTTTTGAGCAGGTAGTCGCGCATCCGTTGCATCCGTTGCTCCCCGCTGACTTCGCGCTGCTTCACACCTTCTTCGAACAACTCCAAAGCGGAAACCTGCAAACCGTTGAGTTGCGCCACACCCAGTCCTCGCGAACGTTTGCCTCCGACCGCTCCGAAGCCATGTACGAACTCGCTCAGTCCCACACAGAGCAACTGTATATCGCGCTTCGTCGCGTTTTCCAGCAGAATATCCAGCTTGAATTTCGCGCTGGCAGGCACTACTTCGAAGTCATACTTGAGGCGGTCACGCGCTTTTTCGGTATCGCGGTCAATCGCTACTCCGTCACGCACCTGGATCATGCCGCTCCATTCCTCGTCTGGCATGTAGAGATCGCTGACATTCAACCGGGCGGCGGTGAAAGGGGAGCCGAACAGCAGGCACGTATCGCACAGGTCACCAATAGCCTCGGCAAGAATATCCTCTGTAGTTTTTCCCACTGGAGGATTACGTCTCAATTGCGCAATTTCGTGCTGCCGCACCGTCGGGCAGACCTTCTCTCCGCGCTCATGCGCCTCCTTTAGCTCTTTTTCGCTCAGTTCCCTCAGCGCACACGACGAGAAAGCGGGAAGATTCGGCACAATTTTCTCGATAGTGCTGCGTAGCGCGCCTTTGAAGCTGGAGCCGGGGATGAACGGCTGCTGCTCCGGCGTGAGTACCACCGGGCTATCACTGCTGGTCAAGGTGATCTTGCCGCCCCCAATGTGCAGTGCCGTCTTCATTTCTAACTGTCCCGTGAAGATATAGCGATTGCGCAGTTCGTAGCGATTTGTCAGTCCCCGGCGATCAATCTGTCCGCTTATGGTCATGGTTGCCTCCTATTATTTTGCTGCGGTTGTCCCTGCGGCCTATTTCCCGCCCCTCCTGGTGGCCTCTGTTGTCCTGGCTGTCCTGGCTGTCCTGGCTGTCCTGGTTGCCCTTGCGGCCTGGTTCCCGCCCCTCCTGGTGGCCTCTGTTGTCCTTGCTGTCCCGGTCGTCCCTGCTGCCCTTGCGGCCTACTACCTCCTTCGCCGCCACGCGTTCCCTGACGCCTTTGCTCCTCTTCGGCCTGAAATAAGACACCATTCTCCGCCAGCACATGCTGGATAAATTCGCACGCCAACAGTGCCATCAATTCATTTACCTGCTCCCGCGTCTCACTCACACTACGCCCAGGCACATCTTCAAGCAGGTGAAACTCATTTCTGAGCCGCGTGTTATGGAGTCGCGTCAGCGTTTCCTCTAAAGAGGTATAAAACTTCTTGAGGTGCAATTTTGCGTAGGGCCAGTTGCGATCGCGCTGGTGCGTGACAAACTGGTAGAGTGCCGGGTATTGCACCGACGCGGCGGCGTTGAAGAGGCCCGTCACCTGGCTGTTCGGCAGTGCCTGCGACCCCTGCACGTGCTTCTGCATAAAGGTCACCGCTTCAGGATACAGGACTGTATCGCTCAAAAGCCAGATTTTTTTCAGTTGCGCCGGTGTAAGCATAGCAACTACGCCTCCTTCCCTTGATTCTCCTGGTTGACCCGGTACTCGTACTGCACCACCATCTGCCGGATGAATTGGCGCATCAGCAGCAGGTAAACCTCTCTGCGCTCTTGCTTATCTTCGTCGCTTTCATTCCCGTTGCCGATCGCAGTAGAGATAGGGACAATTCTTTCGGGCAGTTTCGTTTCAAGGTAGGTCTTGAGGCGTTCGCCGAAGCCCTCATGCGCATCTTTCTGGTCTCGCAGCGGCTTTCGCCAGTATTCATAGCGGGAAATCTGTTTTTTGAGATAGTCGAAGACATCTGTTACCTTCAAGGTGCTTTCGGCGATATTTTCGAGGCTGGTCATCTGGGAGCGATGCGTTTTCTTCAAGGCTGCGGCTGCGTGATCTCCCAGTCCAACAGCATCGCTGTAGAAGAGTTCCGCCTGATAATTGACTTCACGAATGATCTTCATTTTCCGGTTCATTTCAACGTTTCCTCCAGGTGGAATGGGTCAGATACGCAGATGCGTCCGAACCCCTCTGCTTTTCTTCGACCAATACCGGCTTCCTCAAGTTTGAACAGTGCTTCCATAAACGCCTTTTTCGCCTCGTGCGACGCAACCTGTGCGGAAAACAGAAAGACGGAGCCCGTCTCGATGGCGACCTCCCTCGTTCTGGGCATGCCCCATAGCTCGTTCCAGCCCCTCACTTGCTGCGTACTGGCGTTCTGGTACTCTAGTGTAAGTGTGTCGGCGAAGGGTAGTTCCTCCAACATCGGTGTGTCAATGACTCCTCGATAACGCAGCAGGTCATCATAGGCGATCACTGGCGAGTGCAGCGTCACGGCGAAATACAACGGCTTGACTTCTAGCGGCCCAAAGGCGGCTTTGACTCGATCGCGCAGCTTTGTATCGAGCTCTTCGACGCGCTGCTTGAAGTGGTCGAATCTATCCTGCTCACCAACCGTCATCTTCCTGAGAGAGAGCGATGCCTTGCCCATGCCTCTGCTGCGCCCCGTTCCGATGCGTACCAGCCCCGACGTGCCAATTTCGCTGATAAACTGCTGCAATGATTGAGCATGCTCATCCTCGACATGCAGCATTCCCCAGAAGCGTGTATGTTCCTCGAAAACCTGGCGGCTATAGAGAATGCTCTCCTGCACCGTGCCAGTGGCACGATTGATGCCCGTGCGCGTTTGCAGACGTGTCTCCGCCTCCGCCTTCGCGAGCTGCCCATGACTCATGCGCCGGTAATAGCCAGAGAAGTGATCCATCGGCTTGTGGCAAGTAGGACAATTCCTTCGACCTGCTTTATGGAAAGGTGCGAGCAGTGTTGACGCATCGATCGCACGCTCTGCTTTACTGCCTACTGTGAAGACCGCCCAATCAAAGAGGCTATCACGCACCCCATGCCCCTCTTCATCAACCTCTTCGTCTGCCAGTGGCAGGAAGCCCTGGGAGCGTTTGCAGCTCTGCGCCGTCTTCGGCAATGGGTAGATGGGAAGGTCGCGTGCTCTATTGAATGTATCGTTCGTAAATGACGCTGGATACAAGTCAGGGTAGTACACCTGTCCGCTCAGGAACAGCTTTTCAAAGGTGCTTGTGTCACCTGGATGCGCCAGCCGATGCAACGCGGCGAGACTGCCGAGCAGCGTGGTTCCAGAGATATAGGGAGTATTCCCAACGCCACCCGGCGCGTGATCGGCGCGGATCGCCAGTGGCGACTTCGCTTCCAGTTGGAGAGAAAAGTGTTGCATCTTTTCGTTAGCCCTCTCTACCATACGTCGCTAGCGCGTCAAGCTGCTCGAACCATGCTTCCCAGCTTGGTCGCTCGACCGACATGCCATTGACCGCAAGTTCCTTGATCTTGCAGGTGCAGCGTCCCTTGCCCGACGATTTATTCGCGCCAACCGCATCAATCATATGTAGACCAGCCAACAGGAGCAGCTGCGAATAGGTAGGCTGTACTGACTCACTACCGGTATCGATGGCGGTGCATTCGAGCCAGCCCAGGATTTCACCCTGAAAGGCCAGGTCGTGTGTGCCGTATTCACTGGTATATAATGCCCCTGGCACCGCTGTACGCGTGGGACGGTCCATACGCACCTGCGTGGACACCTCCACCTGCAATTCTTTATACCTGCCCTTGCCATCACTACCAGACTGGCTTTCGTACTGCACAAGATCAGTCTCGCTCTGTCGTGCATCGTCGAAGAAGAGGCGTCCCGGTCGGTTCTGCGAACCGAAGATGCGTGTAATCATGGTGGGGTTGCCACGTCCCAGACCCAGTAGAGCTGCCTCCGCGTCGTGGGGGTTCTGCACCGTTCCCTTTCCCTGTGTACCCGCGTAGAACCGTTCCAGTTGCTCGCATCGTTCGCGCAGCACGCCCTTCAACGTCGAACCCGGCATGTAGAGATAGCCGCCATCATCACGGATAACCGTCCGATCGATCATTCCCTGCCGAATGCCAGTGCCAAAATGGAAGGGGGTCGCGAACGTGAGCGTGTATTCGATCTTCAGAAGGTCATTTTGCATTGTCTCACACCTCCTCTTCCTCGCCCTGCCCTATGAAATTGTAGAGCTCTACAAAGTCCAACAGCGACGTGCGGTAGGTCTTCGGGCCATCCCCAAACCACGGGAAAGTGACACGTTGGAACAGCGTACTCGGCTTCTCTTCATCATAATAGGGCTCCTGGTAACGTTTCCCCAGAGTATTGATGTGTTCCAACACGTAGTCGCGCTGTTTGGCTTGCCAGTTGCTCAGCACCGCCATACCTTCATAGACCGAGGTCGTCAAGTTCATTTTCAGCACTGCATCACGCACCTGGTGCAACTTCGTACGTCCCAACCCTTTGCCTCTTCCCTGACGAATCGCCTTCAGCAGCAACTCCAACTCCTCGACCGTGTAGGGCCGCAGGGTGGCATACATGGCAACTTCGCGCTCGCCATCCTGGACATGCTTGTTATACAGCGATTTGTAGACCTTTTTGAAGTTAAGGCTACCGCTACCGGTAACACTCATGAAATTGATGTAGGT
This sequence comes from Ktedonobacterales bacterium, assembly GCA_038209195.1. GTDB lineage: Bacteria > Chloroflexota > Ktedonobacteria > Ktedonobacterales > Ktedonobacteraceae > JBBQXY01. The sequence continues at coordinate 3,868 of JBBQXY010000118.1, read as the reverse complement.
TTTTTCATAGTCCGAAGCCAGGTGCTTCCTGCTCTCCCCCTCTTTTTTCGCGTGTTTCAGCGCGTCATGCGCGAGGGCATAGAGCAACCCGAAAGGATAATTTACTGGCGCAAAGATAACTCCGATTGAGAGGGTAAATCCCTTTCCATCCACGCTAAATTTCTGCGTCTCCTCGTGGAATGTCTTCGCCAACGTGCAAGCTACATCCAGTGCCTGAGGAGAAGGTGTTACGATGATGGCGTCATCTCCTCCCATCATCAGCATGTCGAACGGAAAGCGAGGAGGAGTTTTTCCCTCAGCCGAAACAACTTGTAAGTGTTGCCTCACGGCCTTGCTCATGGCTGTATAAACGGCAGTATCGATGTTCTTTGCTGTATCACGCACATCTTCCAGCGTCTTCAAGTCGGCAAAAACCTGTCCCATGCTGTTGCCATCCGCGTAGACCAGGGCAAGATAGTCCTTCCCGCCAGTAATGCCGCGCAGTTCATTGAAATCGGGCGGTCGCTCAGTCTCTTTAGGGATAGCGTATTCTTCCCGGTTCAGGCCGCCTATCATGCGTGCCCAGGCATAGCCAGCGGTTACATTATGCTCGAAATCGACAGTTCCTGTAAGTCTGAACTCATCGGCAATAGTTTCAATGCTACTTTTGATAGCAACATCTTCCTGCCGCTTTCCCCAGCATACACCACAATAGCGATTGCGCTGGCTTGCCAGATCATTGGCCTCGGAATAATCGCGATTTTCGGCGTTGCGCGTGCCACAGGCACTACACGGGCGTAGGAAGGGGTGTGAGGGCAGCGAGACAATGGCAGGAGCTGCGCTTTTCTTTTGCGTCAGCTTGTAATCGAGCATTTCCCGCTCTATCCTGCTATCATCGTGCCAGGGGTCCATTCCCACAGGAAGTTCCTGCACGGCATAGGTGATCGACACGCCCCCATTTGTCTGTTCGCGATACTTACTCTGGATGAGCTGCCCATATTCTTCCGCACGAGCTGCATTTCCTTCAAGCAGGAACAGCCCCGCGCCACCATTGGCAAACACTTTCTGTCCACCATATTTCTGCTCGGCAATCTCGAACATCGTCCTTCGGTTGAGCGTATCGAGAATAGAGCTGGCTCCGCGAATCTCCTGGAGTCTGTTGGTCTCAAACACATAGCTATGAATGTGGTCTGTGTCTAGCGTGATGAGTGATTGCTGCTCCACGAATCTCTTTCCTCCAGCCTTTTGAAGTTGCAGTAGATGTATTTGCGCACATGCATTATAGCATAGGAAAGGCGAATTATATACTAGAAATGTTGCTAATTATCAGGAGTTTGTTATTCTCGCTTGCCCCATCCCCATCGCAGTCTTATAACCCACGCCGCAGTAGAAGGCCAGCTCCCCCAACAACAACATCTGCTGGCGTACGGTCAGGGGCGACTCCTCGGTCGTAGGTTCGTCGGGGCCACGCAGGACGTATTTGCAGGTGCCGACGAAACCTTGCTGGGCGTGGGTCGAGAATTTGACCACATGAGGCTTGAGATTGTAGTCGGCGATGATGATGCCTTCGTCCTGGATGTATTGCTCGATAGCTTCTCTTTGTACCAGGTTTACCAGTTCGGGCGGAGCTAGCTCGTTCCAGCGTTTCGCCAGGTTGGGAAAGACGTAATTGGGCAATGGGAGAAGCGCGCTGTAGTTGCCATAGGCTCGGTTTTTGGCACTGCCCCGATTGAAGGTGGTCAACGAGGCAAATTCGCATTTCAATGGCACGGTGTTTGCCAACTTTCTTACGCGCACGGCTTCTACAATATCGGCGAACGAGGTGAAGCCTGTCCATCCAGCGGCATTGCCGTTCTCAATTACAACTTCTTCGAGCAGCAGCGATTGCCTACCGAGGCGCATGAATGGCGGTTTGACTCCCCTGCTATTGCCGGACTGGGTAAAGTCGGTCAAGGCTTTATGGAAGAGTGGGAAAAGCTCACCGAGTAGCAAGGTGATACGAATGGTATAGATCTTTTCCGGCGAGAGTGGCCAGTGGATGTTCCGGCGTTCAACCTCGAGCTTCTTTTCCTGGGACAGCGGAAACTGCAAGCTGGAACAGGTAAACAAGCGACGTTTATTGCCATCGTGCAACCATGTCGTCACATCAGGAGCGGCAGAACGTAGCCAGTCGAGCCACGCGGCATGTACCAGTTCGCCACTGAATGGCATCAAGGTTCCCTCTTGAATGGGCCGCAGCCTCAAAAGGAAGGCGTAAAGCTTCGCGGGCGCAGCGGCAGTCAATGCCTCTACGGCTGCTGAAGATTCCGATGAGAGAGATGAATTATCCATAGCCACTGTTTCTTCCTTTCAAACATTTGTAGCACCATTGTACCTTAAATCTCTCCTCTATTCCACCATCTACCATGGAATGACCAATGTTTCTCAAAAGTATTTTCGCAGCCTGCTGAATTAGTGTTCTCCTGCCTGAGAATTGGTGATGGATGGGACATGAGACATTTGTGACTCCCCATTCTCAGGAGTATGGCGTCCGAGAGGAAATTGCTAGAGGCTTTGTGATGGATAGGACATGGGACATTTGAGACTCCCAATTTTCAGTGGTAAGGGTCCGAGAGGAAAAGGCACACGCTAGGAAAATGCCTGGGATTTTGCGATGGACGGGACATATGTGACTCCCAAATTCTCAATGATATTGCATTCGCTAGGAAAATGTCTAGGATTTTGTGATGGATGAGACATTTGTGACCGACCTTTAACTATGGGAAGGAGATGCTGGTAGGGAAGGAGTATTGGGTTCATGTACCGGAGTGTGATGATCGTGCAAGCTCTGACAAAAGGTTACCTTGTCTTGACCTAAGAAGAGTATAGCATATGTTTGCAAAGCAAGCAAGAGGTGAAAGAGTTCGACCAAGGTTTGTGAATTCTTCCTGACACCCACAAGATGTCATCTCCATCGGGCACCCCAAGCCATGTAAACCTTGTCATTCTGAGCCGCAGCGAAGAATCTACGCTACAGTGGCACTTAGAAAGGAGGACAAAGTCCCTGGAATTCTCCCTGCATCAACCAAGGTCTCGTGCTTTTCTCATGTAGATGTGACACTCTAGAGCTAGAAAAACCCTCCCTGGAGTCTGTCGCATCACCAAGGAGAAACGCATGAGACCTTTCCAGTTTACCACCGATGCGCAAGGGTCCTGCTTCCTGCAGCAGATCAGCGGCTGGCCCTTGTGTCAAGGCCATATAAACCTTGTCATTCTGAGCCGCCGCTTCCTTGTCATTCTGAGCCGCAGCGAAGAATCTCTCCCTTCCCAGCCATGGAAACCTTGTCCTTGTCATTCTGAGCCGCAGCGAAGAATCTCTCCCTTTCAACGCCGCCAGAATTTCATTAGGGTTTTTCCATCCCAGACGGGCATCCCTACCATTTAGACAGGAGGGCGTATGTTTTTCGGACCCATAGGCATGAAGTTAAGCCATGGAGCACGGTTTCCAGGGCGACCGCAAGGGTGCGCCCCTACTCTCTACCATTGGCCTTTCTCTCTGCAAAGCGGCTCGCAGAGCCGCCTCGGGTATAGTAGGGGCGATCCCTTGCGGTCGCCCTGGCGGAGAATTGAAGTGCTTATCAATCCTTAACTTCATGCGTATGGGGCGTATGTTTTTCGGACCTACGAAGGAACGTTTCAATCCCTGACGGGCATCCTCAACCATTTAGACGACCATTCCCCCTAATGCTCCTATCAGGTCACCAAAAGCGTTTCAATCCCTGACGGGAGGGTCGCAAGTAATTCAAATGTAGAAAAAAGGTAGTACTTCCAGATGAATGGTTGCGAATGGGCTTGAGAAAGATGATACTCCTTTGCAGAGTATTTGTCAAATTCTCGCCCTGAAAGGAGT
>JBBQXY010000117.1:0-19269 GCA_038209195.1 Ktedonobacterales bacterium | reverse complement strand
AGCCTTCGGCTGCACAATCCACAACCAAGCATAAAGTATGTATCCTACTCATCTGGGACAATCCAGGTGCCAGTCTGGCCTGCCAGGGCTTTGCCTATTGTTTCGGGCATAGTAATTAGCGCGGCCCGACCACCTTGGTCGAGATAATTGATGATGGCACGGACTTTGGGACCCATACTGCCTTTCGCGAAGTGTCCCTCGTCATAATAACGTTTGGCTTCGCTCAGTGTGATGGTATCCAGATCGCGCTGCTCCGGTTTTTTAAAATACAGCGCAGCTTTCTCTACCGCAGTTGAGATCAGCAACAGATCGGCATGTAGTGTGCTAGCCAGCAGGCTGGACGCCAAGTCTTTGTCGATCACCCCTTCAACGCCAGCCAGTTGACCCGCGCTATCGCGCACCACCGGTATGCCACCGCCACCAACGGCAACGACGATGAAGCCGCTCGTAATCAAAGTCTCAATGGCATCGCGCTCGATGATTTCCTGTGGCACAGGCGATGGCACGACGCGACGCCAGCCTCGACCAGCATCCTCCACCATCGACCAACCCTCTTGCGCCATCTTCACCTTCGCATCATCCTCTTTATAAAATGAGCCAATGGGCTTACTGGGGTTCTGCATAGCTGGATCATTGCGATCAACCAGTACCTGTGTGACTACCGTCGCGCAGGAACGGTGTATCCCCCGCCGCAGAAACTCGTTCTGTAGTGCCTGTTGAATCATATAACCTATCGCTCCCTGCGTATCCGCCCCACAGGAATCGAGTGGCACTGTATGGAGGACACTGCGAGAATATTCTGCCCGCAGCAAAATAAAGCCAACCTGCGGCCCATTCCCGTGCGTTACCACCACATTCCAGCCCTGTGCAATCATCTCGACAATATGCACCGCCCTCTCTCGTACCGCGTCAAACTGGTCAGGCACACTCTTATGTGCCTCATCCTTAATTAATGAATTGCCACCAATGGCAACCACCTCGAGCTTACTCATGCTACCTCCACAATGCTCTATGCAACTGCACTCAACCTCAACCCAACTGCACCGACCTCACCACTAACCTTAATGGGCATCCAAAAACAATGGTAGCATGGCATAGAAATCGGCGCACTGCACCACTTCGTTCGCTGGCACCTGGTCGAGCACGGTATGCGCCCAATGCTCTTCACCGGGGCCGAAGCCAATGGAAGGAATACCAGCCTTGCCCATCCAATAGGTTGCATTGGTTGAGAAAACCCATTTCCCTGTTTTAGCGGGGCGTCCATAGCAACTTTCAAAAGCAGCCATGCTCGTCTGCACATAGGGATGCTCTTCCGCTAAAGCCCAGGCCGGAAAAATCTTTTCGACCGGGAAAGCGAAGCCGGTATAGCTCGGCACTTCGTACATCGGTACGCTAATCTCGGCTAGATGGGCATTGGGTAGCGCACGCAGTTCGTTAAGCACCACCTCTTTCGTCTCGACCGGGTGCATTCGCCTGTCAATATAGATGCTGCACTCGTCGGGGACAGCGTTGAGCGAAGCCGTGCGCGTACTGATATTGGTGACGGTAATCGAACCAGGGCCAAGAAATGGGTCGGGCCGACTCTTGAGTTCCTGGTGCAACCGCTCTACGCCCTGGATAAATGGAATGGCCTTGTAAAGGGCGTTATCGCCGCGCTCCGGCGCACTGGCATGGCAACTGCGCCCCTTGAAGGTAACGCTGATCTCGGTTCGCCCACGATGACCGCGATAAATCTCCATCTCGGTCGATTCACCCACTACGACAAAATTCGGGCGAATACCCTCGTGTTCAACGAGCGCATTGCCAGAGATGCCGTCGCACCACTCTTCCATGTTGCCAAAATAATACAGCGTCCAATCTTTCGCCAGCCCCAATTTCTTCAATGTCGCCATCGCATAGATCATCGGCGGCGTCGAACACTTTTCATCGCCCGCCCCCAGGCCGTAGATGATGCCATTCTCAAACTTGCCCTTGAATGGGTCCCATTGCCACTGGCTGGCATCGGCAATACTGACGGTATCAATATGACTATCGTACAGCAACGTGCGTGGCCCATTGCCGATGCGCCCCAGTATATTGCCCATCGCGTCCCGGCGCACCTCGTCAAAACCAAGATCAGCCATACGCGCCCCTACAGCATCCCCCACTGGTCCGATCTGACTGTCAAAGCTGGGGATTGCGATAAGCTCACGCAGGAACTGCAACATGCTATCATGGTGCTGTGCCAGTTCTTGTTGCACAGCGTGTTGTGTCTCTCGAATGTTCATAGACGTCCCTTCTTTCTACCTGCTTACATTCTCTGCCACAGAGCTCGCGCAAGCTCTCTTCCTCGTGCCGCGATACGCGCTTCATCAACCGTCAGCAACCGGCGATTGCGCATCAACCAACGACCAGCCACCATCGTCGAATTAACCTGCTGCCCATCCATGCCAAATATCAGGTGCCACGGGAAATTTTCGCTGCTGAGCGGCGTCGGCGGCACATAATCAAGCACCACTAGATCAGCGGCAGAGCCCACGCTCAGTTCCCCCACGCGTGGCATATTACCGCTGAAGGGGCTAAAAATAGCATCGATAATCTGTGCATTGTGCGCAAAAGCCATGTTCAGTACCAGATCACCTGCCATGACGCGTGGATCATTGAGCGCAAACTTATGCAGCAGATAGGCAGTCTTCATCTCCTGCATCATATTCATGCTGAACCCATCGTTGCCCAGCCCAACATTGACGCCCCCTTGCACCAACTCCTCCACGGGCGCACGACCAACTGCATTGTTCATATTCGAGCGTGGATTATGTACACTGTTCGTGTGTGTCTCGGCAAGACGCCCGATTTCGCCACTCTGCACATGGACACAGTGCGCGGCAATACTGTGTGGACCCAGAATAGCATTGTCAGCCAGTCGGTCAGCCACGCGCATGCCATAGCGTGACAAGCAATCGTTCTCGTCGGAGCTATCTTCCGCCACATGAATATGGAAACCTACCCCTAAACCAGCAGCACCAGCAGCACAACGTTCCAACGTTGCCGGGCTGAGCGTAAATGAGGCGTGCAGCCCATAACTGGCGGCAATCATGCCTGCTTGCGCCGCTTGACGGCGTTCCGCGCCCAGCGAGCGAATGAAGCGTTCATTCTCAACAATACCTGCCTCAATCACCGCTGGTCCATCGCGATCCGAAACTTCATACGCCAGACAGGCCCGTATCCCCGCCTGCTCAACCGCGTCTGCAATGACATCCAGGCTACCTTCCACAGCACGAGGGCTGGCATGATGATCGACAACACAGGTTGTGCCATGGCGAATGGCATCGACCAAATATATCTCGGCACTGGCACGGCTATCCTCTAACGTCAACTGTTTATCCAACCGCCACCATAGTCGTTCCAAGATTTCAGTAAAGGTACGCGGTGCCGCGCCAGGAATAGCCATGCCACGCGCAAATGCACTATAAAAATGCGTGTGCGTACACAGAAACCCTGGCATAATCAGGCCATGATTGGCATCGACATACTGCGCCGTGGGATACTGCTGGCGCAACGCGCTATCAGAGCCAATCGCCGCGATACGCTGGCCCTGCACCAATACCGCCCCCTGTTCCACCAATACATTGTCACTGCCCAGCGTAACTACTGTTCCATTACCTATGAGCATGTCTGACATAACTTACGACACCACTTTCTGTACTGCCGCCAACCCTTCGCTACCCTTCGCTATCGGCACAACATTACCAGCACTTGCCACGACTGCATCAATGCTCTTGAGCCCACTACCCGTCACCAGCAAGACCACACGTTCATCGCGCGCAATCTTGCCCTCTTCCAACAGACGCAGAAGTCCGGCATAGCAAGCGGCTCCCGACGGCTCCGCGAAGACACCACTATGCATCGCCAGGGCTTTTTCAGCCGCCAGTATCTCCTCGTCACTTACGGTGATGCCAAATCCGCCACTACTGCGAATATGGCGCACAGCCATCGCTCCGTTGCGTGGCAAGCCAACAGAGATGCCATCGGCTATCGTGTGCGCTGGATATGCCCGCACGATACCATCCCCTTCCAGGGCACGGACGATAGCTGGTGAGCCTTCAGCTTGCACCGCGATCAGGCGTGGCATACGCTCGATCATGCCTAGGCGATAGAAATCTTCAAAACCGCGATAGACGCCGCTGATGATACAACCATCTCCCGTTGGTACCAGCACGGTATCAGGTACCTGCCAGTGCAATTGTTCCGCGATCTCCAAGCCCACGGTTTTCTTGCCCTCGACCAGATAGGGATTATATCCCGTGTTGCGATTGTACCAACCAAAGGTGTCACATGCCTCGATACACATATCAAAGGCGTCGTCATAACTACCCTGCACCGCGAAAACAGTGGCCCCACACATCAGCAATTGAATGATCTTTGCTCGTGGCGCATTATGTGGCACAAAAATATAACATGGCAAGCCCATCGCCGCAGCCTGTACCGCTAACGACGAGGCCGCATTCCCCGTCGAGGCACAGGCCACCGTCTGTCCCTCCTCCGCCAGCATCACTGCGATAATACTGGCGCGATCCTTCAGCGAGGCACTCGGATTGCGCGTATCATCTTTCAGCCACAGATCACTCATTCCCAACAACGAGCGCAACCGCTCAACCCGATACAGCGGCGTCCCTCCTATCGCCAATGGCGGTATACCTTTATGGCTATAGGAAATAGGCAGGAGCGCACGGTATCGCCAGAGCGTGGGGTCGCGCTCCTCCGCCAGTTGTGTACGGCTCATTCGTGCTGCAATTTGCCCGTAATCGTACTGCACCGCCAGCACCCCCAACGGCCCACACGCCGGGCAGGCATACCGCACAACGGCAGGATCATAGGTTTTCCCACACAGCACACATTGCAAATGCCGGATATGCGTTGCTGGCATCATCGGACGCTACCATTTCCAGGGCGACCGCAAGGGATCGCCCCTACTATATCCGTGTCAGCTTCTACTATACGCGAAACGGCTCGCAGAGCCGCCTCGTGTATAGTAGGGGCGCACCCTTGCGGTCGCCCTGGTGGGGTTCGCCGTCGCCCTGGTGGGGTTCGCCGTCGCCCTGGTAGGGACTCATGGCTATCATGATCTCTTGCTGGCATCATCGGATATTCCCTACCGAATCACTTCTAATTTCACTCGCGCTAGCTTCGCTTTGTCGGCATCACTGATGGGATGCTCCCGCTCTGGCACTTCCAGTTCTGTCTCGACACCGCATAACTCGGTCGAGAAGTAGCGCAAGCCGTTGTCGGAGAGCACTGTGACAATCATACCGATATCGGGATAGCGACGCGCTACCTTCACGGCAGCCGCCACGTTGCAGCCCGACGAGATACCACAGAAGATGCCCTCCTCTCGCGACAGACGACGCGCCATTTCAAGTGCCTCATCTGAGGTTGTCGTGACAACACCATCTAGGTACTCAACGTGCAACACTTCGGGGATAAAGCCGTCACCAATACCTTCGATCTTGTGCGCTCCCCAGGAACCGCCCGCCAGAATATCGCATTCATCAGGCTCAACGGCGTAGATTTTGATGTTGGGATTCTGTTCTTTGAGGTATTTTCCCGCCCCTGTCACGGTACCGCCTGTCCCCTGAGATAAGACCAGCGCGCCAATTTTACCCTGTGTCTGCTCCCAGATCTCTGGCCCAGTGGTACGATAATGCGCCTCGATATTATCAGCGTTGACGAACTGCCCAACTTCCCAGTATTTGCCGGGCGCGGCAGCTTTGAGCTCCTTGACCTTCTCGATCACCAGGTCTACATCACTCTCAGCACCCGGCGTCAGCACCAGTTCCGCTCCATAGGCGCGGATAGTTTTCTTTCGTTCATCGCTCATTCCTTCTGGCATCACGATTACCGCCGCGTATCCCTTGGCGGCCGCTACACAGGAAGTAGCAATACCGGTATTGCCAGTCGTGCCCTCAATGATCGTCATGCCTGGACGCAGGTCGCCACGTCGCTCCGCCTCCGAGACGAGGAAATGCAATATACGATCTTTGATGCTGCCACTGGGGTTGAAATACTCAATTTTAGCGACGATGGTTGGCTTCACATCACCAATCACGCGCTGCAAACGTACCATCGGCGTCATTCCGGCTGTATCTAAAATACTTTCCGCTATCTGCGCCCGTCTACTCCAATCAACCATGAGAAAAATCCTTCCTAATTTTTGTAGAGGTGCAATTCATTGCACCCCACTTATTTTTTATCCGCATGTGCGTGAATAGCTCTCAACACCCGTTCTGGCGTCAGGGGTATCTGGTTAATACGGATACCGAGTGCGTCGGCAACGGCATTCGCCACCGCTGGTGCCATCCCATCGATAGGTATTTCCGCGATAGCTTTGACGCCAAAGGGGCCAAAGGGATCGTGCGTCTCCACCAAGTACGACTGCATCTGTGGCATATCGACCGCGTTGTAAATGCGATAATCGCTGAGGTTTGTGGTGAGCAAAGCGCCATTCTGATCGTAGACCATCTCTTCACAGATGCCATAGCCCAACGCCTGCGTGGCACCACCCTCAATCTGACCCTCGGCCATAATCGGATTCACAACTCGACCAGCATCAACCGCTGAGATTGCGTTCAGCACGCGCACAACTCCTGTCTCGGTATCTACCTCAACCTCCGCCCCCTGCGCGGCAAAAGGCGGCGGCGAATTATAGCTCATCCAGGAAGCAGTAGCCATGATCTGCTGCTGATTTTCGACATGCAAAGAATGCAATGCCACCTGCGAAACTGTCACCGTCTCTCCATTGGGCGCGCTAATAATGCGGTTGCTAATGGTCAGCGTCTCAGGATTGGCGTTGAGCATCTGTCCCGCCACTTCCAGTATCTGCATCCGTACTTGTTCAGCCGCCTTTTTCGTTGCTCCACCGCTAATATAGGTCGTGGACGAGGCATATGCTCCCGTATCAAAGGGTGCAAAGTCGGTATCCGACGAGTGCATAATAATATCTTCCATGCGCACACCCAGCACCTCTGCCGCGATCTGTGCGATCACCGTATCAGAGCCAGTGCCAATATCCGTCGCGCCCACCAGGATGTTGAATGAGCCATCATCGTTGAGCTTGATGCTAGCCGCGCCCATATCCAGCCCTGGAATAGCCGTGCCATGCATCGCTAACGAGACCCCCACGCCGCGTCTGAAACGACCCGTGCCACCTTTGCCGCGTTTCTCCTGCCATTTGAGCTTCTCTTCGACAATCTGCAAGCATTGCGGCAGTCCACAGCTTTCAATAATCTGCGCGTAGCCCTCTTTTCCCTCGCCCAGGGCTTTCGCGAACGGATTTTCATCCCCCTCTTTCAGCCAGTTTTTGCGTCGCAATGCCAACGCGTCCATGCCCAACTGTTTGGCAATCTCGTCGATGTGACTTTCCAGCGCGAAGAAGCCCTGCGGAACACCATAACCGCGAAAAGCACCAGCAGGTGGCAAATTGGTGTAGACCACCTCCGCGGTAAAACGAATATTCGCACATGGATAAATCGGCAAGGTCTTGGAACCCGTATTGCTCTGCACAGTGAGGGAGTGCGTCCCATAAGCGCCAGTGTTCGCCAGCAGCGTCATCTCATTAGCAATGATTGTGCCGTCGCGTTTCACACCCGTTTTCATGCGTATGATCTGCGGATGGCGCGAACGACTACTACGAAACTCTTCGGCGCGTGAGAATTCCAGCTTGACTGGTCGCTCCGTGGCAATCGTCAGCAAAGCGCAGATATCTTCGAGCAGCACTTCCTGCTTCACGCCAAACCCACCGCCAATGCGCGGCTTGATGACGCGTATGCGCCGGGGCGGCAGTCCGATAATAGGCGCAATGATGCGGCGCACATGGAAGGGAACCTGCGTGCTGGTGCGTACAACCAGCCGATCATCTTCGTCCCAGTAGGTAATAACAACATGATTTTCGATGGGCGTCTGCTGTACCTGCGGCACGATGTATTCACCCTCGACCACCAGATCGGATTCCGCGAAGCCGCGCTCAAGGTCGCCTATTTCCGCGTGCAGATGCGCCGCCACGTTCCGCGCCGCGTCGTGAATGCGATATGACTCCGGCTCAGGATGAATACGTGGCGCATCCGGCGCGGTCGCGAGCCGTGGATCCAGCAAGGCCGGGAGAATCTCATAATCGACATGGATTAGCCTCAGGGCTTGCTCGGCAATTTCCGCCGTTTCAGCAGCCACCGCCGCCACGCGATCACCTACGAAGCGCACTCGGTTATCCAGGCAATACTGGTCGTGCGGCCCCGGCTCTGGCCATGACTGACCCGCCGTAGTATAGGGGATGCGCGGCACATCTTTATAGGTCAGCACGGCATGAACTCCCGGCAAGGCTCGTGCCTCCGACGCGTCAATATCGCGGATAATCGCGTGCGCATGTGGGCTGGTGAGCAATTTCCCATGCAACATGGCGCGCAATTCAATGTCATCCACGTAGGCGGGTTTACCCGTCACTAGCTTAATGGCATCCACCTTGCGCTCAGGCTTACCCACAATGCGCAAATCAACGGCAGCACGCGTCCCAACCATAGTCGCAATCCCACCATCGTTCGCCCCACCTTCGTCGCTCGCTGGGGAACCCGAACGAGCAGAGCCGCCCTCTTCATCCTCCGCAATACTAGCCCCATGCTCGGTATGTTCCAGCGGTGAACGGCCTGGATCCCACGACTTATAGTTTTCGGTAGAGCCCGGTCGGCTGAGCGACGCGAAGGTCTCGCCGCGCATCATAGCCGCCGCCCGCAAAACCGCCTGCACTGGTTTGACATAGCCAGTACAACGGCACAAATTCCCCGATAGGGCGTCGCGTACCTCTGCCTCACTGGGATCAGGGTTGCGTTGTAAGAGCGCATGCGCGGAAAGTACCATCCCCGGGGTACAGAAACCACACTGTATCGCTCCAGTATCGACAAAGGCTTCCTGTAACGGGTGCAGCTTGCGCGCCGACCCCAAACTTTCCACAGTGGTGAGCGTACACCCACCAGCCTGGGCCGCTAACATAACACAGCTTGTCCGTGGCTCCCCGTCCACCAGCACCGTACAAGCTCCGCACTCACCCGTCTCACAACCGTGTTTGATGCTAAAATAGCCCTCCGAGCGCAGGAGCATCATCAACGATTCGTTGGGTGCAACATCCAGGCTTTTAATCACTCCATTGATGCGCAGTTCAAGTTCCATGCTCTACTTACTCCCTTCCGACGAAACCGCAGTATAGCCGCGTGAAATATGCATCGCCTCTTCCAGCACGCGAAACGCCAGGTTCATGCCACACACACGTCGATACTCGCTGCTGGCCCGAAAATCGCTGGGAGGACGGAATTCTGTAATACCAGCCTTGATAGCTGCAACCAACAACTGAGCATCCCCGGTGTCAGGAATGGCTTGACCCTCTAACTGTCTCTCTGTCGTCAGTAGGCGCACTGGCTCCATATTGACGCCCCCTAGTGCCACACGTACTCGCGAGAAAACGCCATCTGTCACCTGCACCACAGCAGTGGCATTCAACAAGGCCACATCTGTCGGTGTACGCCCAACGCGCATAAACGCGGCACCACTATGTGCGAGGCGCGGAATAATTACCTCAAGGATCAGTTCGTTGGAACGCCGCTCAGCAAAGACGTCACTAAAGGGGATGCGTCGCTCCAACTTCCCTTTATACGTCACACCAGAAAGGGACAAGCCAGGATGTACCAGCGTTCCACCGCTCAGATTGACCTGGGTTTTGGAACCGGAACGCAATACCACCTCGGTATCCAGCACGGCAAGAGCCGTCAGCAAATCAGCTTGTGAAGCTACCCCCGCGCCGAGTGTCCCACCCAGCGTCGCGCCGTTGCGAATCAAGCGCGAGAACGATGAAGCCAGGGCTGCACGCGACAGTAAACCCGACGCCAGTTCTTGCAATACCGGCGCATCGACCATACTCTGCAAAGTACTCATGGCACCAATATGGACGCCGTGTGCATCCTCCGTAATATAGGCCAGCTCCAGATCGCGCAGATCGACGACCGCTTGAATACTATCATCATTCTGGCCCAGCAGGTACGTACCACCAGCCAGCGGCACCGTCTTCGTATCCGTGCGCGACAGCAATACCAGGGCTTCGTCTAAGTGCTCAGCCCATACATATTCGAGTAGATTCAGTAGCAACTTCTTTTCCCCTGTAACGATAACACCGTCCTAAGTAGGGACACTCCTTGCGGATGCCCTGGTTCTTATTTATTACCGTTGTAACGGCAACAACGTAAACGTCTCTACATCAATGATACCCTGATCCGTCAGTTTCAACGCTGGAATCACCGAGAGCGATAAAAAGCTCAGCGTCATACACGGATGCTCCAACAAGCAACCAAGTTCAGCAGCCGCCGCATCCAGCACTAGCAATTGTCGCACCAGTTCGGCTGCCGGCAAAGGCGAAACCAGTCCTCCATACGGCAGAGGCACACTGGCACGTACCACACCATCGACGGCACAGACAAAGCCGCCACCTATCGCTTCCAATGTACGTGCCGCCAACAAAATATCGCTATCATCGATGCCCGCGATCACCAGATTATGCGCATCATGCGCCACACTTGAGGCAATCGCTCCTTTGCGCAGCCCAAAGCCCTTGACCAGTCCCAGACCGACACGACCACTGGCATGATGCCGTTCTATCACCACCAGTTTGAGCAGATCGCGGGTGGGATCAGCGACAATCTCACCATCGCGAATAGGAGCCTCTTCCTGTAAGTGCTTCGTCGTAATCTGCCCCGGTTCAATTCCTACCACCTCAACCAATCCTGGCTCACCCTTCATGCGGAGATTATCAACACCAATATCGCCGATATGTATCGTGCCGGTAATGTGCGTAAACGCCGTTGGCGCAGTCGGCACATCCACCACCAGCGCGCCACCCTGTGCCACTAATACCCCATCTTTGTACACCGATTCGACCTGGAAGGTATCAAGGTCATCCAACACCACGAGGTCAGCCACAAAGCCGGGCGCGACCGCCCCTCGATCATACAGACGGAAATATTGCGCGGTATTATAGGAGGCAAGCCGTATCGCCTCGACGGCATCCAGCCCCAGTTCAATAGCCCGACGCACCATCGAATCGATATGGCCACGCGTGGTCAAATCTTGCGGATCGCGATCATCGGTGACAAAAAAGACGCGTGGTGGATGCAATTCCTTGACCAGCGGCAGCAGCGCGTCCAGGTTACGGGCAGCCGAGCCTTCGCGGATCATTAGCCACATACCCAAGCGAATGCGCTGCCGCGCCTCTTCCACTGTCGTACATTCGTGGTCAGACATGACACCTGCCGTCGCATACGCACACAGGTCATGCCCACTCAAACCAGGGGCGTGTCCATCAACGACCAGTCCATGCCGCCGTGTCGCCATAATCTTCGCCAGCACCTGCTCGTCGCCTCGCAAGACCCCTGGCATGTTCATCATCTCCGCCAGCCCCAACACGCGTTCCTCTTCCAACAATGGCAACAAATCATCGGCCATCAACACACGGTAAGGACTTTCATAGTCCGAAGCTGGCACACACGACGAAAGCATCACATACGCCGAAAGCGGTAGACCACGCCCAGATTCCAGTACATAGCGAATACCCTCGACCCCCAGCACATTGGCGAATTCATGCGGATCGAGCATAACAGCGGTAATACCACGCGGCGTGACAATGCGTGTAAACTCCGAGAGCAGCAACATGGTACTTTCAATATGCATATGACCATCAATCAGTCCAGGTGCCAGCCAGCGTCCTTGCAGGTCACGCTCCTCGCGCCCATGATATCCAGCGCCCTCTGTCCCTATACCCACAATGAGCCCATCAGCAATCGCCACATCCGCGGCATAACATTCGCCGCTACACACATTCACCAACCGTGCATTGCGCAGCACAAGATCAGCCAACTCCATACCACGTGCAATCCGAATACGACGTTGAAGTCTGTCCATCAAGGACCCCCTTCATAAAATTTTCACTGAACTAGCAGGGTTATTGCAAGACATCCTAACAGAATATGGGTGAAGAGTCGAGAGCCCAGTAGTGAAATCACCAGCATCCATCAAGTCAATCCGTCAATATTTTTGCTAAGTATACCCCTTGCAGAGAAATTGTGGAACGCTTTTCCATTGAGTGGGATAGGCACGCAAATGTGCTGTAATGAAGAAGCATACAGTTGTGCTTAATACAACCTCGCTGAGGCAAAATATCAGGGCCAGTTAATTAGCGGAGAAAAACGTCTTTTGCATCTCATGCCTAGCAACCATAAGGGTCGCCACTACATTTCAAGCCGTTGCAAACTCACAAAATGTAGTGGCGACCCTTGTGATCGCCAAGATAACTCTCAAATCCTAAGGAGTTGGCGTTGGTGTGACCACGGGAGTAGGCGTGTCCGTTGGCGCCGGCGTCGGTGTTGGTGTCGCGGCCGGTGTCGCCGTTGGCGTGGCCGTTGGTGCCGGCGTCGGTGTCGCTGTCGGGTTCGCTGTTGGCGTGGCCGTTGGCTTCGCGGTCGGGGTCGCCGTTGGCTTCGCGGTTGCTGTCGCCGTTGGTTGTTGTAACGAGGTTCGAGAACTTGCTATCAAGCTAATAGACACGCTTTGGTTTCCACCATTCGAGGTGAAGTTCAAGAAAGTTGAGTAAGACCCGGCTGGCAGCCCAACGGTGTTCACTGTCACATTGATTGTCTGCGGCATTCCCCCAAAAGGTATACTTCCAGATGCCCTATCTAACGTCAACCACGCGGCACTTCCTACATTTGCCGACCAATTCAGTGGCACGGTGCCAGTATTGCTGACTTCCACCGAGCGCGTCACTAATAT
Source organism: Ktedonobacterales bacterium (assembly GCA_038209195.1). Classification (GTDB taxonomy): domain Bacteria; phylum Chloroflexota; class Ktedonobacteria; order Ktedonobacterales; family Ktedonobacteraceae; genus JBBQXY01. The sequence continues at coordinate 6,435 of JBBQXY010000117.1, read as the reverse complement.
CCCTGTTGGTAGCACACCGAAGTTTAGGTTTGTTATATCGGTTTTCAGCTTCGCCTGCGTCTTTATATACGGGGTCACTTCCACCGAAACCTTGACCTGAACCTGTCCAGCGTCGGAATTGATAAGGAGAAACGTAGAGTGAGCTCCTACCGTCAGCTTGTTCGTATCGACTGTGATCTTGTCTAATTGCTGCGGAGTGTTGGGCTCGACCGTTGCTCTTTTCGTCTGAGGCTGTAGCCACGTTGTATTAGACGTATCTATTGTCCAACTCACTGGTTGCCCACCACTATTGCTGATGCCTATTGCCAGATCCGTTTTCACGCCTTTCACTAACGTTCCAAAGTCCAAGCTTGATGGAGTAACAATCAGCTTGGCTGGCTGTACGGCTGTTGAAGTATGAAGCTCTGCAGCGTTGATAAACAGGTAAACAGAGATACTGGAGATAAGGATTACGCTTACCAGCGCAATGAGTACTACGGTGAGTATACGTCTGCGCGGCTTTTGCCGTGAGGCTTGCTCTGCTGGTAGGTTTCCGCCAAGATTCACAGTTGGCGCTTCCGCTTCCAAGCTAGCATTTGAGTTCCATAATTGGATTTGTGACTGAACGCCTTTTGTTGACCGTATAGTAGGAGTGTCCTCTTCGGCGTCATGGCTAGGAAAAGTATAGAAGTCTCTTCCTGGATTGGAGTTGATAATCCCTGGATTGGAGTTGATAATCCCTGGATTACTATCCAGACGTTGTTGTGCCGGTAACTGGGCGTCAGAGTCTAATGGTCGAGAAAGGACTGGCAGATTAGGGGTACCCGGTACATTTCTTTCATTATAACCTGTGACACTTTTTACCTCTCCCGTTGGATTCAGTACGTGCCCACAATTGCCGCAAAAAGTATCACCCGGGTACAACTCTTTATGACAAAATGTACAATAGTGCATGGCAACCCCCAGTTTGAGGTACGACGCAGTTCTGGCCCTGTATTGACCAGTAACATTATACGAAATGCTATACCTATAAATAATAACATATATTTGAGGGAATCAATATGATTGTTACGCCCACAATCTTTCCATGGGTACATTCCGCCACTTATCCAAACTAATGATAGCATCGAGTTCGGTGAATATAGTTAAAAGTTGGTTGCGCTCTCATGTAGATTACCGAGAAATATGCCTATTCTGGTGGAGTATTCGCTCATGAAATGCAATGATACACCTTAACCTTAGCTCATCTTCCCACTCTCCACCTCATGACGTATACTCTATAGCAGATATGTTGGAGTATTGCTCTGTCCCTATTCACGTAACAAGCAGGGATGCAAGGGGCGGTCGCCCCTTGACTGGGTTCTAGGGCTGTGCCCTAGTCTTCCCTCCTTATCCCACCGCCGTAGGCGGCCTACCAAATGTAGTTTGACAGGGTAGTATGTTCATACTTCAAGAAAGGAACAACCATGAGCAATATTGGCATAACACTAGTAAAAATCAGCCTCCTGGCAGGGGGCGCAATCTTAGGCGCAATGCTCTCACAAATCATCGATCAGCAACTCATGAAACGTAGCGAGGAGCAATCTCAACACGATAAAACTCGCTATTCCCAGGGACTTTCACCAACGCAAGCAACACCAAAAGATATATAAAGGGGAAAGATACTCATGACAACACCACAACAACCCATGACTTCCAGCGCACGAGTGCATGCCGCCCTAAAAGGGGAACCAGTCGATCGCGTACCCTTCTGCTTCTGGCACCATTTTAAACCGGAAGGTTCCGGGGTGCGCATGGCTGAACTGACCATGGAATTTTTTCGTCAGAAGTTCGATCTCGATATCGTGAAAATCATGCCCGACTTGGCCTATCCCAAACCCCAAATTTCTCAATGGAGCGACGTACCCCCACTTGGCCTGGATACCCCTATCTTCCAGGAACAATTGACCTGCATTCGCATACTGCGCAGTCAATTACCTGACGATTTTCCCTTGCTCCTCACCCTCTTCAGCCCTTTCACCTACGCGATCCGCTTTCTGGGCAAAGCCACAGCCATAGAGCAAGCTCGGAACGATAGCGACAATTTCAAGAAAGGGCTGGCCACCGTAGCAGCCAACCTGGCGACATTAGTGCAAGCGGCCATCGAAGCTGGTGCGAGCGGCATCTTTTTCTCTAGCATGGGCGCGACCAACAAAGATTTGACCCGCGCAGAATACGCCGACATCGCACGTCCCTACGACCTGGCTGTCCTGGAACATGCCCAGGCCGGTTGGATCAACGTCGTGCACGTCCACGCCGAGCCTTCACAACAAGGCGACGAACTCTATTTTGAAGATTTCGTAGACTATCCCGTCTCCGCGATGAGTTGGAGCGACCGCCTCACCGGTCCCAGCCTGACCGAGGCCCTCACCCTGACCGATAAATGTCTCATGGGTGGCCTCGCCGAGCGCGGCCCCCTCACCCACGGCACCGCAATGGAGATTGACAACGAAATTATGGCCGCCATTACCGAGACCAAAGGTCGCCGCCTTATCCTCGCCAACGGCTGCTCCATCCCCGATGACAACCCAGAAGAGTGGCTGCACGTTGCCAGAAAGCTTGTGGACAATTTAAGGTAAGCAAGGAAGTGGCATACGAAGCATTTGTAGGGACAAGGGGCGGACGCGGCGGTCGATGGGGGGCCTTGTGCTTGTCCTCGTCCTGTCGGATGTCTCGACCTCCCGCCAGGACAGGCACAAGGCCCCCACATCTCCACGTCCCAGCCCCCTGTCCCTACACACGCTTCGCACGCCATTCCGCTTATCTCTCAGGTTGAAGAATCAACTAAACTACCAAGAAGAGCGTGATTGATGATTTCTTCCCACACCTGCTCGTCAATATCTTTGCCTTGGAGAAGCTTTGGTACCAAAGGATTATTCAAGATATATTCACGGATCCGCTGGGCATCCATTTCATTCCGAATAACGTGGTCATAGAATCGTTCTTGCCAGAGGTGCCCTTCACAGATCGTATCTCTCCTCTTGTTCAATTGGATCCACTGCACGCTCGTTATTGATTTATAGACTCGCAATACCTCATCTAATCTGGGCGCTTTCATATGCCTCGTTGGAGCATGAAGTTGGAGTATACCACGAACATGGTCAGGCATAATGACAAATATATCCAGTGTCACCGTTGGGAAACGGTTAGGCAGACGTTGCCATGCCTCCATCACTAATTGATGAACCTCAGGTATATCAAAAAAGGGCTGCCGTTGCCAGGTACAGATTGTAAAAAAATACAGACCTGGTTGGCTATAGTCGTAATCCTTCAAACGTAGAGAACGGCGATGATGTTTTTCTGGATCGTATCCCATCCTTTTCACTCCTTTCACATTCTTTAATTATAGGGAATATGACACTTACAGTAAAGCATTTGTGGGCATGTTCAAGGGAAGCCGCACCCCTCCCAGGACAAGCACAAGGCCCCCCATCTGCCGCCACGTCCACCCCTTGTCCCTACGCACAACCCACGGCATACTTTACTCTCCCAAAACTTACACCTGAAAGTCCCATTCGCGCCACTACTCATACCTAAGCACCTCCAATGGTCGCACCCGCACAGCGCCCCACGCCACTAGCATCGCCATGAGCATCGTAATCAAAGCCGTAGACCCAATAATCAACCCACTTAAACCGGGGGCCAATCCAATGGAAATATGAAACACAAAAACACTGAGCGCGGCAATTGCCCCTGTGACCAGCAGCATAGCGACCAATGAGCCGAGCAGCCCAACCAGGCCATTTTCGATCAGCACAGTCGCCAAAATTGATCCACTGGTATGCCCCACCGCTTTCAAAATCCCTATCTCGCGTCTGCGTTCCAACATAGCCAGCGCTACCGCGTTCGCGATAATAATCAGCCCCGCGATCATCGCCAGCGAGGCTACCGTTGTTAGCATAATAATGAGGTTGTTCAGCACCTGGTTAATCAGCGCATCGATATCCACCACGCTGAAGATAACCGCCGTAGGCACAGACGTCGTAAGATGTTTTTTCAGGGACGGCAACTGGTTGGGATCGACCGTGAGCGAGAAGACATCGATTGTCTGCGTTGTACCAAGCTGCGTGGTGACGGCTGCATCAGCCAAAATGCTTGCGAAGTTGGTATTGCCCGTCGCAGCCGCTCCATCATAGAAGCCAACCACTTTGAGCACCTTAGTGACAGCACCATCAGTGCTCTGTACAACGATAGTATCGCCCAGCCGCAGCCGCACGGGTGCATTTTCTAGCTCTGAATTCATCACCACATTATTCGTACCTGCGTCTGCTGCCCGCAAATTGCGCCCACTTTTCAGTGTAATCACCGGCACATTCGGCGTGCCGCCCCGCAGGTCAAATCCCTCCACATCGCTTAACGCATTCAAGATGTCGCCCTTGTCGATTTTATCCGTCTTTTGCACACCTTGCAGAATCGTATTGATGTCTCTACCGGCAACCAACAGCGGATAGAGTTGCGGCGCGACGGGATTGATCAACGTTTTGCTCGCGTCGATACCCGTTTGTGACGACAACTGCTTTGTGGTGGCCTGCCTCTGGTTCGGTGGCACAATCACAAACACATTATGCGTAAACAGCGTACTTAACGTCGTATTGATCGTGTCTTTGATGCCCTGACCAAGCAGCAGGATCAGGCCAATGGCGAATACACCTACAAAGAGTGAAGTCAGCGTAGTGGTAGTGCGAATACGTTGCCGCCCCATATTGCGATACGCCAGCATCACCGCCGTCTTCCACGAGCGCGGCGTGAACATCACAACGCTATTGACAATAGTAGCCAGGAAATAGACCAATGAGCCGCCCAACAGGACAAGACCCACACCACCCAGTATCACCAGCATATACGTGCCTATCGTGCTATACCCCAGCCCTGTAGCCACTTTATTCGCAAAGTAGCCCAGGTAGCCCAAGCCTGCAAACAACAGGGACGAGACCACGACAATACTGAGTGCCAGCCCGATCCACAGCAACGTGCGTGGCGTCGCTTTCTCATACACGGGCAACTTCGAGATAGCCAGTACCAGCAAGCCGAAGCCCAATGCTAGGACAAAGATAACACCGGAGCCTCCATACACCGCCACCGCCGCCGTCACCACATCGCCCAGAATGGTCGCTGCCAACGCCACAAAGAGCAGTGAAAGCAGGGCCAACAGACCAATTGTGGTCAAGCGCGAAGATGTCCTGCTCTCTTCGCCAATCTCGCGCAGCACGGTCAACGGGCGTACCTGGCTGGCCTCGACTATTGGTAATAAGCCGAAGATCAGCGCCGTCGATACGCCGATAAGCAGACCTGAAGTGATTGTCAAAGGGTCTAACACGACCTCTAAGTGCAAGAAAAAAGCATTCTCCACCACGGAACGTACCAGGAAGCTGGCTCCTACACCTACCGATGTACCAACCACACCACCAATTATCCCCAGCAAGGCCGCTTCCAGACCAAACATGGCATACAAATTACCTCTGCGATAGCCAGTCGTCTTGAGCATCGCAATCTCGACCTGTCGACGGCGCAACAACACCTGCATGGTATTGATGATGCCAATCCCACCGATGAAGAGTGCCAGCAAACCAACGATGCGCAAGAAGAGTTCTATCTGATCCACCTGGCTCTGCCGCCGCTTGAGCAAATCCGGTGCCGTGACGACGTTTACCGCTGGTAGAGCTTGTGTCAATTGTTTTTGCACCGCGTTCATATTGGCGGCAGGTACTGTTGTATAGGCTGTATCATATTGTGCTGGCAGCGGTGTTCCATTTGGCCCTGGTGTCGCCGCCAGCGTTGCCTGGGCAATCAGCACTTGTGGCCCCAGAAACCCACCGCCCTCCTGGAATTCTGCCGCCACTCTGATCGACACCAACCGCCCATCCAACGTCTTGACACGATACGTACTACCGATATGCGCACCCAGGTTTTGAAAGACAATAGAACTCATAGCCACATTATTGCCCTGCACAACACCTTGTATTGTCAAATTGCGTGCCGGAGCAATAAAGTTCGCCTGCCCTACCAACGGGAAATTGCTCGAAATCGCGATAAAGCTAAACGTCTCTTCATTGCCCGAAGGAAGTGCGACACTTCCACCCGCGTCATACGAGGTCGCATAATCGCTAATACTCCCCTGCCGTTTTAACGTGTTCAGCACGGTGAGGTCCCGCTGACGCAAAGGGGTCAAGTTAGCATTCAGCCGAATATCGCCCCCATTCGCCTCGATAATATTGCCCAGTAGCGCTCTATTCACGCTCAAGCTCACCAATTGCAATGCCACGATAGCCATCACCCCTACCGCGACACAAAATATCGCCAACACCGTCCGCTGCCCACCACGCACCAACGAACGCGTAGCATATGACCAGTACAGTCCAAGTTTCATCAATATCTATCCCTGAGAGTGCTTCAAGCAACGCTAAGTTTTTTAGTGTG
>JBBQXY010000116.1:0-19733 GCA_038209195.1 Ktedonobacterales bacterium | reverse complement strand
TGTTTCTTAGGTACTGGCATAGGTCCCTCCTTGATAAAAGGTAGATGTTTTTGATCGAAAGGATCGATCTATGCCTGTAGTATGCTCTCAAAACCTCCTTGTTTGCTAGATCCTACTCTACACAACATTCGGGATGGTATCCTTGTTCTTCTAATGGTGGTTACTAATCCTGATGTTACACCTGCTGGTGCAGTGATATTTGTTATACTTTTCCCTTTACTTTTGCCAGGTCATATTTCTGATGCACTACAAGGTAATGCCTCCTTTCAAACAAATTTTACATCTTTCTTTTTTCTCCTGTTGTTAACGGACCTCATTTCGCTATATATCATTATATCTCTTTTATACTTTCTCCTTAAAAAAATCAGGTCAACGGCTTAGAAGTGAGATTCGTTCTCATCTATTTTCATGGATTTCAAAGACCATCGATCTAGTTCGTATTGTTACCGCTCATATTTCAAGTTGCAGTGATTGCAACTCTTTTTTCTGATTTAAGCCAACATTATAGTAGTGCTAGAAAGGAAGGTGCTTTTTGTTACACGCTCCTTTTAAGCGGCTCTTCGTTACAATCTTACCCGTATTGCTTATGACAATGCAGCTATTGCCTAACACAGCATCTGTGCAACCAGGATTCAATCCTGCTAGCCCTGCCTTGAACCGAGAAATCTCGCCGCTTTCATCGTCACAAGATTTCAGGCTCTATTTATCCTTCAAAATGTTTGGACACTCGGTAACAGTTGTTGATATAACTATAACGCGAGAGCAGTCTGAACAATTTGAGTTATTATCAGAACAGACCGAGTGCCAAGCTGAGATACAACCTATTGCATGTGCAAACCTCATTCTGAGTGATGCTCAAGCGAATACAAGTGGAGTATTGAGTGAATTGATACGCCTTACAAAGATTTTTGGGAATAGCACCCTGTGTCTTGAAGTTCCGAATGTAGAAAATCCAGCATGCGTTTCAGGAGGTCAAGAAGTGCTGCGAGAAATGATCTTCGGTCCTCCACCCGTGTCCTCTGGAACGCCTCAACCCTCTGGGCAAACACAAATACCAGGGATTGAACCGTTTGTTGGAACCTGGGGAGTTGCGGGCATGAGCGTTTTAACAATAAATGCCTATGGCTCAGCAAGCTATGCAGCAAGAGACGTGAGAGCTTTGGTACAGTTTAGTCGCGTGCAGGGAAATACCCTATACGGAACGGTAACGATTGGAACAGTCATGTCTATAGCACCGCAAGGAAATTCTATTCAGACTGGTGGTGATATTAGCGTTACGCTGACAAACTCGCATGATGTGCAAGTCTCTAATGGTGATATGTTGTGTCAGCCCTCTGATCAATGTGCATACTAGTTGAGTCAGCGTCAATAGGCTAGAACAGCCTCGTGACACTTTTCCCTTATCTATCTTTTTTCACCGCATTAACAAAAATTACCAATAGCATTGACTATGATGGTTCCAAAATTTAAGACTGTTTTGGGCAAGGATAGGAGGTATGTTATAGTATATTGCACACATAGAGTACCTGTCTGATTTGGTGCTAGTGCTTGTTTCTAATGAAACCGCCTAATAGTATCCCTAACCATAGGCTTATCTCATCATTTATCGCCAACCCCAGAAAACTTCCACCAACACCACCAACAATACCCCACCAAAACCAAGGCCAGAAAGAGTCATAACGAATAGGCTGCTGAGCCGACTTCTGAATAGAGTGAGTAGTAGAATCGTAATAATTCTGAGCCAACCTCTGAAAAGAGGCAAGAGGAGAAGAGGGAGTAGCAGTAGGAACTAGGGTAGGTGTAGAAACCAAAGTAGCCGTAGGAACCGGGGTAGGTGGAACAGTGGGTGCAAGGGTTGGGAAAATCTGGATAGTTGGAGTTGGTTTAGCTCTAGGGGTAATCGACGCCGGAATGCTCTGATTGCCGCTCACGAACTGATAGATCAAGATAATTGATGCAATTATCCCTAAAATGCCCCTGCCAGGGCTATACTTTCAGCTAACTTTTTTGCTATGTTCTTAGACTTATCATTCATGCTTTTCTCCTGTTATTTTGATAGATACTCTATAAACGATTGATGAGTAGAAAAAGCCTAACAGTATACCAAAAGTCAGCAGCAAGCTCTATTGCGTACCATCTGAATGCAAGCAGTGCAGCGTAGAACCAGCCTCCTCAGCAGTCACTGGGGAAGGAGTGGCAGCCAGTCTCGATCGAGGCCTTGGGGCATACATCGTGGGATATGTTAGAAATTCTATCCGTTAATTGTGAAGTAGTCTGAGAATGAGCCGGTGGTGGGGATGAAGTTCATGGTGATATTGGTCGGGGTGACGGAGAATTGGGAGACGCCAAAGGATTGATTTACGTTGGATCCCATCCAGGTGCGGAAGTAGTTTATTTTGGGGTCGGTGAAGTCGATGGGGAGGAGGGGGACGGTGCCGCCTGTGCCGGTGACGACGATGACCGAACCTACGCCTTTGGTAAAGCTGTTCGAGGAGTTGACGACGCAGGAGGTATTGTAGCTGGTGATGGGCAAGACGGGGCAGGTTGTAGGGTTGAGAGCGAGCTGTTTACTGGCCTGGTAGGTATGTTTCTGGGCTTCTAGGATCAGATCGACATGCTTGTTCAGTAGCAAACCCTGCAAGTCCTGGCTATGGCAGGATGTACTATCGATGACGAAGCAATCTTGGTGCATGGCCACGATGACCCAGTGAATGTTTGCCGCTCGTGCAGCATCGATTTGTTGCGCTACCCAGTTGTAGTGAACGCTGCCCAGGCTGTAGTCGTAGCCAGGCAGAATCTGGCTGGGCGAAATAACGATGAAGCGGGCAAGAGGCGCGGCCGGGGGATAATCAAACGAGTATTCCTTGGCATAGACGCCTGAGATGTTGCCGATATGATCAGGAAGGTCTGCCGCGAGAGTGTCAATTTGGATGTCATGGCCTCCGGCAACAATCTCGAAAGGGAAACCAGGAGGGAGATAGCTTTTGGCGTAGGCACTCCAAGCGTCCGCGGTGGTGGTTAAACTATAGTCAAAGTCCCCTAGCCCCAGGTTAAAATTCACGCCCGAGCGCGCCATATACTGCAGATTTGCCGTGGTAGCACTCGTTTGTCCATAATCACCAGCGGCAGTAAAGCGGAAGCTGCTATTGCTATTGCTATTGCTATTACTATTGGTCACCGTTTTGCTCTGGGTGGTCGCAGTTGCTTTAGGGATCAAATTCAACTGGATAGGTTGATTGGACTGGGTTGGTTTCACGATGCTAGGTTCATTGACGAAAGTTTTACTGGCGGTGGGAGGACTACCGGGGTTCATACGCGAGAAGGCAAAAACAGTACTCGCGACGACCAGGACTACAAGTGCGATGCTTCCCCCTAGAAAAAGCGCACGGGCGCGAGGAAGACCCATTATCCGATGGTTAGCATGTTTGGCAGACATGTTTATTACACAACCTTCTTTGTTTGACCTACAGCAAGAGGCAGCGGTTTCTCCTGGAATGCCCCCTTCATTCCCCATATATTTATGAAGACGAATATAGAGGGAGTTCATAACATACCATTTTTTTGCAACGTATATCATACTTTTTCGCAAATTATTGATCTCGGTAGTCGTAATGCGTTTCATACTAAATGGAATAACAAAACTGAATAACTCTAACCTAATAGACTATATGTTATAATGCCTAGAAATGTGCCGAAGGAGTTAAAGATATGAAAAAAGTTGTGGTAAGTTTCACTGCGGCATTGATGGGGCTATTGCTGGTTACAGGAGTAGTGGCTGCGCAAGGTCAATATACGCAAGGAACGACGGGTGTGGATATTGGCTGGCCTAACTGCAGCACGAGCATTCCTAGTGTTACCTTTGGAATAGTTGGGGTTACAGATGGTCAAGGATACTCAACCAGTCCATGTATAGCGAAAGAAGCCAGTTATTTTAAGAACTTGAGTTTATATGTCAATACAGGTTGGTATGATAAGTCGACCCATATTAATGCCACATACCCAAAGGTTTGTGCCACGGGAGACAAAAACTGCCTTGCCTATAATTATGGGTACAATGCTGGTCTCTATGCGATCAACGCAGCAAAGAGTGCTGGTGTTTCCAGTGCTACCTGGTGGTTAGATGTTGAAACGGGCAACACATGGAATGCTAATGTTGTCCAGAATCAGAATAGCTTACAAGGTGAGTATGACGCATTGGTGGCCAATGGCGCGACCACCGTTGGGGTTTATAGCACGACAGCTCAATGGCAAAGCATTACTGGCAGTTGGCAAAATAACTGGCCATCATGGGGAGCCACGACGTGGACAACTGCTAAACAAGCGCAGACCTATTGTACTGGACACGAGTTTACAGGCGGCCCGAGTTATCTCATGCAATACAAGTCGAAGAATTCAAAGGTAGATCAAGACGTAGCTTGCTAACAAGGCTCTTTTCCCATCCTGTTGGAGTTATCAACAAGCAATTGTACCGCTTCGGTGACTGTACGTCGCCGAGTACTGATCTCAGTTGTGCGACTCCGGCCAAACACATAGATATTGTCGTTCCCGACCAGAGCGGGACGCTGGCCCTCGTCACGGGCGCGAACAGTGGAATAGGCTTCGGGGTCAGCCAACGGTTGGTAGCTGCCGGGGCAGAGGTGATTCTTGCAGTGCGCAATATGGACAAGGGCAACAAAGCCGCACAGGACATTCGCGTCGAACATCCTGCTGCCAGCGTGGTGGTGGAACAGCTCGATCTTGCCAGCCTGGCGTCGATTGCAGCCTTCGCCGATAGGATGCTCACCTCCGGACGACCAATCCATTTGTTAATCAACAACGCAGGTCTTATGGCACTGCCCACACTCTATGCAGCCACCAACCCACTTGCTGCTGGTGCTGAATACTATGGTCCTGGTGGTTTTGGGGAACTCACAGGCTTGCCTAAAGCTGCCAGGATACCCCGCAAAGCATTGGATGAGAACACCGCCAGACGGCTCTGGCAGGTTTCCGAGGAACTTACCGGTGTTCACTTTCCTGTGGACTAAAGGCCGAAGTGGTGGTAAACGGCAGGTCTTCCAGCAGATCAAAGTCGATTGATTGTTCGCAGAGGCGGTCTAACTCCTCAACTACGGCCAGGTGGGCGGGGTGTGGATGGTGAGCGACCAGGTGCGCCTCGTCCACAAAGTACATAATGACGCCATAGGTGTAGCCCTGATGGTAGTGGCTACGATTTTTGCCAACCGAAATTGCTACAATACCGGGGATGACGTCTTGCAAGGTTTGCACGCGCTGCAAGAGGCCCACTAGCTCTTCCGTAGAGGTTTCGGGCCTGGGTTGCAGCAATACTACGTGGGTGATCATGATTTGCCAGCACCTTTACGACAAGAGATTGGCAATACTTGTGACTTGGTCGCTATTCAATCCGGTGCCAGTGATGCTCAAGCCAATGCTGTGCTCTGTCCAGGAGAGGGTTGTTGTGCCATTAGCGATGGTTAGCGTGGCGGTGGTGCCGCGCAAGCTGACCTTTTGTCCGCCAGTGGTTGGTAAGTTGGCGAGGGATTTACCTTCGGCGATAGTAAAGGTTGTTTTGCCCAGGCTATAGTTGAGGGTGAAAATCTGGCTCCCTGGTGCGCCGAGCGCGTTTATGTTGCCCAAGACGCAGTCAGTTTGCGTGACCGGGATGCTCAGCAAGTAATAGCCAGCCTGTTGCTGTGCCTGGGCCAGGGTGATGGAGCCAGTGTCGGTACCAGAGTTAGCGTTCGCCTGCTGCAGTGGCAAGACTTTGACCCCTGCTGGTACAACAAAAGTGAATGTGCTGGCGGGGATAGGCTGGTTGAGCAGCAGTGTTGGCAGATCAAGCACGACATGACCAAAGCCGGAAATTGTTAGATCGACTTTGACAGGCTGGTTGGTGGTCTTGTCAATATAGACATCTCCGTCATAGTTGAAGTTGAGGCCAGTGGTCTGGCCCTGCGGTACAACGTGGACAACCGAGACATCGTGGCCGTCAACGTTCGTGGAGGAGGAGACTAAGGTCGCATCGCTATGCGTGAACACCTTTTTCACCAGGTTTAAGATGAACTGGCTCTGCCCACCATTGGAGTCGGTAGTTGCTGTTCCAGTGACGGTTGGGGTGCTGGTGGTCGTGGTTGTAGTAGCTGAGCCCGTGTAGACTACTTTTTTCGCCGGTTCGTACTGCCAGACTTGCTTGCCATTGCTGACCGTGAGCTCGCCCTCTGGGAATTGCGAGAGCGTCGATTGTAAAACGACCGTGCGGTTATCGTGCGGTGATTGGTTCCATACCTCGCTATTGACGGTGCCATTGAAGGTGGTGCCGGTGATTTTTACATTGAAGATGCCATGCAGGGTTTGGGCTGATTGGAGTTTCTGCGCCATCGTATCAAGCAAATGTTGACCGGGGCCGGGAGTTGGCGATAGCACGGGAGTAGGGGTAGGCTTCTGGGTCTGGGGCGTTGAGGAGCCACCACAAGCGGCAAGTAGGAACAGAAGTAGCAGTGCGGCGGCAATGCTACACAGGCGTCGATAGAGGGACATGGATGGCTCCTTTATATATAAAATGTATGGTTTCTTTAGGGCTTCTCGCCGCCTGCGGCGGCTCGTTTTCAAATGTGCTTTTGCACACCTTAGTATAGCACAGAGGGAGCTTCATCAGCACTGGGACGGGCCGATAAATCGGCGGTGGCGGCGATAAATCGCGCCCTACGCTGGCATTGAAGGGAGTTTACAAGGCTTTATTGAGATGTTATTACAAAGACTGCGTTTGTGGGTTGTTTGCCAGGGAGGGTGATAATTACTTTTACCTGCCAAGAGCCGCCCATGACAAACTGGAGATGGGCGAGGTAGGTGCCGTCGTTTTGCGCTTGTGCTGTGGTGCTATCGGTGCCCATATCCATGGATTGCATACTACTTTCCAGGGTGACGTGGGCGTTGGTGAGGGGTTGTTGTGAGCTATTGGTGAGGATGTGTACGGTTAGTGCAGCAGGTTGGGTGACGGAAGGAGGGTTAGGATTGACTTGCAGCGTGATTTGATAGGGGCCGGCCTGAGCAGTTTGTATGGGCGCAGTAACGCGATGAGGGATGATATCGACCAGGATAGTGCCGACCCAGGTCAAAAGGAGCAGAAAAGCTAAGCCAAGAAGCACAACTAGCAAGTTGCGTCTCATACCTGGCTCGCTGGCACCTTGACATAGACATTACCATTCTCGACCTTTGTTTGCAGGCGTGGTAGTGGTGTGAGATAGTGGATGGGGGCCGCTCCGGCATCTACTTTGCCATACTCGGTAAACAAGCCGCCATGGCAAGGGCAGTGGAACTTGCGGTCGGAATCTTGCCACTTTACAATGCAGCCCATATGTGTGCAGGCGGCGGACATGGCGATGATCTGCCCTTTATCGGGGTCGCCATTGTCGCCATCATCGCGAATGACATAGCCCACCACGCTACCAGCGGAAAAAGGTACGGCGTTCTCACCCAACGCGACCAGGGTGGTGACAGGGTGCCATTGGGTAGGGATATTGTCCGGGACGAGCGGCGTCGGCCACGCTGCACTAGTCAGAGTACCGTTAGTAGGGACGACCTTCACCGTCGTCGGTTGAATGGCATGTTCAATGGCGGCACCACTGCCAACGCCGACAATCAATGAGGCGGCAATGGCGGCACCGCCCGCCAATAACGAACGTCGCGAAACGCCAAGTCGCTTGGATGGCTGTTTTGGGGCTTGAGAGGGGGGATCAGCTTGCGCTGGCTGTTGCAACTCCTGCTCAAGACGGCCAAGCAATTCGGCGGCAAATTCTGGTCGTGGCTCATTGGCTTCAGGCAAAGACGAGCGGAAAAGCGCGGCCATACGATAGATACTTGCCTGGCTGGGTGTCAATTCTGCTGGGGGATGGGCGACACGTCCAGCCTGAAGCTCTTCAATATAGTGCTCTAGCTCCAGATAGTCTTCAAAGCGTTCCTGATCTTCGCCTGACATAATGGTGTATCTCCACACTGTGTTGGGTAAGATGGCAACGAGTGAGCAAATATCCACCGCGTTCCCATACTATTACCTGGTTCCGGTGACAATATATTCTAGTTCGGCGGCTCGTTTGAGCGCACGAAACTGTAATACTTTGACATTCGCCTCCGTCAAGCCCATCCGTAAAGCAGTGTCTTTAATGGAAAGATTGAGTAGGAAACGATTATATAATACCTCTCTATAATTTTCCTGCAAGGCTTGCAGAATACGTTGGACATGCTCTAATGGTCTATTGTTCATGGTTGTCGTCGGCTCTTCATCCACCGGACCTTCCCAGCCCGCCTCTAACAATTCTTCCAATGAACTGGTTGAGACACGATAAAAGGTGCGCCAGTAGTCGGCAATGGTGGTACGCGCCACTTGAAACAACCATTTTTGCATACTGTGTGGTCCGCGTTCGGTATCGACACCGCGGACAGCTTTCACGAATATCTGTGACGTCAGGTCCTCGGCCTCTTCCCTGTTCCCTACCTTACTATAGACGTACCGATATATCTGACCAAGATTTTCCTGATAAAAGGTCTGAAATTCCTGCACTTCTTCCTCCCTCCGAGGAACGCGTGCTTCAACACTATTTCGTCCTGTCTTAACAGGTTGTGATGTTTTCTGTGTATTGCGCAGTATACCCACAACACTCTCCCTGCTCAGGCTGTTTGTTTGCCGCTAGCAAGCTAGTGCTTTGACACTCTTTATCTGACATGCCGCCTACGGCGGCAGGAGAGGGAGGGAGGGAATCTAGGGCACAGCCCTAGAACCCCGTCAAGGGGCGGCTGCCCCTTGCATCCCCGCTTGCCAGATGAACTGTGTCGGAAAGCTTGAAAGGTCGCTTCTAACAATTATTATTACGTTGGTGGGTTACATTGCCTGGTTGCTTTTCAAAGGTGGACGGGCCGCGTGTGAAAATGTTTTACTATAGTACAGCATTATGGGGAATTTTACCAGATATAAAAAGGGCGGACAACGCTTTGCTCACCCCTGCAAATACGAGGACGTATGCTGTGCAGGGGCGAAGCGTTGTCCGCCCAGAAGATGTCTGTGTGGGAATTCTCTCTATCTGTTGATAGTATACACGATGCCACCAAATAGAGACAGGGGAGGCGGCGAATCAGCTATTGCCCTCGGCAACGCGATGTGCTATAATCGTTGCGCAACGGGATGTACTCCGGAAATAGGCTTCTCTGCGCCTTCGATGGAGTAATTGTGGGAATAGTATTGAGTTTGTAGGGCAAGAATCGCTACCCACACTGCCTTTCTCCTCATGCGCGTCGACGTTATTTGTCGTGCGCCCAGGCCGAGAGATGCGCAGCACTTGATTCAAAGAAACGATTGTCCAAACCCCGTCTGGCAAAGTACATGGAAAGAAGAAGCATGAAGCAGAAGCTAAAAACACACAAAGCCATGGCGAAGCGCGTCAAAATTACCGGTAGCGGGAAATTTATGCGCCGCAAGGTCGCAATCAACCATCTGCGACGCCACAAGTCACCTTCAGCCGTCCGTTCGATGGATAAAGACTTTGAACTGAAGACGAGTGATACTCGTCGCATGAAACGTCTACTTCCGTATGCTTTCTAGTTATTACAAAAATCGAATGGAGGATTAAAGAATGCCAAGAGTGAAACGTGGCGTAGCCGCGCACAAGAAACATAAGAAATTGTTGCAGATGGTGGAAAGCCATCGTGGAACGCGCAAACGACTTTTCCGACCAGCGCATGAATCGGCAATGCGCTCAATGGCGTATATGTATCGCGACAGGCGAACCCGCAAGCGCGATATGCGCCGCCTGTGGATCACGCGTATCAATGCTGCCGCACGGATGCATGGCATTAGCTATAGCGTACTGATGCACGCGATTCATACCGCCAATATCGATGTAGATCGCAAGATTCTGGCCGAGATGGCTGTCCACGACGAAGCTGCTTTTAGCACGCTGGTCGCGATGGCCCTGGAAACTATTAAGTAAGAGGGTCAGACGGTCGCCCTGATTGCATGAGAGAGACCATGCTGATTAGTAGTTCGCAAAATCCACGCATTCGCACCTTGCAAGATTTGCATACAACGAGAGGCCGCAAAAAAAGCGGCCTCTTCTTGATGGAAGGCCCCCATTTGTTGGAGACCTTGCTGGCTGCGAATAGTGTACCGCAAGAGGTTTATTACGAACCAGCCTTGCTCCAACGCACGCCCGACGGAAGAGCACTCCTCGATCACCTGCTCCACGATAGCGGTCTGGCTGCCAACCAACTGTTCGAGGTGAGCGAACGGGTCATCGCAGCCCTAGGTGATGTGCAAACTTCACAGGGCGTTGTAAGTGTCCTCCCCATGGCGACCTTCAGCCCTGAGCGTTTACTGGCGCGTCGTTTGCCAAAACAACGGCCGGCACTGCTGATTCTGGACAACCTAGCTGATCCCGGCAATATGGGTACCATTCTGCGCACGGCCCTGGCTGCCGATGTGCAGGAGGTGTTGTTGACCGCCGGTTGCGTCGATTGCTATAGCCCCAAGGTGGTGCGAGCCGCTGCTGGCGCGCATGTGGCGTTACCGATTGAAGGCAACCTGGGCTGGGAAGCGATCAGGGAAAGGATCACGCGCCATTGCGGCACTGCTCCGCGGGTGTTGCTAGCAGAAGCAGGCAGCAGACAGAGTTATTTCGCGCAAGACCTGACGACACCCTTCGCATTGGTGATTGGCAATGAAGCTCAAGGGCCATCGGCAGAGGCGCGAGCAGAGGCAACGCTGTCGATCTCTATTCCGCTGGCGAATGGGGTCGAGTCATTGAATGCCGCGATGGCGACGGGGATTATTTTATACGAGGCTGTCAGGCAAGGGCAACTTGATGCTAGCCATTAAAGCCATTAAAGCCATTACTGTGGGCCAAGGAGCGTGTGGCGAATGAGCATGAGGTGGGTCAGAGGCCCAAGTCCACCGGGTACGGGGGTCAGAAACGAAGCCACCTCTTTGACGCTTGTGAAATCGATATCCCCAACGACGTGACCATTGTCTGTATTAATACCAGCGTCGAAGACAATCGCGCCCGGTTTGACCATGGCGGCGGTGATGCTGGCTGGACGGCCCGTGCTCACCACGAGCACATCTGCTTCCCGTGTGATACTCGCGAGGTCCTGGGTATGAGAATGGCAGATGGTAATGGTGGCATCCTGGCGCATTAAGACCAGCGCAATAGGCTTGCCGCCGATATTGCTGCGCCCCACGATGACCGCGTTGAAACCAGCAACGCTGATACCCGCGTCACGCAAAACTGCCAGGATGACATCGGCGGTGGAGGGAATAAAGCTGGGAAAGCCGAGTAGTAGATTGCCCGCGTTACGTGAGCCGAGGCCGTCGACATCCTTCTCTGGTCGCAACACATCGGTCACGACGCGCTGGCGAATATGTGCAGGTAGGGGCAAGAGCAAGACAGCGCCATCGGTACTGTCGTCATCGTTGAGGTGGGCAACCTCGACGCGTAGTTCGTCCTCTTCAATCTCGAAGGGGTATGCCAGGGTGGCACAATCCAGCCCGATGTTGCGGCAAGCGCGCACCAATTGCCGACTATAGACCTCGGCGGCTGCATCGTGGCCGGCGACCAGTTGTGCTACGCGTGCCGGGCGATGGTGTCGTTGGCGAAATTGTGCCGCCTCGGCGCGTAACTCTTCCGTCATGCGTGCCACTAAGGGGCCGCTATCATAAATTATTGCTGCCATATGGTGCTACCTTGTTTCATGAGAGAGTTTCAGAGCGTTTTCCCCACTATATCATATTATGAGATTTAACAATTGCGGTGGATATCCTAAATCTCATTGATGTAATGGGACTGCTGTTAGCTAGTTGGGGGACAAAGCGGTGAAACAGTGGTAAAACGAAGAGAAATACGCTACAATCGATCTCAGATAGCCAACAAAGGATTTGTTGGGATACATGTATGACTTCCTCATAATAGCCATTCTGTACCATTTTTATCAGTAAAGAGAGGATTTCCATGGCAAGTGACTGTTCATTTGATATAGTTTCGCAGTTTGATGAGCAAGAGTTGGTCAATGCACTCGACCAGACACGACGTGAAGTGCAAACCCGTTATGATTTGAAAGATACGAAAACGGAGCTGGCGCATAGTAAGGAGAATATTACTATTCTCACCGATAGCACGCTCACGCTGAAAAGTGTACGCGATATTCTGGAATCGAAAGCAGTACGTCGTAACCTATCGTTGAAGATTTTTAAGGCGGGGAAAGAGGAGAATGCGGCAAGCAACAAGGTGCGCCAGGTCATTGAGTTGCAGCAGGGGCTTACGCCTGAACTCGCTAAAGAGATCAGCAAGCAAATTCGAGACACGTATCCTAAAGTGCGCCCACAAATCCAGGGCGACGCGGTGCGGGTAACGGCTAAGAGCCGTGATGAGCTACAAGCAGTGATCACGCTGCTCAAACAAAAAGACTATCCCGTGGCCTTGCAGTACATTAACTACCGCGGCTAATGGAGTAGGGTGCCTGGCTAAACAAAAGGTACTAAAGTACCAAAAAATGAGGCATAGCAAGCGATTTGTAGTACCCTAGTTTTAACTGGACTTGTTTCGTTCAGGGAGTGAAACGATAACATGTACTCTCTGTTCTATAGTTTAGATAGCCGAGAAAGAGAACCGTGAATGCCTGGGAACAGACAAGCCTTCAGTACGGCGATGAATGCAGCCGACCGTTACCGTTGGGATAGTCAGTGGACCGAGGCTGCCCAGGAGTACCAACGGGCACTAGCTGAGTTCCCAGACGATGCAATGGCACGTGGTGGGCTTGGCTTCTGCTATATGCAGACCAAGCAATGGCAGCAAGCACTCCATGAGTATGAATACACCTTAAAACGAGACCCTAGCAATGTTATCGCTTTAAGCAAAACGGCAGAACTCTATGGCATTCTGCATAGACGCGACGACGCCTATATCGCCTATCTGCATTTGGCCGATTTGTATTCGCAAGCTGGACAGGGTGCGCGGGCTGAAGCGGCGTGGCAGAAGGCGATTCAGTTGTCGCCCGACGATCCAGAGCCACATGATCGCTTGGCAGCCTACTACCTTGGGAAAAAAGATATCGCGTTTATGATCCAGGAGCGTCTAGCTGCCGCGCAAGGATATCTCCAACGGAATGAACTTACAGCGGCGCGCACCCAATGCGAGGAAGTGTTGCGTGCGGACCCGCGACATATACAGGCACAGCAACTGCTCTCTCTCATTAAAGGAGAACGGCAGCAAACATCAGGGCCACTCCAGGGAGGAGTGGGGGCAACATATGCAACAGCACCGGGTACGATGGCTGGGACGCCATCCAGCCCGTTAGCAAATCCAGGTAGCCCCGTCGCTGATTTAGTGGCAACGGGCAACCTTAGCGGAGGTAATACTGGCATCATGGGTAATATGGGTAGCACGGGCAATTTTGGTGGTGCAGCCAATGGCGCAGCACCATTTGCCACCGCAAATATGAACGGCAGCACGGAACAAGCTCCACATCGGCGAGTTACAGCTAGCCAGGTCACCGGAGTATTGAGGCAAGCGCAAACGTATCAAACCCAGGGGCGTTTTAATGATGCTATTGACCTCTGTGAACAGATTTTGGAGAGCGGCTTCGATAGGTCAGATGCGCGATACTTTTTAGGCTGGCTCTACCAGGAGCAGCAGCGCTGGAATGACGCTGTGCAGCAATTCCAGATGTTGCTCAATGATCCTGATTATGCGCTTTCTTGCTACTACGCGTTGGGGCAGTGCTATCGCGCACTGGGCGACCTGCACACGGCGACAATTCATTTTGATGAAGCGGTAGATCGTGTCAATCTAGATGCGCTGACGGTTGAAGAATCCGATCAATTGGTGCAACTCTGCCAGGAAGCCGCGGAAGCTCACCGTGCATTGGGGGAGCAGGAGCAGGCAATCACCGTCTATAGTGCCCTGCTTGGGTTCTTGCGTAGCCGTGGTTGGAGTGAAAAAGTTGCCCAGGTTGAGTTCATGCTGCAACAAATGCAGAATGCCCCGGCCCCAGTACGACCAGTGACACCGCCACCACTACAGCAACCCAATATGAATGCTACGCAGGGAGTATCGCCTGAGCAAGCAGCGTGGCTACAGCAACAAAACCAGCAGGGGCAGCAACCTGCTGCGCAGCAAGCGACAGTACACGATACGGCGACAATGGCCTTTAACAACGGCGGCGCATCATCCATGGCACCCAATATTCCGCCGCCGGCCTCGGCCCAATTGCCGACATCGCCACAAGTATCCATGCCAGATGCCAGCAACGGTAACGGAGAATTACCTGATTGGCTCACGGGCATCTTGAGCGATGCAGATAAGACGCAGGTGGTACAAAAGGCTGAAAAGGCTGCTGCCGCGCCACAGCCGACGCAAGCGGTGCAACCCGCCGATCAACCTACAGCCGAGCAGCGCATTCCAACAGCGCATGACAAAAGCGTGTCAGAGGACACGTCTATCATGAAACCTATCGCGCCCGTCACACAGTCATCAGGCCCAGTATCATCGGCGTGGCTCAATGAAGAGGCCAAACCGGGGAATGTCACGCGTATTATCCCGCCTGAGCCACATGAGCCGCAAGCACCTGTTGCGCCGACACCGCCAACGCAGGAGCAGACTTCTGTCGCGCCTGAACCAGTAGCGCAAGTATCACCCGCCGTTGAGGTAACACAGGTAACGCAGGCATTTCCAGCGAACCAAGCGGTAGAGACAGAACCGCCGACACTGCTGTCTCCAGAGCAAGATGTCTATGATACCGACCAATTCAGTCCGGTGATCCAACCCACGTCCGTTAAGCATACAAGCAATGGATGGGCGGGGGAAGACCTGTTAACCCAGATGGCTGGTGCAAGCAGCAAAGATGAGATTTTAAAACAGGTCGCGGAAGCGGTGGTTGCCAGTACTGTCGCTTTACCCGAAAATATTCGGCTCCAGGTTGTACAATCCATGCGAGATATTCAAAAATATATCAACCATGGCTTGCTGACCCCAGCAACCGACGAGTGTCTGCGCATCATCGATATAGCACCCCAATATCTGGATGTCCATCAAGTTCTCTGTGAAATCTATGTTCGGCAGGGAAAAGTCGAGCAGGCGATCACGAAGTACGCTATCCTGGTCGATACGTACGTCGTGAATGGTCGTCTCGATGATGCCATCGCCACGTATCGCCGTATCCTACAATTGGAACCAAACAACCTGACGTACCGGATGCGCCTGATTAACCTACTGGCCTCACAAGGCAATAAAGAAGATCTGCTGCGTGAGCGCACACTGGCGGCAGAGTCGTACCTGCGCCTTGGCTATATGGATCGTGCCCTGACAGAACTTGAGCAGGCGTTGCAGGAAAGCCCCACCAGCGTCTCAACGCGCCTGAACTATGCGCTGGCCCTCCAGAAATTGGGACGTTCGCAACAGGCAGTAGCGGAATACCAGCGCGTGTTGCAGGTAGACCCACGCAATATCACGGCCCTTGTGCGCTGGCACATCGCCATGATTACTGTGTTGAGTACGGGTCGCGCTACCACCTTTGAGGTGCTGATGCGTATTCGTTGGCAACTGCGCGGCGAAGGGCAGCGGAACTATGAGACGGTGGTGTGCGAATATAACCAGGCAGCAGAAACCTATCCGAATAACGCTGATATCCATTTCGCACTTGGTCAAATACACCACCAAGCAGGAAATTACGACAAAGCCATTGAGGCATACCAGTTAGCGGTGCGTGATAGTGCCGTGGAAGTGATGGCCCGCGCCAGTGCCGCACAATGCCTACTTTCGCAAGGCAAGCCAGAAGAGGCTATTGAGCAGCTCGAACAGGCATTGCAAAGTGTACGTCGTTCCTCGGCCAATGGGCAGATTGATCCGAGCATCTGGCAGGCACGTCCGCGTGAAGATGGCGAAGAACACCAGGCACCGGAAGTCGAAATTTCGATGCTGCTGGCGAAAGCCTATGGGCGGAGCGGGAAACAGGAACAAATGCAGGCCATCTTGCGCCAGTTGAAGCAGACTACCACCTATCAGGACGAGGTTTCTTCCACGCTGGCAGAAATTTCGGCGCGCCAGGGCGATGTCGATAGTGCATTGCAAGAATACCTAGACATGGTGCAGCACTATCGCAACAAGAAGCAGACCGAGAATGCGCTCAACGTCTTAAATGAGATGGTGCGACTGGCACCACAAGACCCGCGTGCCCATGATACGATGGCAGACATTTATGTCAACAGAGGTATGTTAGATGAAGGGATCGCGGAATTGCGTCTCTTGAGCAATATCTATCAGAGGAACCACGAAGCCGAGGCGGCTGCTCTCGCGTTCCAACGTATTGGCAACATCTATGCTGATATGGGCAATATGGAGGAGGCGTTGGTTAATCTGCGACGTGCGGTCGAACTCGCGCCCAACTCGATAGAACTGCATCGTGAGATTGTTGGTTTATGCTTACAACTCGGACGTTCGCAAGATGCCGCCGAGTATCAAGCGGTCATTGCCCGCCACTACTTTGATACGCAGCAGGTCAAAGAATCGGTTGCCGCGCTCCAGCAGTTGATTACGATCGACCGTAACAACTTCGAGGCATACGATCTCCTTGGTCAGACCTACCAATCCGTAGGCGAATACGAGCAAGCGAGCCGCGTCTACCGCAACCTCGCCAAAGTAAATCCTGAAAACACCGTAGCCAAAGAGCGATTGGCAACGTTGCAGGAGTTGCGCGCGAATTAGGAGCATATTCACTAAAAAAGACCTGGTACTTCATCGTACCAGGTCTTTTTTAGTGGGAGACAGCGGACTCTTCCCGCTCTTTCGCCACCTTCTCTATCTTTGTCCTGTGTCGCTCGTCGCGGTGGCGTTTTATGTCAAGGAGGCGGCGGTAGACGCCGTAGAGCAAGGGTTGGTAGGGGAGGTCGTGCGTTTCGAGTGAGCGAATGGCATAGCCACCGAAGCCACGTTTAAAGACATAAACGCCCCATAGCTCCTGCCCCTCTTCGAGTACGTCGGGAATGCCACGGAAATTATAGTACCAGCAATCGTGCGCTTTGGCCCACTGCATTCCATACCATTGCAAGAGGTGGTTCGGCATCAGGTTGCGCTGTACGTTGGACGATGCTCCATACATATACCAGCTCCAGCGTCCGAAGCGCAGGACGATGGTAGCGGCAATAGTCTCACCTTCGTATTCCGCCAAGAAGAGTGCTGCGCGGTCGCCCTCGCTATAGAGGCGCATGACATCTTCATAGTGTGCCTTGTTATGGATAAAGAACTGGTCGCGCTCACTGGTCGTCTGGTAGATACGGTAAAAGGTATCGATATCGGCCTGGCCCTCACCGCGTCTTACGGTGATGCCTTTGCGTCCAGCCAAGCGGATATTGTAACGCCATTTCTCCTTCATACCTGCCAGGATGGCTTTTTCGTCTGGACGCAAATCCAGTACCCACTCGTGGCGCACGTGGCTGGCATGGGGAGATGGGCGAAAGCCGTGTTTGTGGAGTGCGGCTAACCACGCGGCGTCCCCATCGGGGACGCTTGGTTCAATTTTGAGCATGAAAGCACCACGCCTGTGTGCCTCTGCGCGTACAAAGTTGAGCAATATGGTCAAGGCTGGAGAATCGGGTTCATCAATGATCGGCCCCCGCGGAGCATAAAAATAGGGACGGCGCAAGACAGGGGCAGGGGCAATGAAGAGCAGCATGGCGGCGCACAGTTTGCCATCGTCATCAACGACACCGACATAGAGAGCTTCGGCACCGAGATGGGGAGCCAGCACGCCCCACTCATATGATTGGGTGATATTGCAACATGTTGAAGCCGCCACAAAATCGTTCCATTGCTGGCGGTCCTGAATAATCCGTGCCTCCATGGCTACATCCTCTCAATGGTGAGATCTTTATTGCTCACTTTTACCTCGTGCGGCCCGTTCTAATTCTACTCGTTTGCGCTCGGCATGGCGACGGGAGCGACGTTGCTCAACGAAGGTGCGCCAAGCGTTATAGACCAGTGGGCGATAGACATAATCTTGTGTGGGGATGTTCAGGCGCGAGAAACCGCCAAAGCCTTTTTTGTATTCGTAGACGCCCCACATCTCTTCGCCCGGCTCCAGAACTTCGGGAATAGTGCGGAAATCGAAATAGCTACATCCGCGCGACTGCGCCCACTGGATGCAGCGATACTGCAAGAGGTAGGTCGGCTTCAAATTGCGTTTATTGTTGGCAGAGGCACCGAACATGTCCCAACACCAATCGCCAAAGCGAATGAGCATTTTCGCGGCAATGGCCTCGCCCTCGTGCTCAGCCAGGTAGAGAACGGCATCACCTTTGCTGGCAAAGTGGCGCAAGATTTCCTGATGATAGTCTTTCGCGTGGATGAAGAAGTCGTCGCGTTCGCTGGTCAACTTCAGGAGGTCGTAATAGGTAGCAAAGTCGGCCTCGCCCTGCGCCTCACGAATGATAACACCCTTGCGTTCAGCACTGCGCACATTCTGCCGCCATGTCATTTTGAAATCGGCGAGTAGTTGCTCAGCAGGAGGACGAATGTCGAGTACCCAGCTTCTGCGACCATGCACCGCCGTCGGGTTGAGCTGAAAGCCCAGGGAGCGGTAGGTCGCAATCCAGTCTTCCATCGCGGGATCATCGTCAGCGATATTTGGTTCCAGGCGCAGGACGACGGCGTGCTCTTTGCGTGCAATTTTATGGGCTTGCTCAAGCAAAGCCCTCAGCGCAGGGGATGTAGGGCTGGCAACCGTAGGGCCACGCGAACCATAGAGCCAGTTGAAATGTACGCCAGGGATCGAAGCAGGCAAGGGGACCTCGGACACCGAAAGCTGTAAAGCTCCCGCCAACTGCCCATTTTCAAGCGCACCGAGGCGATAGATATGACCGCCCAGGTACTTGTTTAATTCGCCCCATTCAAACGATTGCAATAAATGGCCTCGCGGCTGGCTGGTCAAATAGCTATTCCACTGCTCGCGGTCAGTTATTTCTTGCACACTCATCGTCATATCTATACTCAATTATTAGTGATTTTGCTGCAAGTATTCACTGCGCAGCAAGCTATAGACTTTCACATTATTGTACTTACCGAAGCGCAGAATGACCTCGCGCAGTGTCCCCTCGTATTTGAAACCCGCCTTCTCGTCGGCCCGCCAGCCGCCAATATTATCTTCCATGTCCTGCGTTTGGATGCGATTCAGGTTGAGTTCCATGAAGCCATAGCGGATCATCAACTTCGTTGCTTCCGTACCATAGCCTTTGCCCCAACCGGCGGGATCGCCGATAATGACGTAGAACTCGGCGCTCTGATTGATGTAATTGATATCCTTGAGGCCCACGAGGCCAATAAGCTGATTATTCTCGCTGAGGGCAACGCCAAAGATAATATGTTTGCCGTCTTTATAGAGCAGTTCCAGCCGTTCTTTACCACGGGTATCGCTGGTGGGGTAAATAGAGAAATAGCGGCGAATATCTTCGTTATTCATCCAGGTCGAATAGAGGTGATTATCTTGTAGCGGCTCTAACGGTCGCAGGTAGATGCGCTCGCCAACAATGAACGGGTTCTGCATCTTTGCGGTGTCTTGTGTCATCAAAAAGCTCCCTTCTCACTATTCGAGGCCAAGTATAGCATAGGTAAGGAGAGTACGCAAAGTTTTTGGGGGGGGGGGTGGGGGGAAAGCCAAAAAGCGCCCCCAAAAAAATAGTTAATAGGGTGTGGGGGAGTGGGGGG
>JBBQXY010000115.1:0-19738 GCA_038209195.1 Ktedonobacterales bacterium | reverse complement strand
CAGGACGAGGACAAGCACAAGGCCCCCCATCGACCGCCTCATCCACCCCTTGTCCCTACACACGCCACTCCCTTGTATTGACCCTTGCGGATACCCTGGGGTGAGATGCGGAGTCTAAACTATTCCTCGGTAGCAGCAGGGGTGGCAGCAGCGGCCTCTTCGGCAACTTCCGCTGTTTCCGCCGCTAGTTCAGCACGCGTCGCCGCAACCTTGGCGATACCTTCTTTGGGGTCGGTGATCAGGACAAAGTTGGGTGGAAGCTGTACATCTTCAGCGTGGAGCATGTCATCAATCTGCACCAATCCTGAGATATCGACATCGAGGCTTTCGGGAATGTCGCCAGCTATGCATTCCACTTCGAGGGTGTCCATCAGGTGCAAGAGGACGCCGCCTTCGATCTTCACGGCGGGTGCTTCTCCAACCAGATGTAACGCCACTTTCACGTTGATGCGCTCGCTCATGCTGATGCGGAAGAAATCTACATGGATCACTTTGCCGCTGCGCGGGTCACGTTGCATACGACGAATCAGGGCTGTCTGTATAGCAGCGCCATCGGGCAAGCGCAATGCAATGACGCTGGTGGCGGCATGCGAACGCCGCAGGTGATCAAACGATTTGGCATTTACCGTAATAGCCTGGGACGCTTCATTGTGTCCGAAAATATTCGCTGGTAGGATGCCTTCTTTACGCATGCGTTTGTTGACCGCTTTGCCTTGTGCCTCACGAGGCGTAACCTCTAACTCTACTTGATTTGCCATAATTGTTTTTCCTCTTTCATCTATTAAAAATTTCTAGACCACCAAACCCACTAGTTATTTATGTGCTCTTTGTTCCTGAAAGAACTTTAGGAGTGCCGGTGTTTCCATTGCATTGAGGACATCATGGGCACTGAGCCAACCTTTTCTTGCGATGCCTATACCATAACGCATATCGTCCAATCCCGCAAGTGCGTGGGCGTCGGGATCAATGGGAATTTTCATACCTTTATCACGCGCTCGATGGACCAGTCGCCAATCCAAGTCGAGCCGCGAGGGATGGGCATTGATCTCGATAGAGACGCCATGGGCGATAGCCGCATCGATTACTGCCTCCATGTCTAGCGCATAACCAACGCGATCCAGCAAGATGCGACCGGTAGGATGCCCAATAATATTCACGTAAGGATTGGAAATTGCGCGTATCATACGCCGTGTCTGGTCTTCCGGCGAGAGGGTAAAATTGCTGTGGATAGAAGCCACGACAAAATCAAGGCTTGCCAGCACCTCGTCCGCGTAATCTAAAGCGCCATCCTTTAAGATATCACATTCTGTCCCTTTCAATATATGGATGCGACCAGCATACTCTTCGTTCAAACGGTCGATCTCTTCGTGCTGGCGGCGCAGGGCATCTTCATTCAAGCCATTGGCATAGGCGGCAGCTTTGCTGTGGTCGGTAATGCCCAGGTATTGGAAGCCGCGAGCGATACAGGCCTCGACCATCTCGGTAAGGGTATTGTGTCCGTCGCTCCAGGTTGAGTGGACGTGCAAGACGCCGCGCAGGTCGCTTTGCTGCACCAGTTTCGGCAGGGTGCCTTGTACAGCCGCCTCGATCTCGCCCATGTCTTCGCGCAGTTCAGGCTCGATATAGGCCATGCCCAGTGCTTTATAGATATCGGCCTCGTCCTGGCAAGGAATCAACTCTAGCTCCGGTTCTTTTCCTTTAAAGAGGCCATAATCGTTAATGGTCATATTCATGCTCAAGGCACGCCGCCGCAGAGGGATATGGTGCTCTTTCGAGCCGCTAAAGTGGTGCAGCGTATAGGGAAACTGGCTGTCCTTGACGACACGCAAGTCCATGGCAATACCACTACTCAAGACGACGCTTGATTTGGTGTCGCCCTTCCCGGTAATGGCCTGGACAGTGGGTTGGCTGGTGAAAAAGTTCATGATCTTGCGCCTGTCCGCGTCGCTGGCATCGTTGACCACACTGACTACCATGTCGATATCTTTGACCGTCTCGCGCCGCCGCCGCAGGCTACCCGCAACCTGCATGCGCACAATCTCTGGCAGAGTTGCCAGGGCGGTACGGATGCGCTCCGCCTCTTCTTCCGCCACGGGATAGTAGAAGCGGTCGGCATGTTGGGAGAGGAAGGCGATGCCCTGCAAAATTTTGTCCTGCGTCTTTTTGCCAAAGCCCGGTATATGCGCTACCTTGTCCTCATGGCAAGCCTGCTCCAACTCGGCAATGCTATTGACATGCAACTGGTCATAGATGACATTGATCTTCTTGGGGCCAACGCCCGCGATACGCAGCATGTCCAGCTTGACCTGCGGAGTCGAGGCGCGTAGCTCTTCATAGAAGGCGAGGTGGCCTGTATTGACCAGCTCCTCAATGCGTTTGATGGTAGTCGGGCCCAGGCCGGGCGTGCCTTTGAGTTTTCCCTCGCGCACAAGTTGTTCAATGTCGCCATCCAGGGAGCTGAGAGCGCGGGCGGCATTCTCGTAGGCCCGCACCTCAAACTGGTTACTGTTCTCCTTGAGGCCGAGTAAAACGGCTACTTCTTCAAATGTGTTGGCAATCTGATTTTTATCCATATCAATACGTCGTCCTTTGCATGGCTGGTGTGTAGGGGCCGCGCAGGTCAATACATTTCTCTTACGATATCTGTAGGTCAAAAAATTCAGGGGGTTGGGCCGTGATCTCGAAGGGATTGCGCCCCTTGAGGTCACGATTCAGATATCTTTTGCAGTCAAAATGCACGAGCAGCCAGCAGTAGAGTTCCTGTGTCACAAACACGGCATCCCAGGGCTTCTCGGTACCCATATCCAACAGCTTGTTACAGACGAAACAGCGACCCATGTCAGCCTGTACCGCCCGTTCAAACCACTGGTAGACAAACTGGTGAAAATCGTCCAGCGTCATCATATCCAGGCTGTACTCTGGATAGCCAAAAAGCACCGGGTCAGGACACTCGCGGAAATCTTCATAAGAGCGACTCAATGCCACAATGGGGGCCTTCAACGCCACCTTCATCTCGTCATGGGCGGGGTCTTCCGCCGCTATGCCAGCGTATTGCAGTAGAAAGCCCTCGCGAGCAAACCAGCTTAACAGTTCATTTCTCATACTAACTACCACACGATTTCCAAGGCGACCGCATCGCACGCGATTTCCAGGGCGACCGGATATAGTAGGGGCGACCCTTGCGGTCGCCCTGGCCGGGGGCTAGCCCTTGAGTGGGCCGTGATGGTTTCTTTCACTGTATCACCTGACGTCGGTAGCGTCAATGAACGTTTTCACGCGTTGCCACAGGGCGATCCATTCCGTGCCGCTATACGAGTCAAACGAGCGTCCCTCGGAGCGCGCAAGTGTCTCCACTGCCTGGAAACGTTGGCGGAACTTGCGATTAGCCCGGCGCAGAGCCTCCTCGGCGTCGATGTTCAGCCAACGGGCCACGTTTGCCATGACTAAGAGCAGATCGCCCATCTCCTCAAGCTGGTGCTCAGGTGTCGTAGCTGCTTGGAGTTCCTGAATTTCCTCTGGCACTTTCTTGAGCATATCCTCTATATTCTCAAACTCGAAGCCAATTCTGGAAGCGCGCTTCTGATACTCTTGTGAGATGATCAGGGCCGGTGAGGCCTGTGGCACACCATCCAGAACACTCTCCTTTTGCACATCTTTACCCGCGTCTATGCGTTCCTGTTTCTTAATGGCATCCCAGTTCTGTACAACTTGTCCGGCTCCACTGACCTGTGTAGTGCCAAAGACGTGGGGATGGCGACGGATGAGCTTGGCATTGACATGCTCAAAGACATCACCAATGGCAAAATCGCCTTCCTGACGCGCAATCTCAGCGTGCAGGTAGACCTGTAGCAGCAAATCGCCCAGTTCGTCAGCGAGTTTGTCCATGTCGTTCTCTTCCAACGCCTCCACCACTTCGTAGGCTTCCTCGATCACGTAACGCGTCAAAGATTGGTGGGTTTGCTGGCGGTCCCAGGGGCAGCCATCGGGCTCACGGCGCAGGCGCATGGTGATGTAGCGCAATGTTTCCGGTAGGCGCAAAGCGGTCAACTCATCAACGGGTGGGACGTAGAGGGTGCTGAGGTGATTGGTCAAATTGTTGCGATCAAGCTCATACAAGGGCATCTCGACGACGGCCTCTTCGGTCGCCACACCGGCGGCTCGTACCAACCTGACGGGCCACTCGTCGGAGTAGACCTCGCCCAGGGCCAGTTTGACCGCGCTCGCCAGGCGACGATTATAAACCTGCGCGACGAGTAATGGCTGGGTGGGAATGATCTTACCAGCGATCTGGTCGCTCTCAAGCGTGGCAAGTGCGGTCGCGTCGATGATCTGGGTGCCAACCTCTAACGGATCAAGGGAAAGAGCGGTACAGACAGGCTCCAGGAATGAGAGACCCGCGACAATTTGCGTAGGCAAGCCGCGCTCGCGCGCCATGGAGAGGACGCGCTGGACCGTCGATTCGCCAATGAGGGGATGTCCAGGGACAACGTAGATAACGGGCTGCTGTGCCGCCAGGGTACAGAGCTCTTCCGCGATGTGCTGGTAGAGCGTGTGCCAGTTCTCAAGCTCGTCATACAAACGGTCAAACGATTCTATGGTGAGGGTTGGTAGCTCTTTTTTCAATTGTTGCATGGTGGGATGGATACTGGTGCGAAAATACACGATCTGGCTGTCTTGTGCGGCCTGTGCCAAAACGCTTCGTGCCTGGAGTGTCAGATCGCTCCATTCGCCCGGCCCTAGCCCAACGATGGTGATCGCTGCTGTCATATTGCTTCCTCTCTGATCGCGCTATCTCTGCTTGTAGTGTAGCGGGAGAGAAGGAATGTGTCAAATAGGGCACGAGGAGCACTATGAAGGTGGCATTCAGTATGGCAAACGCCACCGAAAAAGTGTAGAAAGCGTGTCTATACTAGAATTATGTGACGGGAAGCATTGTCTAACGGGTAACAACGTGATATGCTTTTGTTAACACTATTTTTTGTTGCTCGTACTCAACTCGATCAACACAGGGAGGTCATTCATGGTATCAGCGAATTCTAATACTCAGAAGCCACTCTGCCCCGTTTGCCACCAGGCAGATAAAGTACAAACACTGCAAACCGCCTACAATACGGGGCTAGAGCATTTCGCACAGCCGAAGATGCCCGAAAAAACGGTCTCTATGCTCAAGTACATGTTTAGCGGTATTATCGTCATTGGCATCTGCGCCTTTCTCATCATTGTATTTGTGGGATCAGAAACCGGCCCGTTTAGTGACGCCTTTTCTATTCCCGAATTAATCCTGGTTGTCGTCATATTACTCGCCATCGTTGCTGTTCTGATCCTCGCCTATGTTGCCTTTACCAGGGTGTCACAAGGCGACAAGGAAGCCGAGCAATATTATGCCTCCCTGGATCGTGCTATGGAGCACTGGAGCCGTCTTCGCTATTGCGTACGCGATAATGTGGCCTTTGATCCCCAAACGAACAAAACCATTTCGGAAGAAGACCTGGCCACAATGATGGCGATCGAAGCCAAAGCGCTGGAAAAGCATATTTCTCAACAATCTACCTCGCTTGCCGATCATTAATTCGACTTGTCTTTGGTCAGCTTGAGGCGCGCCCCGCCTCGTCCCATGATGCCCACGAAGGGCATCACTACATTTTACCTATTGCCAGCCTGAGGCCCTTTGCATAAAGGGCCTCAGGCTGGCTTTTTCATTTCGGAAAGCAATAGTACTATTTTACTACTCGCTTGCCTTGACAATCACGGCTGTATTATGTAAACTTATACTGTAGCAAGCGAGCGGTTAACACTTCTAGCCTGGCTTTCCTCCTCAGCCAGAGGACTATGTCTCATCTTGTATAGCCTCCTTTTATGCTGTCCCTCTAGCAGGTGCATCTCCCCACCTGAGAACTTCCCCCCCCTTTTCCATAGGGACTCCCATGTTTTGCGCGCGGCCAGATTTTCCCTTTCGTCAGGGCTGTACGCATGACAGGGGAGTCCCTCCCCCTTTTTAAGAGCGCTCTATCAAAGCGCTCTATACAACGCTAACATAGAGCACACATGCAAGCAAAGGGAGATGTTGTGACCATAGGTATGATAGAAGTGGGTATTGACAATTATTATTTTTAACGGGAAACCAGAAATGCTCTCACAACTTATTACGGATTTACAACACGATATGAGCTTGCAGCATGGGAGGCGCACATTGCTTGCCTATGCGCACGCTTGCAGCGGCGCAAGGCTGGTACTCTTATTTGCTTATGAGCCAGTACTACAGCGGCTCGTCTTGGTAGAACGCAGCGGTCGCCGTTTTTCCGGGCATACACACGTAACAGCACCAAAACCATCACCTGCCAATATACAGGGTCGGGAAAAGCAAGAGAGTAGACAGATTCCATTACAGGGTCTCTTTGGTGCTATGCTGTCAGCACATAGTTTTCAGCAGCTTGCGCACGCGTCGACTGACCCACGCTGCCTACCAGAAGAGCGCTACTGGCTGGGCAAGGCCAGTCAAGTAGACTTCGATACGCTGGGAGACAAGCAGGGATTGTTGGTCCTATGTTTTGACACGGAGGATGGCACGAAGCATTACGAGAGCGGCGAAGAAAACATACGCCTCTGCTCCACACTGCTATCCGCCTATCTACCTCTCGCCAAACAAACACCGCCATTAGAGGTAGCAAGCAGACAGAGCAGTGATGACATTTCTATAGTGCAAAGCTCTCTGCCGGACATAGTTGATAGGTCCGGTGCGATCTTGCCGCCAGCGTCCTACGAGGTGCAGATGCAAGCAGCTATTGACCAGGAACGCAACCGGATCGCTCGCGATATCCATGATGGGGCGGCACAACGGATCGCACATGTGCTGCATAAGCTTGAATATGTTCAGCGTATCGTGCCTGTACAGCCAGAAATTGCGCAGCGTGAACTTACCAACACCGCTCTCATCCTCAAGGAGAGCTTAAATGATTTACTGCGTGGCATCTCATCGCTGATTCCGATTGAGCTGGAGAAACAGGAATTTCCAGCGGCACTACAAAGCTTACTGAATGAACATGCACACGATGAACCACGCCTCAAAATTCGCTACGAAGGCAATAACCTTATCTTTCTGCCGCTGGCATTAGAGGTGACGATCTTTCGTTTCATCCAGGAAGCACTCAATAATGTGCGCAAGCATACCCAGGCCAGTATGGCGGTTGTGCGTATCACTATCCTGGACCATCTGCTCACGGCTACGGTGAGCGACAATGGAAATGGCTTTGACACTGAGGCGGCAATCAGTGCAGAACGTGGAGACGGTACGCGACATTTGGGATTGGGTACGATGCGTTCGCGCGTCGTGCAAGCAGGAGGGAAATGGGAGATACACAGCAAACCCGGTGAAGGAACCACGGTGAGAGCTACATTCTTCCTGGCAACCTCGGATGTTACGTTGACGAATCGCGAACGCGAAGTATTGCAACTGCTGATGCAAGGATTGACAAATCGGGCCATTGCCGAGCAGCTCACCGTCAGCGTGGAGACGGTCAAATCCCATGTGCATCATATCATCCAAAAGATGCAGGTACACGACCGCACTCAGGCGGCAGTCGAGGCCACAAAACAACGTTGGGTGTAAGTGGGTGCAGCACAGCAAAAGAGCAGGAGGGCCAGCGATTGCATCGCTGGCCCTCCTGCTCTTTTGCTGTGCTATACTACCGACGTGCGGCAAGAAGGCCCCTGTCTTCAGTCATAGGGGTGAATTGCCGCCTCTCGACAAGTTCTAATGAACCTAATAGAATATATGTATGAGAACATTTGAGTACCGTTTATACCCAAATAAAGAACAGCATTCCAAGCTCATGCAGTGCTTGATACAGTCTCGTTTGCTCTATAACGAGATGCTTGAGACGGTCAAAGCACAGTATGAGGAAAAGCAGACATTCCCTGGGAAGTATGACCTGACGTCGCACTTCAAAGGGCGCGGTGGTGATGCTATTCCAGCGACGACGGTACAATGTCTTGCCGATCGTCTCTCGAAGTCCCTCAAACGATTTCTGGCTTGTCGAGAACTGACGATTAAGGTCGGCTTCCCTCGTTTCAAGAAGGGCAATCAGTGGCATTCTATCCAGTTGCGCCAATACGGCAAAG
Source organism: Ktedonobacterales bacterium (assembly GCA_038209195.1). Lineage (GTDB taxonomy): Bacteria > Chloroflexota > Ktedonobacteria > Ktedonobacterales > Ktedonobacteraceae > JBBQXY01. Next base: position 11,620 of record JBBQXY010000115.1, on the reverse strand, counting down.
ACGCGTATCTGCATGAGGATACAAAGCATTTGATGGTCCCTGCGAAGTTGGGTAAATCGCTCAAAATCAAGTTGCATCGTCCGATTGAGGGAACTCCTAAAACAATCTATCAGGTCTTGCGTGCTGACGATCATTGGTATGCGCTGATCGTGTGTGAAACACAACCACCAACCGAGCATCTTCCCTCTCTGTGCACCCATCCTGCTATCGGTATGGATGTAGGGCTCAAATCCTTCTTGACCGATAGCGAAGGTCAGACCGTTGAGAATCCGCGTTTCTATCGCACCTCTCAGCTCACCCTCAGACGCAAACAACGCACGCTGTGCCGACGCAAGAAAGGTTCCCACCGTAAGCGGAAAGCTGCCAAGAATGTAGCGCAAAGCCACTTGAAGATTGAACGGCAACGCCGTGACTTCCATTTCAAGACAGCTAAACCCTATGCTGAAGGCTACCATCATATCGCGGTGGAAGACCTTCACATTACCAACATGGTCAAGAACCATCACCTGTCCAAATCCATCATGGATGCCAGTTGGGGCGCGTTTCTCGCCATTCTTGAAGACAAGGCTGCAAGAGCTGGTCATCAAGTCATCCGCGTGAACCCGCGCTTCACCAGCCAGAAATGTTCCAAATGTGGGGAGATCGTGCAGAAATCTCTGTCCGTTCGTACTCACATGTGTCCGTTCTGTGGCTATGTGGCAGACCGTGATGTCAATGCCGCGCAAAACATTTTGTGCAAGGCTGGGGCACAGCCTTCAGGAGCTAACGTAAGCCTATAGGCTCGGCGTTTCCTGAGAAGCCCCTGCGTTCACGCATGGGGAGTTGTCACATTGCTTCTTCGGGTAAAATGCCCTGGCGTAGAGCAAAAATGGCAGCCTGGGTACGGTCGCGAATGCCGAGTTTCTGGAAAATGACGGAGAGGTAATTCTTGACAGTCTTTTCTGAATAGGAGAGCTGCTCCGCGATCTCTTTATTGCTCATACCCGTGGCAACGTAGCGCAGAATTTCCACTTCCTTTTCTGACAGTGCATCTAACGATTTGCCGCTGGTATTGGCCCTGGATAAACGGCGAAATTCATGTACTATGGCTCCTGTCATACCCGGTTCAATGTAGATTCCACCACTTTGCGCGATTCTGATGGCCTGCGCTACCTCTTGAGATGATGCATTTTTGAGGAGATAGCCCTTCGCGCCATTTTTCATAGCCGACAGCATCTGCTGTTGATCCCGAAACATGGTCAGGATAATCACGGCTACTGCGGGAAACTCGTGGGAAATCTGTCGTGTGACTGCGATACCGTCAAGCATGGGCATGTGAATATCCATTAATACCACGTCAGGACACGAGCGGCGCATTTGTTGTAATGCATCAAAACCATCCACCGCTTCGCCAACGACACGAATATCCTCCTCCAAATCCAGCAGTTGGTGTAGACCTTCACGCATCAGAGCATGATCATCTACCAGCAGAACGCTCATCAACGCTGTTTTCTGCTTATCAGCAAGCGTCAGCACTGGGACTCTATTTACATTATCTGCATTATCAATAGTGTCTGTGTTAGCAGTGTTATCTGTATCATCTGCGGTCAGCGTCTCTAGTTGTGAGGTCGAAGTAGCTGTGGCTTCCATGGTGGCAACAAGGGGAACCCCTGTGAACACTGACATATGAGCCCCTTCGCTGCTATCGTTCCGTCGCATACCGACTCCTTTCGTTACTATGAGAATATTGCTGGGTTGAAACACAAGCGTCCGGTGTGGTTCAATAACTATGGTCAAGTTCTATCCTATACTCAGTATGAGTGATGACGCCAAAAAATACATCACTCACATGGGGGATTTCTGGATGCTTGCTATTTTTTCGTCAAAAAGCCAAAGCAAAGAGATACACAGATACATAGACTAATAGCGCAAGGGAGAGCGAAAGAGAAAGGATTTGTCACGAATGGAGACCACGCAATCAGAGGTAGAGGTTGAAGCTAGTATCTACGCGGAGATAGAACGACGCTTCAACAGCGTTGATGACCTGGCTCACGGGTGGGAACACGTCTACCGTGTCTATCAGTTGGCCTTGTATATCGCCGCGCAAGAGGGTGCCGACCGCTCTATAGTAGCTCTGGCGGCCCTTATGCACGATTTAGGGCGTTCAGTGCCCAACACAGTAGGACAACATCACGCGGATATTTCCGCTGCTCTGGCTACGGAACTACTCAACGCGTACCAGGTACCGCAAGACAAGCAGGAAGCCATATTACATGCTATTCTGGCTCATAGCTTCAGTCGCGACGTCGCACCGCGCACACTAGAGGCGCGAGTGGTGCGCGACGCCGATAGACTGGATGGTTTGGGTGCTGTTGGCATTCTGCGTTGGGCGATCACCGGCACCATGCGCCGCACGCCCCAGACGCGCAGTTATCATCCAACAGACCCTTTCGCCGAGCAACACGAGCCGGATGATAGCCACTATATGCTCGACCACTTCTATAGCAAGTTGCTCAAACTCAGTGACTCGATGGCGACCGAGACAGGCCGCGTCCTGGCCCAACGCCGCACAGTCTATATGCACGGCTACCTCAATGAACTGCGCGACGAGCTACACATTGAGCCAAGGCAAGTTGAATAACCTATGCAAGGCTTTCTTTAATGGAAACGAGTTGTTGTGTGTGTACCTGGTCGTGGAAGGGCAAAATATTGACGAGTTGGTAGAACTTGCGCTGGCCCCAGGCGTGATGGCGAAATGGGCGCTCCCATCCCTCGGCGGGCAGCGTTGAGAGGTACTGAAAAATTTCTTCACGGCGAGCCGCCATGCCAGCCAGGACGGCTTCAAGCGTCACTGGTGGCATTGCCTCACGAGTCAGGCGCGGTGCCTCTTCCTCCGTTGCCACGATCTGCGGATTATCTTCGTTCTGCACCAGTTGGATCTGCTCTAAAGCCAGGCCATCGGCGATATAGAGGTGATGGGCCAATTCTAACGCGGACCATTCTCCCTCGGCAGTGCGCTTTTTGAGGTCATCTTTGCTGAACTTTGCCAGTTGTCCCATGAATTCGATACGAGCCGCGACCATCTTACGCCGCGCCTTCTCGTATGAATTTTCTACTGTCGTCATGCTCTTCTCCCCGTTAATCGGCTGATATACATGAATGCACCACTACTCTTCGGACTTTACGAGTCGGCTATATAAACGATTGAGCTCATCATCATTGTTGAAGTGTAGTACTAAGGTTCCCTTGCCTTTGGTATTACGCTTGAGATCGACCTTCACCATCAAGGCATCGCGAAAGTTCGTTTCCAGAGCTACGATTTCAGCTTGCGGCTCTGTGACGGGGGCAAGTACGTGTGGCGCGGTAGTGCCACGTTCGGCAGCTTTGATGCGGGAAGCCAGTTCTTCTGCCTGGCGCACATTGAGTTTCAGCGTGATGATCTTCTGCATAGCGGTGAGCTGATCTTCCTCGCGCGTGATGCCGATCAGCGCACGGGCATGGCCTTCGCTGAAGTTTTCGAGCTGGTTGATCAACGCTTCGCGCACCCTGGGAGACAATTGCAGCAAGCGAATGGCGTTCGTAATGGTGGAGCGGTCTTTCCCCACCTGTTGCGCGATCGCTTCCTGTGTGAGGCCAAATTCTTGCATCAAGGACTGGTAAGCCAGGGCCTCTTCAATCGCGTTGAGGTCGGCGCGCTGGATGTTCTCGATCAGGGCCAGTTGGAGCATTTGTAACGGGGTGACTTCTTTGATCAGGACGGGAACTTTGGCCAGACCTGCCAGGCGTGAAGCTCGCCAGCGCCGCTCGCCAGCGATAATCTGGAACTGCACGACATGAGGAATTTCCGCTCCGCCGCGAGCAGTGCCGGCCTCATCTGCACCAACAAACCAGGGATCGCTCGCATTAGCGCTAAGGTTGGGTGCATCAGCCCCCAGTCTATCCTCGGCATCCAGGCGTTTGACCACGATCGGTTGCAGCAGACCATGCTCTTTAATGGAGGCACTTAGCTCCAACAACTTGGGATCGTCTTCGCGAAAGATGCGACGTGGCTGACGTGGGTTGGGAATGATCGTATCGAGAGCAGCAAATACAATAGATTTCTCGTCGACGCGCGTGGGTTGTTGCGCGGACCTGACCTCTGAGGCATCGGAAAGCAGCGCGTCGAGTCCACGCCCCAGGCTATATTTCTGTTTAGCCACGAGCCATTACCTCCTCTGCCAATGAGCGGTAGGCCAGTGCGCCGGGCGAGGTAGCATCGTAGTCCAGGATCGATTGACCAAAGCTGGGAGCTTCACTCAAGCGCACGTTGCGGTTAATAATCGTATGGAAGGTCTCTTTGGGGAAGTAGTTGCGTACCTCGCGCACAATCTCGGCGGCCAGACGGGTGCGTGGATCGAACATGGTCAGAATGGCCCCGGCGATGTAGAGGGCGGGGTTCAGTTTGCTCTTCACGATACGAATGGTTTCGCTCAACTGCGTTAAGCCTTCCAGAGCCAGATATTCGCACTGGATGGGGATAAGGACGCCATCAGCCGCCACCAAGGCGTTGACAGTCAATAATCCAAGGGATGGGGGGCAGTCAATGAGCACGTAGTCACAGCGGTCGCGAATCGGCATTAGGGCTTGTTTGAGTTTATATTCACGAGCGATCTCTCCCACCAATTCTATTTCGGCGGCGGCGAGGTCTACCGTGCAGGGGGCGACAACCAGTTCACGGCGAGCTGTGGGTACAATGACATCAAAAATGTTGATTTCCTCTTCTGGCTGCACCAATAGATCATAAATAGTGTGCGCGCGCAGGTTCTTGGAGACACCTATCCCGCTGGTCGTGTTTCCCTGCGGGTCCATATCGACGAGCAACACTTTGCGACCGGCGGCGGCCAGATAGGTAGCAAGGTTGATGGCGGTGGTTGTCTTGCCTACGCCGCCCTTCTGATTTGCTATGGCATATACTTTTGACACAGGTTGCTCCCGTACCTTTCCTTTTAACCATGCCGGTCAGCATGTTGTGCTATCTTTCGTTTCGTTTCATACGATGGTACTACTGCTTTATTTCTCTTCATTTGACTGACCGCCTTCGGCGGCTGGGAAAGGAGGGAAACTAGGGCGCAGCCCTAGAACCCCGTCAAGGGGTTGCACCCCTTGCATCCCCGCTCTTCAAATGAATAGGGACAGTCCACTACTATCGAGGTGCAGGATAAGAGGAGGAAAGTATGCGAGGACATCCCCGACCCGGTCAGAGAACCTTCTCTGCACTCCCATCTTGCGCACCCTGTCCACCATCTCATGTATGAGAACATTGTAACAAAAGCAAGCCAGAGAAGCAACAGTGAAACTTTAGTTGATATGTTCTTGAAAAAAGGCCATGACCCGTTGCCAGGAGTCCGTGGCTGCCGCCTCGTTGTATGTACGCCCTTTTTCGTTGAAGAAGGAGTGCTTCGCGCCTGGATAGATTTTGATATCGTGCGCGATGTTATAGCGATCCAATTCCACGTCGAGCTTCTGGCCTTGTGCTGTCGTAAAATCTTTGTCAGGATACGAGCCAACGACGGGGCAGACGCGGGAGACAGCCTCCAACGGGCGCGGATTCGAGCCATAGAACGGCGCAATGGCCTTGAGCCGATTGTCGGTGCTGGCCCAGGCGATGGCGAAACCACCCCCCATACAGAAGCCAATGGCGCCCAGTTTTTCCGCGTCCACGCCGGGCTGGTACGCCAGAAATGTCAGAGCCTCTTTGAGTGCGTGTACGCTGGTGTTATTGAGCGGAGTCAAGAGTATCTGGCCCATGAGGCGAAACATGCAGACGGTACGATTGCGGCCCGTGAAGAGGTCAACTGCCAGGGCGACGTAACCGACATCGGCGAAGCGCTGGGCAATATCCTTGATATTCTCGGTCAGCCCAAATATCTCGTGAATGATGACGATACCGGGAAATGGCCCTTCGCCCGCGGGCCGTGCCAAGTAGGCTCCATAGTCTGTCTGGCCCGCTGTGAATGAGATGGTTTGTCCTGCTTGTGCCATCGCTATCTCCTTTGTGTAATTGTTGAACTGCTGACTGCCCACGGCAGTTTTCGCGCAGGAGTTTGGAGGTTGTGTGAAAGTGCGAGTATGAGAAATTACCATACTGTTAACATTGCGATAAAGGCTAGTTAACATGGTCGGGTTACGCTACTAGTGAAAAGATTTTCCCACTAGAGGAGACGGATGATACTGTGCAAGCAGGTAATACCCTGTTGCGGCAAACTCTCTCAGCATCTCCGACGATATCCTCTAGCTTACCACACAGCAGTGACGGTAGTCGCTGCCACGCCTCATACGACGACAGGCTGTTCTCACAGGCAGCATGCTCGTCATGTGAGCGAGGGGTAAACCTCCGCAACCTCTCGCTCTATGGGAGAAAAGCTCATCCCAGGAGATAATAGTCTGGAACGGCTTAGGACTTGTTGACCATTGTCAGTGCGAATTCACCAGAGGAAGGGAGGAATGTGGGAGTCTCAGGCTGGCAGTTTGGTTCAAGGGCGAGATTTCCTGCACACCGTTTTGAGGAACGGCCTTAATGGGCAACAGCACGGAAAAGGTGCTGCCCTGGCCAGGAGCACTGGTCATCTCTATCGTTCCTCCCAACAGCGCCGTCAACTGGCTGACAATGGACAGGCCGAGTCCCGTCCCACCATATTTTCGCGTGTAGCTCCCATCAATCTGGTAAAAGGCTTCAAATATCCGCTCTTGCATGTCTGAGGGAATGCCGATCCCGCTATCTTGCACGGTAAAAGCAATGCCCTCTGTTCTCTGCTCAGACTGATCTGAGAGGAACACTTGTCGCGCCGAAAGCGTCACTCCACCGTGCTCCGTGAACTTGATGGCGTTAGAGACCAGATTGAGCAGTATCTGGCCCAATTTCAGCGCGTTGCTTTCGAGAGAAACAACGCCTTCTGCGATCTCTGCATTCAAGAAGAGATCGCGCGCGACGGCCATGGATAGGGTCTCTTCAGTCACTGAGTTCAGGAGTTCTCTCACATTCACCTGCTTATACTCGACCTCCATACGACCAGCCTCAATTTTCGACAAGTCCAGCACATCGTTGATCAGACAAAGCAGGTGGTCACTATTTTTGAGGATGCGCTCCAGGTTGTTGTACTGTTCCGGGTTCCAACCGACCGCTAGTGCATCTTCTAACAACATCTCACTAAAGCCAATAATCGAAGTCAGTGGCGTACGCAATTCGTGTGACATCGTGGCAAGGAACTGTTCACGCACCTGCTTCGCTTGTTCTAGATCCGAATTTAATGATGTGAGTTGGTCGTGCTGTCGGCTGAGTTCATTGTTCGTGCGTTCGAGTTCACGGCTGCGCATCTCTAGAACTCCGGCCTGATCCCGCAAACGAGCTTCGCTGAGACGCAGTGCCTCTTCAGAGCGTTTCTGGTCATCAATGTCCGTGCATGTTCCAAACCATTTGATGATTTGCCCATTCGTATCTTTCACCGGTAACGCACGACCAAGGTCCAACGATACAATCCATCAGCGGCTGACTTGAAGCGATACTCAATCGTATAGGGTTCCCCCGTTTCTACCGAATGCTGCCATACATTGATACATTTCTGAAGATCATCGGGATGCACTACAGGTCCCCAACCCCAGCCTTGCGTTTGTTCAAACGTCATGCCCGTATAATCAAACCATTTCTGATTGTAGTAATCGAGCCAGCCATCCGGTCGTGAGGTCCAGACGATTTGTGGCATGGCGTCGGCCAGCAAACGAAAGTTTTCCTCGCTTTGTCGCAAGGCTTCCGCAGCTTCCTTCTGTGCATTGACATCGCGCAAATACACGGCCAGACCGCTGCTTGAAGGATAAGCATGGATTTCATACCAGCGTTCGTGAGGTGGATAAAACCTTTCAAATTCAACGGTAACACCTTCCGCCATCGCCTTGTGAAACTGCTGATATGAGAGAGAATCGACGGATTCAGGGAACAACTCCCAGAGACTTCTGCCAAGAAGCTCTTCGTGCTTCTTTCGCAAGATCGTCGCTGCCTGTGTGTTCACATACGTGAAGTGCCACGACATATCGACAGCATAGAAGGCATCGGTAATGCTCTCCAGGATGTCGATTTTCTGCCTGCTCAACTCCTGTATCACCGCTGCCGCCTGCTTGCGTGCAGTAATATCGCGAGCAATCGTCGATTCTCCCATGATTCTCCCCTTGGCGTCGCGGATGGGAGAGACGGTGACGGACACTTCTATGGAGGTGCCATCCTTTCTCATCCGTATCGCTTCAAGGTTCTGTATGGTTTCTCCTGCCCTGACCCGTTCTAGTACGGGCAGCAGTTCTGCCTCTTGATACGGTGGCAAGAGGAGAGAGACGGTTTGACCAATCATCTCAGCGGCGGTGTAGCCAAAGAGTTTCTCGGCACCGCCATTCCAGGTGATAATGACTCCTTCCAGGTTTTTACTGAAAATGGCATCGCCTGAAGACCCGACAATGGATGCGAGTTGGTAGGTGGCTTCTTCTATCTGCTTGCGCTCAGTAATATCATGCCAAGCAACGACGACTGACACAACTTCCTTGTGCTCACCAACAACGGGGCTTGCCACATAGGAGAACCACCGCATCTCATTGCCTACAGGAAAGCACATTTCTTCCCTTACCGTTCGACCCGTCGCCATAACTGTTCGGCGCTGGACATCAAATGGCTCCATAAACTCCGCCGGCAGCCCTACCTCTTGCCACGTTTTCCCTAGAAAGTCGCTCTGCTTCAGACCAAGTAATAGCGCAATGTTCTCGCTCGCATAGAGATAGCTGCCCTGGGCATCAAACATGGATATGAATTCTGTCGCCGCTGAAAGAACCGTATTCAGTATGTGTATATGCTGTTCATCGCCTTGTGATATTTTCGGTGTATCAGACGGACGCAGCAGTCGGCGATTACGTGTCTTCATGTATCCTCCGATACCAGGCATATTTCTTTCGATACATGTACTGCTATCGGTTTCTTCTGCCAAAGAAACAGGAAGTTTCTCCCATGCTGACCTTTGTCTCTGCTATGTCCAAATCTTTAGTTTGCCAGAGTATACTAAAAAAAGAAAATGGAACCCAAACATGATGCGTTACCAGCCCACTCTACCGGTACCTAAAATCTTCCCAGCCGCAAAAAGTTGGGATGCAGCGAGACAGGAAACAATAGAATGAAGGACAGCTATTCCAACATCCACGAGAAGCAACTGATTCTGGTGGTTGATGATAACCAGGATATGCGTGCTATGCTGGGACGTCACCTTGTGGTGGAGGGCTATCGTGTTCTCTATGCCGGGGATGGGCAAAGCGCGCTCAACCAGACGCAACTGCACCATCCTGATCTCATCCTGATGGACCTGTCCCTGCCGAATATGGATGGGTGGGAAGCGGTAAAACAACTGCGTAAGATGGAAGCATTTAGTACCATACCGATCATTGCCGTCACTGCTCATGTTTCCTCCGTTAATCAAGAGCAGGCACTGGCAGTGGGGTGTACAATGCATATTGGCAAACCATTTAAAATCAATGCTTTGCTGCAACTGATTGGCCGCCTGTTGACGGATGAAAAGCAACTCTCTGAGATATAACTACACGTCACCGCGCTACTGTAGCGTAACAACGCAGGCTGCCGCTGTCGTTTGGAAAATGGTCTACAGCACAAACTATAGTACCGAGAGCAATTGCGCATGAGGTCGCGCTTATGTCGTAATTGCTCTTTGGTGCTTCCTTTACCCCTCTTCTTCTCAATCCTCATATCCTACTTCCTATTCTTCACGCCATTTTCTGCCGACAACAGTAATAGTGCTATCTGACTGACGACATTATTATGGCAAGGAAATAGCTGAAACCAAAGGAGAATGCGCTGATGGGCAAACCAGGACAACGAGAGACGAACATATCCTCTCCCTCGTCTTTGCCTCGGCGCGTCTCCGCAGCAGGCCTGGAGGAGGCGTTGGAAATTTCACCCGATGCGCTCCTCATTATCAATCAGGCGGAAACCATCGTGATGGCCAACGAGCAGGTCGCAGCCCTCTTCGGCTATCGCCGCGAGGAGTTGTACGAGCTACAACTCGAGGTGCTGCTGCCCCACTATCTGAACATTGCCCACCTCAATCAGTGGGAGCCCTATTTTAGCGCGCCACACTTACAAACGATGGGCAGCGGACCCCATCAGCGTGGGAGGCGTAAGGATGGCAGCGAGTTTCCGCTGGACATCAGCCTACGCGCCGTGCTCGTGGAAGACGACCTGCTAATCATCAGCACCATACGCGATATGAGCGAACAGCGACGTGCCGAACGCGAACGCGCCCAACAGCTTGAGCACATCTGTCAGCAGGCACATATGCTTGAGCTCTCACACACTGAGCAACGCCGACTGGAACTGACTGTACAAGACCTCCAGGCCCACCACGCACAGTCTAGCGCGCACCTGTTGCTACTGCAAAAGATCATCGACGCGCTGCCCAATAGCGTCTCCCTAGTCTATGGTGAGGATGCACGCCTGCTGTTTTCCAACCGCGCCGCTGCCAGCCTCTGGGGCGCAGAATGGCATAGTGATCAACCATTGGAGGAGTTCCTCACCAACAACAACATCAGCGTCACGAATATACAGGGGCACCCTGTGACCGCGCAGGAATTAGCCATGCCGCATGCAGCACGACAAGGTGCAACGACCAAGTACCAGCAGGGGACTATCCACCGCCTCACAGGGCCGAGCCTGCCGGTGCTGGTCAATGCCGTACCGCTCGACTCGTCCCAGGGATGGCATCTCCTCAGGCAAACAACGGATGCACAGGGCTCAGCGCAGCCCGTACTCACCGAGTCGGTAATGCTCGTGACATACCAGGACGTGAGTACACTCAAGGAGAACGAATACCTCAAAGACGAGTTTATCGGGATAGCGGCCCACGAGTTGCGCAACCTCATGGCGATCCTCAAGGGCTTTACCAGTATGCTCGTGTACCAGACGGCACGGGGGAAAGGCGTTGAGCTTCCCGAGTGGCAGCGCGAAGCCCTGTACGAGATAAAGGAAGTCACGGTACGTATGGATAAACTCACCGGGGATCTGCTCGACGTGACGCGCCTACAAGCAGGAAATCAGGCTCTGTCCCGTAAACCCACCGACCTGGTAGCTCTGACCCAGCATATCATGGCACAATGGCAAATGACCACGGAGCGGCATGTCATCTCGCTCGACACAACGTTTTCATCCCTGGTGCTGGAGATTGACCGCGTGCTCATTGAGCAGGTGCTCTCCAATTTGCTCAGCAATGCCATCAAATACAGCGCGGAGGGAGGACCGATTGAGCTGGCGATACGCGAAGAAAAGGAACCACACGCCATACTCCTCTCAATCCGCGATCATGGCATCGGCATTCCAGCCCGGCAACAGACACGTATTTTCGGGCGCTTTGTGCGAGCGGAGAATGCTCGTGCCTCTGAAATCACCGGGACAGGGCTGGGGCTCTACCTCAGTCGCGAACTCGTCGAGCGGCATAGAGGCCGTCTCTGGTTCGAGTCTTCCGAAGGAATAGGTTCGACCTTCTTCATGCGTCTGCCCTACTAATACACAGCCATTCCAAATAAGGATAGAGCCAGCGTAGGGGCCGCTTTAGCGTGCCCACCGCCG